>NZ_CP087139.1:1163928-1470357 GCF_045160025.1 Spirosoma sp. KNUC1025
ATAATTCAAAGGATAATACGTTGGGTGTGCTTGAGAAACTGGCTGCCACTGAGATTCCAACCTTGGTTTATTACACAAACCCAGGCCCTAACGGCTTTGGTTATGCGGTACGTTATGGACTCGAACGGTTTTCAGGCGATTGCGCAGCCGTATTTATGGCCGATTTATCAGATGATCCAGAAGATCTGGTGAAGTTCTATAATAAGATGCTCGAAACGGATGTTGATGCTATTTTTGGCTCGCGTTGGGGTAAAGAGGGTAAAGTAGTTGATTACCCAGCTCTGAAAAAATTCATTAATCGTATCGCCAATTTCATAGTACGTATCCTCATGGGCATCAGGTATAACGATACGACGAATGCCTTCAAATTATATAAGCGGGAAACGATCGAGGGTATAAAGCCGTTTTTGTCCCCTCATTTCAACCTGACGGTCGAATTGCCTCTTAAGACCATTGTTCGCGGCTACAGTTACGCAGTTGTTCCTAATAGCTGGACTAACCGGAAATACGGGCATTCGAAATTGAAAATTAAAGAAATGGGTAGTCGGTATTTTTTCATTCTCATGTACTGCCTGATCGAAAAATATTTCTCGCAGGGAGACTTTCGTAAAAAAACAGCTTCGCCCGTTGAGCAGACGGTAAGTCGATAAAGTTGTTTGCCAAACTTGGCTAAATCACCCAAATACGCCTTTAAGGCCAGGGATCTGGTAAATGGCAAGCGTTTGAACGATCGACCAAAGCACGGCGCTTATCAACATGTAAAATAGGAGTAAGCCCCTCTTAACCCCAAAGGAGATAGCTATAGCTGTGCCGCCGATCGGCGTTAAAATAAGGGGCGTTAGAAATGCAATGCCTGCCAGGCCAGCCCGCTTCCAGATACGTACAGCCAGCCGGGTTCGTCTGGTGAATCGTTTGGTTGGTCGTGGGCGATACCGATGCAGTAACGCCTGAAGAGCTACACCGGCGTATGTGATCACTATCACACTCAGCATCATACCCAGGGTTGTACAGATAGCTGTTTCAGCCCAGCTCAAGCCGAGGGCGGCTCCGGAAAGAGGTCCACCGATAAATTTGATTGTGCTGGCAATGACAACCGATATGTATTTAGCAACGGACATAGTGATAGGGTATCCTGGAACAACGATGGAAATGGATTCGTTGTTTGGTTTATATGCCGCTGCTCCCGTCTAGATACCCCGGTCCACCTATTTATCAATACAATGGTCATCTGCAAACCATTGTGCCAAGCCTCACCCGTAACGTTTCCGGTGTAAATTATGAGCGGGAGCGTTTGACTCTTTCCGACGGCGATTTTGTCGATCTGGACTGGATTGTCAATAAGCATAACCGGTTAGTAGTCGTAACGCACGGTCTGGAAGGAGATAGCAAACGGCAATACATCCGGGGAACGGCCAGATTATTTGCCCAGCATAATTATGACGTACTAGCCTGGAATTGCCGATCCTGTAGCGGTGAAATGAATCATGCGTTTCGGCTCTACAATCATGGTGAAATAGGCGATCTGGGCGAGGTGATTTACCATGCTTTAACCACCAGATCTTACCAGGAGGTTGTTTTGGTCGGTTATAGTATGGGTGGAAACATTACGTTGAAATACCTTGGCAGTCATGGTAATCAACTGCCTGATGTTATTAGAGCAGGGATAGCCATTTCATCACCGGTTGATCTGGCAGCCAGCGCCATTTTACTCGATCAGCCATCGAATCGATTTTATCGGAATCGATTCATGAAAAAATTGGTCGTCAAGTTGAAACAGAAAGCGGATCGTTTTCCGGGTCGATTGGATATGAGCAAATTACGGGAAGTAAGACAATGGCGTGATTTTGATGAGTTTTTCTCGGCACCTGTAAATAGCTACCGTAACGCTGAAGATTTTTATACGCAGGCTTCGGCTATCAACTTCATGGCTGACATTAATGTACCTACTTTATTGTTGAATGCGCAGAATGATCCGCTTTTATCTCCCGAATGTTCACCGGTGTGGTTAGCCGAAAAACATCAATATATTTTTCTGGAAACACCCAAAAAAGGCGGTCATGTTGGCTTTCAAATTGCCAGGGATTTACACACATACGCCGAACGAAGAGCCCTTGAATTTGTTCAGCGAGTCATTGTATAAACTCAAATCTGGCCTGTTCCGATCCGTGAGACTAGTTGCCGATAATACGTAGCAGATCCGTAATCTGGTTAATAACTGAAGCATTTTCGGGTATGTCTATGTCCTGCCCAACTACCTGGAAACCAGTTAACAACAGTTGCGAAGCGGGAAAAGATTTAGCCATTCGATTTACGAAAGGCTGCACTTCATGATTGGCTGGCACAGAAGTGAACGAAGTAAAAATGTAATCGGGCTGCTTGGTTTTATAAATAAACACCAGATCGTCGAAAGGCAAGCTCTGGCCCAAATAAATTACCCGATTACCACGGGCGCGAATAATATAATTGGCAAAAAGCAGACTGAGTTCGTGAAATTCCCCTTCGGGTAAAAACAATAAAAATGTTTTGCTGCCTGAAATCAGCTCTGCATCGAGTCCATCGATAGCAGCAATAAGCTTTTGACGAATCAGACTGGTAATAAAATGCTCCTGCGCTGATCCAATCGAGCCGGTTACCCAAAGCACACCAATACGGCTTAAAAACGGATAAATGATATTTATCATCGTATTTTCAAACCCGAATTGTTGCACGCTGACATTGATAATCTGCCTAAAGCGGTCTTCTTCAAGATCAATCATTGAGAGCGTAAGTCCCTGAATCTGATCGGGGTAATTAAGCGGCTTGGTTGATATTTTGAGGACCTCCTGTGCCATGTCTTCCATGGTTAACTTCGAAATTTCCGAAATCTTATAGCCATGATCTTTCAACAATGAAATATTCAGGACGAGCTTGAGATCTTCACCATCATACGTGCGAATATTCGTGTCTGTACGTTTAGGCGAAATAATATTATAACGCTGCTCCCAAATTCGCAATGTGTGGGCTTTTATACCTGAAAGCTGCTCTAAATCTTTAATGGAGTAACTATTCATAGAGAATAATTGCTGCAGATGGCTGCTGCTTAAAAATAAACAGCAATGGGTTGATGATATAATTTGATAGATAAGCTTACGAAACCAAAAGAACGACTGCTAATAGATTTCATAAAAAAATCGACACAATAATAACGAGCTTAAACGTATTTTGTTTAATGTTTTAGATAAAAAGATCAACAAAAATACGGGTCGGCAGTGGGGGTTTGAAGAAGGATGATTCGAAATTATAAATGTTAGCCAAGCAAAAACGAAAAAAGCCCTGAAAATCAGGGCTTTTACTTTGGGTGAAAGACGGGGCTCGAACCCGCGACCTTCGGAACCACAATCCGACGCTCTAACCGACTGAGCTACAATCACCATTTAGGATTGCAAAGATAAGGCTGAATGATGAATTATGAATGATGAATGACAATTTTTTTGCGAAATGAGCCATTTATCATTCATAATTCATCATCTTCTTTTACGCTTGTTTGCCCTGCTGATACCGTTTTTCGGCGGCACTCCAGTCAACTACGTTAAAAAAAGCTGCGATGTATTCTGGACGACGGTTCTGGTACTTTAAATAGTACGCATGCTCCCACACATCCAGACCAATAATCGGAAAACCTTTTACTTCGGCTATATCCATTAACGGGTTATCCTGATTGGGTGTTGATGTAATGGCTAGCTCACCTTCGGGAGTGACAATCAACCAGGCCCAGCCTGATCCAAAGCGTGTAGTGGCTGCTTTAGTAAATTCTTCTTTAAACGTATCGTACGACCCAAATTTCTGATTAATTGCATCGGCTAACGCCCCTGTTGGCTGACCACCGCCACTGCCAGAGATAGTGTTCCAGAATAATGTATGATTATAATGCCCACCTCCATTATTGCGAACAGCAACAGGTGCCTGACTTACGGTGGCCAACAGATCTTCAATGGATTTATTCTCCATATCTGTGCCAGCAATAGCATTATTCAGGTTTGTCACGTAAGCATTGTGGTGCTTTCCGTGGTGAATTTCCATTGTCTGTTTGTCAATATTTGGTTCAAGCGCATCGCTCGGGTAGGGAAGAGGGTCTAATACAAAAGCCATTTTATTATTTGTTAGAATGGATGATTATTCGGTTGAATTAACACGGCGACATTAAATTATGTTCTTAACCGCTTGAAAAACTTCGCTAACAGTAACTGGCTATCGTCTGCCAGAATGCCTGTCTCAAGCCGTGTTTTGGGGTGCAATAACGACGATTCAACTCGGCTATAACCGCGTTTGGGATCGCTGGCACCAATAACCAGCCTCCCGAGTTGTGCCCAGAAAAGTGCACCAGCACACATGACGCAGGGCTCCAGAGTAACGTAAAGCGTGCAGTCAGTCAGGTATTTGCTTCCGAGGTATTGTGTAGCCGCCGTAATGGCCATCAGTTCAGCATGTGCCGTTACGTCGTTGAGCTGTTCCGTCTGATTTCGTGCCTTCGCGATAATTCGGTTCCGACATACAACTACTGCTCCAACGGGTATTTCGCCATTGTCGCCCGCTTCTTCGGCCAAACCAAGCGCAATTTCCATAAAGTATTCGTCGGACATAAGGCAGTGGGGATGTTCTTTAGTCGTCAGCCAATAGGGAACTACTTTTGTATATAACCGCTATTGACTGACGACTGCTTTTACTGTTTCAGCACCTTACGTACCGTCTGCCTGTCACCAACCTTAATCCGCAGTAAATACAATCCACTGGGCTGTGTCGTCAAATCAAGTTCGTTTTTAGGGCTCCTTGTTGTTTGTTGAATAACCGATTTACCGTTACTATCGGTTAATGACAACGTAGCGGGTGTGCGGGTCAATGGCAGATCAAGCTCGACGTTTATGATTGATGTAGTCGGGATTGGATACGTTTTTACCAATGGGCCGAGCGGGTCATCTTCTACGCCCAAAAGCGGTAGTACCGTAACTGTGGCCGTGCCCGAAACAGGACCGTTCCCGCAGATGTTGGCAACACTGATCAGTTGGTAGGTTGTCCGGCGGGTAGGGCGTACCTCTACCGTATAGGGATTCGTCGTTGCCGTAGCCGAATAGCTGCGTACACTATCCGCATACGTAACAGTCCACGGACTTTCGCCCCCGAAGGTAAGCGTCAAATTAGCCGGAAAACCTTCGTAAATATTCTGTGTACCGGTCAACGTAGCTGTCGGTTGTGAACGTACCGTCAGCAGGGTTGAACTGTTGCTGCCAATAACGGCTATTTCCGGATTATCTGCTTTTACGCGGACGTAATACTGCCCTCCCACCAGTGTTAATGGTAACGGCGAGGTTACGGGAGAAACCGTTGCTGTGGCTGGAATAGCGATTTTCTTGGATGTGTCGGCAGCGCTTACCAGCTCAATTCTGAACAGATTCCCCTGATTAAATTCCCCTGTCGTTGTAAACGGGACGCTCAATGATGTACCTGCGCAGAGCGTTGTTGACGCCAGAGCACCAGTCGTCACCGTTGGTATCCGAACCGTGATCGTGGCTGTTGCCGGGTTACCAGGTAAGCCAACTCCACAGCTGTTTCTGATCGTCACAATCTGATAGGTTGTTGTGGTGTGAGGCAGCAAGGAAAGCGTAGTATCTGTTCGGTTTACTATGCCAGACTGTCCATCGGTGAGCGTATAGCTGAATGGCGGAATACTGGTGAATTTAAGCTGAAGATTAGCACGCTGTCCAAGGTTAACGCTATTGACGGGGGCGGTCAGCGATAGCGTTGGTAAGGCATTCACTATAACTTTAATGACTGCCCGCTCACTATAGCACGTATTTTGACCAACCTGAAAGACATAAAAGGCATCTCCATCGGGTTTAATGCTTGTGTTGAGTGTAGAGGGCGTAAGCGCATTGCTGGAAACATTCCCGTAAGGATCTACCCACCGCAGACTACCTCCGCTCTCGGCTGAAGCTTCAAGTGGAACCGCCTTATCGTTAATGCAGTACGTTACTAACGATTTTGCAACCGTTGGCGCTGCTGTAGTACGTATGGTAACCTGTAGTGTAGCTTTACCACCTTCGCAGCCATTATAGGTCTGGCTGACCAGATACGATTGGGTACCCACTTTGTTTATGGCCGGAATTGGCGCGCTGGGGTATTGGTTTCCGTCTGTGTTAAACCATTTAAGCTCCGTTCCAAAAGCCGTTAACGTGGGTACATTCTGCGCAGGCTGGTCCTGTGTTGGCAAACAGTAATTAAGATTGGTTACCCCCGGCGGATTAGGCAATGGTTTGATCGTAACAGTTATTGAAGCCTTTGGCCCCTCGCAGCTTTCAACCGTTTGAGTTACCTTATAAACCTGATCACCAACCGTTCCTGTGCCGGGAGTTGGGGCTGCATCCAGTAATTTATCGGTGGCATCGTACCATTTCAGGCTCGAACCACTGGCCGTTAACTGGGAGGAAGCAGCATTATTACAGAAGCCAATGTTGGCTACTCCTGGCGCGGCTGGTAAGGGTTTAACACGAACGGACAACGCTGCCCGACCACCTTCACAGCCATCAAGTGTCTGGCTCACGTAATACGTTACGGTTCCCGGGGTGGTATTTGAGGGAACCGGCGCCGTAGCTGAAGCTGTGCCGCCCGTTGCGCTGGTTCCGTACCAGTTTGGCGTAGCACTTGTAAGCAAGGTGGCGGCTAACCCAGGTGGTGTAGAAGCCTGACAAAACGCAATGGCCGAGACACCAGGAGCCGCGGGTGTAAGCTTTATGGTAACATTAATGCCTGTGCGGGCGCTTTCGCAGCCATTGACCGTCTGCGTTACGTAGTAGGTGGTTGTACCGGTAGTCGCCGTACCAGGCACGGTAGCCACAGATGAACCGGTTCCTCCGGTTGCGTTCTGGCCATACCAGAGAAGCCCGACTCCATTCGCAGTAAGTGGTGCTGCTGTTACTCCCTGACAATACGGAGACGGTGCATTGCCTACAGGAGCGGCTGGTAATGCTTTAATTGTAACGGTTATCGAAGCTTTTGGCCCTTCACATCCTTCGACTGTCTGGGAAACTTTGTAAGTCTGATCACCAACCGTTCCCGTACCGGGTGTTGGCGCTACGTCCAGTAGCTTATCGGTGGCATCGTACCACTTCAGACTTGATCCACCGGCTGTTAGTGGCGCGGAAGGGGCATTGTTACAGAAGCTTGTATTGGCTACACCTGGCGCAGCAGGAAGTTGCTTGACCCGAACGGCCAGTGCCGCTCGCCCACTTTCGCAGCCATTCAGGGTTTGACTAACGTAATACGTAACGGTTCCGACTGTAGTATTTCCTGGAACTGGTGCCGTGGCCGACGGAATTCCTCCTGTTGCATTTGTTCCATACCAGTTGGGCGTAGCTCCGGCTACCAACGAAGCCGTTAATACAGGAGCCGCTGAGTTTTGACAAAAATCTACGGCCGAGACACCAGGGGCAGCGGGAGTTGCTTTTACGGTCACCGTAATACCTGCCCGTGGACTTTCACAACCATTGACCGTTTGCGTTACGTAATAAGTGCTGTTGCTTGGCGTATCGGTGCTTGGCACTGTAGGTGTGCTAGAGCCACTACCTCCGGTCTGATTGGTACCGTACCAGCGTAAACTACTGCCACTAGCAACCAGTGCAACCGCAGCAGACCCCTGACAATAAGGGGATGGCGTACTTACGGCAGGAGCCGCGGGTAAGGCACTAATCGTAACCGTCAACGTGGCTTTAGGGCCTTCACATCCATCAACTGTTTGTGATACCTTGAACGTCTGAACACCCACGGTACCAGTTCCTGGTGTTGGAGCCCCGCCTAGCGGATTATCCGAGGCATCAAACCACTTTAGGCCCGATCCGTTCGCTGTTAGTGGAGATGACGGTCCATTGTTGCAAAAGCTAACGTTGGTTACGCCTGGTGCGCCTGGTAATGGTTTAACTTTGACGCTCAAACTGGCTCGTGGGCTTTCACAACCATTTTGCGTTTGACTCACGTAGTAAGTTGTTGTTCCGGCCGTTGCATTGGAAGGAACCGGAGCAGTTGTAGAAGCCGTACCCCCTGTGGCATTGGTGCCATACCAGTTTGGTGTAGCACCCGCTGCAAAACTAGCTGTCAAAGCTGAAGCGGGTGAACCCTGGCAGAATTCTACAGATGAAGTTCCGGGAGCCGATGGGCCTGGGTTTACAGTAACGGTAACCGCTGTTTTGGGACTTTCACAACCGTTGACAGTTTGGGTTACGTTATAAATAAATGTGCCGGCTGTGTTTGTATTTGGAGTTACCGTACTGCCTAAAAAATTATTAGCATTATCATACCAACGTAGGTTCTGGCCACTAGCGGTAAGGGCGCTGGCCGCAGCACCCCGGCAATATGGAGCAGGTGAAGTAGCCGTTGGAGCAGCTGGCACATTGACGGCAAGATTACTGGTAGATCCTGTTCTGACCGGGCTACTGGAAACAACCCGGATTTTATAAGCACCAGTAGCACTTGAAGCCGGAATAGTTGCACTAATGGTTCCTGCCGTTGCGCCTGTAATACTTCCTATTACGGGTGGACTGGCAGCAAATGCACCGGCAGCATCGGATAACTGTGCTGAAAACGTATTTGTAGCTGAGTATGTCCCCGTTATTGTGAAGGCAACACTAACATTTCCGCCGGGGCAAATGCTGGATGGCGTAATGGCGCCAGTCGTAATCGTTTGCGCAAGGCTATGGGTGGTTAGGCTGATAAGACACAAACAAACAAATAAATAAGCGTAGAAATTACGTTGCTGCATATGCTATTAACTTGTGGTATTTATGGCATAAAGTTAACGCATTTATAGCTGATCTAAAGAAAGTTACAAGGTGTATACTTATTCAGAGGTGACCAAGTCACTACGCTGTTAATACAATGATCTGATAGTTAACGTATTAGATAAGATCTGATATAGCGGCTGATGCTTATTGGTAAATAAAAATGCCTCTGGTAAAACCAGAGGCATTGGCGGTATTAAGGGATAATTCATTTCTCTTCGATAGCACTGTAAATCAACTCATGAATACGTCGACGCAGTTTAGTCGTATTGATAGAATTATTACCGGCAGTTGGGTGAATACGATTCGATAAGAATACAAAAACTAATTCTTCATCGGGATCAACCCACACAACATTTCCGGTGAAACCAGTGTGGCCAAATGAACGGGCTGACGCCTGCTGGGCCAGGTAGACACTGCTTGAACTCTCTGGATTTGGTTTGTCCCAACCCAGCGAACGGTGACTGCGGTTACTAAGGGTTTGGGTAAAATAGGGTACCGTCAATGGATTTAGTACGCGCGTGTCTCCGTAAATTCCCTTCTGAAGATTCATTTGCAATAATGTCGCAATGTCTCGGGCATTACCAAACAAGCCCGCATGGCCTGAAATACCGCCCTGCACAGCGGCCATTTGATCGTGTACCGTACCAATCAGGAGTTGATTTCGATAATACGTATCCTGTTCTGTTGGGGCACATTGTGGGTGCGGTAGCCGTTGTAGAGGAGTAAACCCTAGCTGATGAAGACCCAGTGGTTTGTAGACATTTTCGGTAACGAACTTGTCCAACGGCTCTTTACTGACGCGCTCCACAATTTTCTGTAAAGTCAGAAAGTTTAGATCGCTATATACATACGCAGGTTTGCCCGTTTCATCCAGTTTACGGGACATTGGCGAATGAACCACCCACTTCCAGACCGAATCTTTCAGAGCTGGCACACCCCAAAGGGTTGGCGCAATCTGGAGCGTATGTAAACTATCATGAGTTACCGAGTAATATTCTGCTTTCAGGCCACCACCGGGCAAGCGGGTACGATCCCAGCTTGTGGGGTAATAGGAGACCATGCCCGACTGGTGCCAGAGCAAATCCTGAAGGGTAATATTTTGCTTATTGGTTCCTCGTAGCTCAGGTAAGTAAAACGAAGCTTTCTGGGTCAGATCGATCTGTTTACGGTCATATAAAACCATTACCGACTGCAACGTAGCCAACACCTTCGTCAGCGAAGCCAGATCGTAAAGTGTTTCATCGGTTACCTTCTCGGAGCCAGCCGCGTAAGTCAGGGTACCAAAGTTTTTACTGTAGACAATCTTCCCTTTACGGGCTACCAGAATCTCGCAGCCGGGTACGACGTGGTTTTTCACGGCTCCCTGGGCAATAGCATCGATCTGGTTGAGAATCGTTGATTTCATCCCGACGCTTTCTGGTGAACCAGCGGATAACCTGCCTTCAGGATTTAAGCTCAGACCCATACCTACTTTGAGGTCGCCCATTGAAATCGGCAGCATCCCACGAGCGCCCAAACCCCCAAATAATACTTGTGGGACTACCCGTTGCATATCGTCAAGCTCCTGATAAGCACAGACTAAGGCATCGGCACCCGCAAACTGAGGTAGACTGTAGGGGGACCCGAAAGCGGTAACGATCACCTTCATACCCCGCTGCTTGAGATGGCTGATCAGATCCAGCGAACCTTTCGTAATGCCGTATTTCCGGGTAGCCGATTCGCTCATCCGATGAAAACTAACCACTACGGTGTTGGCATTGCCAACCTGGGTCAATATGTTGTTGAGGTCAATTTCCGAAACTGGTTTTTCAGGGACAGCAACTGTTTGAAAGGGCGCGTATTGATTCAACGCTTTCTGAAATACATTACCCGGCTCAGCTCCGATTGCTACCGATGCCAGGCGTAGCGTATCCAGACGATTGAGGGGCAACAGGTCATTTTTATTTTCTGTGACGGTAACAGACCGTTCGCAAAGCTCCTGTTTCAGCAACTTGGCCTCGGGAGAGTTTAGGTCGCTTGCCAGACTATTCAGATCAACGGGTTTATATTTACTAAGCCCAGCCCAGTATTTCGCCCGTAAAATCTTTTTGACTTTTTCGTCGATAAAATCCTGTGTAATAACACCATGTTGAATTGCATTCAGAATGTTTGTAGTAGCCTCACGCACATTCTCTGGATACAATAAAATATCGTTGCCAGCAATTAACGCTCTTAAATACACGTCTGTCAGCTTCGGCGAGCGGTTTATGCCAGCCATATTCAAGGCATCGGTAAAAACCAGCCCGCGGAATCCCAGTTCTTTTTTGAGAAGCTCAGTTACAATTTTTTCAGAAAGGGTAGCTGCCAGGGCGGGGGTGTTATCCATGACGGGTACGTGCAGATGCCCCGTAACAACACCCATCAGGCTATCCGCAATAAGTTTGCGGAATGGATACAGGTCAATGTCGCGCATCTGCTCCGATGAGCGGCTGATCGTTGGCAGGGTATGATGAGAATCCGCGTTTGTATCTCCGTGGCCGGGGAAGTGCTTGGCAGTCGCAATGACGTGCGTTTGCTGGAGGCCACGCATATAAGCCGAAGCTTTTAAGGCTACGTTTTCTTTTGACTCGCCAAATGATCGAACACCGATTACCGGATTAGCCGGGTTGCTGTTGATGTCGGAAACGGGAGCAAAGTTGATATGAATACCCAGACGCTGGCACTGCCGACCAATCTCGGCGCCCATTCGGTAAATCAACTCATTATCCCGAATAGCACCTAATGCCATTTGTTTTGGAAAATCCATGGTGCTATCCAGCCGCATACCCAGGCCCCATTCGCCATCAATGCCGATTAATAGCGGGACTTTCGACTCAGCCTGATAGCGATTGGTAAGAATAGCCTGCCGGTAAGGACCACCCTGAAAAAAAATCAGCCCACCAATATGATTTGTCTGAATCAGATGGTCAATATATTGGTAGTGATTCTCGTGCCGGTTAGAGAACGCAGCTACCATAAAAAACTGCCCGATCTTCTGCTCAGCGGTCAGTGTCTGAAAAACACTATCTACCCAATGCTGACCACTGTCAGAAAGACTAAACACTTCGACAGGCCGGGCATCTGGTCCGAATTTATAAGAAGCGATTTCTGGCCGAGCTACTCGGGTTTCTACCCGATTCGTGGTTAATTTATTAAAAGTAGTATGGGATAGTCGATTCCATACGTTACGTCCTGGCTTCATTAAACCAAACGCAGTTAATAAACTGACGAACAGTAGGCCGACAAGTAAAATAGGTCGTACAACAGTGTTCCGCATGGGTACTCGATAAATAAAGTGTTACGGTTTGCTAGTAGAGATGTTTTCGGGCTAAACCATAAAAATAGATAAACCCTATCGAAAACAATAGCTTATCCTTGAATTATCTAAATTTTTAACGAAATAATTTAGCTAAATAGTCTTTGTTAATGGATTAATACAAAATTAAAATGCTTATAATTTATTTTGAGGTATGAAGCACTTAGCCGTCTAACAGTGAAAACTGGTCGGAATTGAAATTATTAGCAAGTCAAATTGAAGGAGAAGGTACTGATTATCAGCACTGAGATTGGTAAACGAAAGCGAGGATTATCAGGAAAGCAGGAGCAGGGTTGCTCGGAGAGATAAGCTTATAGAACGTAACGCTTATAGAATTCTGGAACTATTGGAGAAACTATGAGTCGAGTGAAACAAAGTGTTTCTACGAATAATATATATACAAGATGTTTATAGCCTATTTGTAATATAGATACTAATTGAGAAAACTAAGCTAGAACGAACGTACCGGGCGTACGTGCGATAAAGCCGATAGCAGGCGCTCGCCTAGCGTAGTTTTAGGCAACTGAACGGATTGCTGCCAGCATGAGGAAGCTGAAAGCTTATTTTTTACGACTGACACCGACGCTTTTGCGCGTAGCTGTTTTCTGGCCGCAAATATATTGTGAGGGTGCCCCATGCTAAAGGCCTGTCCGCTTAAGCCAATCAGTAGTATTCCGATGATTAAGAGCGTCTTCATAAGTTTTAGCTTTAATTACAATGCAAAGATATATGCTTAAATGGGTATCTTGCAATACATAGTACTATATTTTTTGAAAATATTTTTTAGAGGAACGTCAATCGGCGCTTATTTTTTTTCGACTGTGAATGGATAAGCGCCGATTGACGTTCCTAATTAGTCAATAAGAATTCGTTTAACAGCGCCGTCTTCATTTTGAGTCACTGTAATGAAATAAGCACCTTGTGGATTTTTGCCTAAGTCAATCTGGCCAACGAATTCACCAGAGAAGTCTTTGATCTCTCGTTTGGCCACTTCTTTGCCTTTCGGATTTGTCACAATTATACTCACATCCCCTTTTGTAGGAGCGGTAAACCGAACATTCAGCTGAGCACGATCTGGGTTGTTGGGGTAAGCGTCCAGGCCACGAATTGTTGAGGGCTTTCCACTAAAATTTCGTGCCCAGTCTTCAAACGGGCGGGCAATTTGCCGATCAAAATCTCGTGGAAACTTATAGCTGAAGCGTCGAATTTGATCAGCTAGAGAATCTGATTTCCATTCAAACTCGTGATGCCATTGCTGTTTATTCCAGGAGTCAGTACTGGCTTTTGGCAGTTTACCTCTCAGTACGTATGCGTCACCCGGTGATCGCTTTCTGACAATATTACTTCGTTCGCGTGTTACAATTCGATCACCGTCAGTGTCTTCCACGATAATTGTCATTTGCCGCCGACCGCCCCCTTTACGAGTGGCTTTAAGAGAATCGACCAGTTTCATAACCAGTTTATCCCGTTCTGGATCGCTCATGCCATTCATATGGTACGTACGCTCGATTTCTCGAACCTCATCCCCGTTTCGCTCAATGATCCGAACATTTACGTCATTGTTGTCTGACTTAGACTTAAGCGGAGCCGTTTTTTGAGCGATGGAGAATCCGCTGGCAGTGCTCAGAAGTAGCAGGGCCAGAACGAACCGGTGACCTGCAAAAACTGTTTTTTTCATAGTACGAAGAATTGCAAACGAAGGAACAATAAGTTGCCAAACCGATTGCTATAGAGGTTGTTAAAGTTTGTTAACGAGCCAATGAGTAGTGGGCATGGTTCGTACTTTTACTGACCACCGCGACCGGTTGACTTATAGATGAAAAAACCGGGCTTAGGTTGCATGAGCGAGTAAAAAATGTCGAAACAACGCATACGCTGGATAGTTCTGCTGATGGCAATAGGGTTGCTAGGTTTAGTTGGCCTGCAACTTTACTGGATTGGCAGCGCACTTCAGCTACAGAAAGAACAGTTTGCTTATAAAGTCACTGATGCGCTACAGGAGGTCGTTCGAACCCTTGAGCGCCAGGAAATTGTCTACCTGACAAAGCAGCGTATTCGTGCCAAGGAGCAGCAAAATCAGCTAAGATTAATCGCAAAAAAGGAGAGCAAACCGGCTAGTAACCGAGCTTCAGAACGGCGGGTATTGGCTGTGCCCTCCGAGCGAGTCGCGCAGGTCAAGCAACCTGAACACTCCGCAAGTACTCAATCCCGGCAAATGATGGCATCCGGTACAGCACCGGCGGGGGCTATGGTTGTTCAGTCGGATATACTGCATCCTATTGTTCAACCACTTTCGTCAGAACAGATGGCCGTTGTTGAAGAATTTTTTCGTCAGCAGGAAGAACTTATGGCCGCTGGCGACTGGCAGGCTCAGTTAGTTCAACAGCAGCAGTTTGATCGGTGGGTCGAAAACGTCTATACAAATGAGGTTAATCGAATCAACAACCAGGTAAGCATATCGAAGCACCGGAAGGATTCGACCATGCGGGCGGCTAGAAAACGGGCACGGGTACTCCAGCAGAAGAAAGCACAGCAAATTAACCCGGTGGCGGCTGCATCGACCAAGTCACTGGCTCGTCCAGCGAGTACAAGCCAGTATAAAGCTGAGGAAAAATCGCATATGATTAAGGATGTGCTGAAGGGGTTGCTGTTGTCTGAGCGGCCCATTGAAGACCGCGTCAACCGAATAGCGCTCGATACGTTACTTCGCCAGGCATTAGCCGAGCGGGGTATCAGCATTCCCTTTGCATACGCTGTTCGGACCCGACAAAAGCCGCAATTTTTGTTTACGTCGCTGGGCATGGATGCGCAACAGTTTGATGTAAATGGCTATAAAGCAGCGCTATTTCCGAATAATTTGCTCGAAACAGGCAATTATGTTTACGTCTATTTCCCGACACAGCAGCAATTTATCCTGGGTAGGCTGGGTTTTACGTTTGGCGCGTCTGTCGTGCTAATTCTGGTTATTCTGGCCTGTTTCTATATCGCCATCAGCACAATCGTGAAGCAGAAAAAACTCGCCGATATTAAGAATGACTTTATTAATAACATGACTCATGAGTTCAAAACGCCTATTTCAACGATTTCACTGGCTGTTGAAATGGCTCAGGAGCAGCTACGTTCAGAATCGGTGGCCGCTCCTAAAGTCGTTGCTGCTGAGTCAGGGAGTCGCCTCGACCTCCGATTGAACCGGTATATGGGTATTATTCGTGACGAAACCCGAAGGCTTGGCTCACATGTGGAGAAGGTACTTCAAATGGCGCTGCTTGACCGTGGCGAAATCAAACTGAATTTCTCATCGGTTAACGTACATGACGTAATCGAAAAAGTGCTGAATAATCTGGGTCTGCAAATCGAACAGCGTGGAGGAGAAGTGGACTTGAACTTCGATGCGGACCGGGAAGTTGTTGAAGCTGATGAACTTCACCTGACAAACATTGTCTATAACCTACTGGATAATGCCCTTAAATATTCGCCGGAGAGCCCGCACATTACCCTTACAACCCGTAGCCTTCCCGAAGGGGTGAGCATTACCGTAGCAGATAAGGGAGTGGGTATGACTAAAGAGCAGACCAGTCGAATTTTTGAGAAATTTTATCGGGTTCCCACCGGAAATCGACATGACGTAAAAGGATTCGGATTGGGGTTAAGCTACGTAAAAAAAATGGTCGACGAACACCACGGCCAGATTCATGTTGAAAGCCAATTGGGCAAAGGCAGCTCGTTCGAGGTGATTTTACCATACAAACTAGGTGAACGCGCGAAGGAGTAAATGCTTTGCAGGCTGTATTCATCTTTTCGCTTCTTCACTTTTTACTTTATATGCCAACCATTTTATTAGTTGAAGATGATCCCAATCTGGGACAACTGGTTCAGGAGTATCTGACTATGAAAGGCTATCCAACCGAACGGGCAACGGATGGGAATCAGGGCCTGCAACTCTTCATGACGGGAACTTATGATCTCTGTATTTTCGACGTAATGATGCCCAAAAAAGACGGCTTTACGTTGGCCAAGGAGGTTCGTATGGGAAATCGTGATGTGCCAATTATTTTTCTGACGGCTAAATCGATGCAGGAAGATACAATACAGGGTTTTAAGGTTGGTGCTGATGACTACATAACTAAACCCTTCAGTATGGAAGAACTGCTGTTACGTATTCAGGCCATTCTTCGGCGTTCGCAACGGTCGACGGATACCCTCGAACCGGCAACGTATCAAATTGGTAACTTCGCTTTCGACTATCCGCATCAGTTGCTGACGCACAATGAAAACGCGCAGAAACTAACCAGTAAGGAATCTGAGTTATTAAAATTGCTGGCACAAAACCTGAATCAACCGGTCAGTCGTAGCTTTGCTCTGAAAATGGTTTGGGGGGACGATTCGTATTTCAACGCCCGAAGCATGGACGTATACGTAACGAAGCTGCGGAAATACCTGAAAGAAGATCCTTCTGTTCAGCTCGTTAATGTACACGGCGAAGGATTCAAATTAATTGTATGATTATAGTGCAAGGTGAAAACGATACTGGTGGTCGGCGTCAGCACGCGCCATTTTTACGTTTATACCTTCCATCTTTTACACCCTAATTAATGAACTTAATACGTCGTCCTCGTCGCAATCGGCAATCGGCTGTTATCCGCGACATGGTACAGGAAACTCGTCTGTCCGTTACGGATTTTATACTACCTCTTTTTATAATGGAAGGGCAGAACGTTCGTTCGGAAGTATCCTCAATGCCGGGTATTTATCGCTTGTCGCTGGATTTGTTGCTGAATGAGATACAGGAATGTGTGGATTTAGGCGTTCAGGCATTCGACTTGTTTCCGAATCTGCCCGAATCGAAGAAAGACAAATACGCAACGGAAAGTTATAATCCCGACGGTCTGTATTTACACGCGATTCGAACCATTAAAGATCGGTTTCCGGACGTAGTGATTATGACTGACGTCGCGATGGACCCTTATAGCTCCGACGGGCATGACGGTATTGTCGAGAACGGCAAAATCCTGAATGATCCAACATTGGAAGTGCTGGGTAAAATGGCGTTAGCGCAGGCGCAGGCTGGAGCGACTATCGTTGGCCCATCGGATATGATGGATGGTCGGGTCGGATACCTTCGTAAGGTACTTGACGAAGGGGGTTTCCACGAAGTCGCCATAATGTCGTATGCGGCTAAATACGCCAGTGCTTTCTATGGTCCATTTCGGGATGCCCTTGACTCTGCACCGAAATTTGGCGATAAAAAAACGTATCAGATGAACCCGGCCAACAGCCGTGAAGCACTGATCGAAGCGCAATTGGATTTCGAGGAAGGGGCTGATTTTCTGATGGTCAAGCCGGCGATGGCTTATCTGGATATTATAAAATTGCTTAACGACAATTTTCATTTGCCGATAGCTGCCTACAATGTGAGTGGTGAATATGCGATGATTAAAGCGGCTGCTCAAAAGGGCTGGTTAGATGGCGAACGAGCTATGATGGAATCGCTGATAGCCATCAAACGGGCTGGTGCCAATGTTATCTTAACCTATTTCGCCAAAGAAGCTGCCCGTTTGTTATGACAAAATTATTAATACGTAACGCTCGCATTGTCAACGAGGGCCGCATTATCGAAGGAGACGTACTGGTCGAAGACGGCTTCATTGCACAGATAAAATCGGGTTTGTCCGACACGACTGTCAATCAGGTTATTGAGGCAAACGGGCGTTATTTGATACCGGGGGTCATTGACGACCAGGTTCACTTCCGCGAACCCGGACTAACCCATAAGGCTACAATTCATTCCGAATCGCGTGCTGCCATAGCCGGGGGCGTTACCAGTTTCATGGAAATGCCTAATACGGTTCCGAACGCGTTGACGCAGGAACTGCTGGCTCAGAAATATGCCATCGCTGCCGAGACATCGTTAGCCAACTACTCCTTTTTTATGGGAGCCTCGAATAATAATCTCGACGAGGTATTACGTACGGACACACGTACGGTATGTGGTATTAAGGTGTTTATGGGCTCTTCAACTGGCAATATGCTGGTTGATAATGAAGACGTTCTGAATAAACTGTTTCAGCAAAGCCCCATGCTCATTGCCACACACTGTGAGGATGAGGCTACTATTCGATTGAATGCTGAGTACTATAAAACTGAGTACGGCGAACATGCTACGGCTGGCTTACATCCGCTCATTCGGAATGAAGAAGCTTGTTTTAAGTCCTCTTCCCTAGCCGTCCAGTTAGCCCGTCAGCACAATACTCGACTACATATTTTACATATTTCGACGGCCGAAGAACTGGCGCTGTTTTCAAACCAGGTACCGCTAACAGAAAAGCGCATCACGGCCGAGGTTTGTGTGCATCACCTTTGGTTCGACAGCAGCGATTATGCCGCGCTGGATAATCAAATCAAATGCAATCCAGCCATAAAAGCTCCGCATCATAAACAAGCACTATTCGAAGCATTATTAGATGATCGCCTGGATATTATTGCAACGGATCATGCTCCCCATACGTGGCTTGAGAAGCAGCAACCGTATTGGCAAGCTCCATCCGGATTGCCCTTAGTACAGCATCCACTGCTGATGATGCTTGATTTTGTAAAGCAGGGTAAAATCTCGCTTGAAACGGTAGTCAGGAAAATGTGTCACGCACCTGCCGACTGTTTTCAGATTAACCGGCGTGGTTATATTCGGGAGGGCAATTGGGCCGATCTTGTTTTGATTGACACAAATAAGCCGACTCACGTATCAAAGGAAAACATTCTTTATAAGTGTGGCTGGTCTCCTTTAGAAGGACACTCGTTCGGGGCTAGTGTTGCGCATACTATTGTGTCTGGAGAGATAAAATACAACGACGGTCAGTTCGTGGCCGACAAGCCGGGTGAACGTTTACTGTTTAATCGATAGTTAGAGAATTTTTTGCAGAAAAATCTTGCAAAAAAATGGTAGAGACCCGTATCTTTGCCATCCCAACACGGGGAAATGTACTGCCGAAGTGGTGAAATTGGTAGACACGCACGTTTCAGGGGCGTGTGTCTTTACGGACATGCGAGTTCGAGTCTCGCCTTCGGCACATGAAAAAGTCGCAATCAGCTGTTAATCAGTTGGTTGCGACTTTTATTTTAATAAATGGGGACGGTTTGGGGGACGGATATTTTGTCATTATTCAATATCTTGAAATGTTTAGCGAGAAAATTTTAATTTTAGAAATTTTAGGTTTTTATGAATACGGGAGAGATTTAAAATGTAGTACAGACTGTGTTGATGCACAATAGGAATTAGAAAAGTAAACCGGGTATTATAGATATTACTTGGGTTTTATTGAAATATGTGAATTATAAAAGAATCTATTGTATTTTTTTGTTGCAATATATAAGATATTGAAATGCCTCATATTTTTACATCGACCCTACGGGGCTGGGATCGGGAGAACTTGGTCGGCAGAGAGTCAGGCAGATGTCTGACTTTTTGTTTTATTCAGGAAACACCTTGAGCCCGTACCCTTTGAAATTTCCCCTCCCATCATTATAAATTCGTGGCTTCAATATTTCAAATGAAGGATTAGTAGTATATCCATCTATTACAAACCGAGCTATTGGGTAAGCCATTAAATCGGCAATTTGCAAACCCACATTGTTTTTACTTTTAGCCATAAAGTTTAATGAAAATCCGTATTGGTTAATCCTATGGCTTGGAACAAAGCCTGTGCCTCTTGGACTAAGTTTTATAGTTTTAAGATATTTCGCAATTGTCAAATCGGCATCCGTACCTCTGCTTTCCGCAATTACTCGGAGTTCTGGTGAAAAATCCCTATTTACCTCATCTAAACAAAACACACATCTTTCAATAAGAAAAGTAAAGGCGTGTCCGTAAACGCCAATCAAGGGATTGGCAACTTGCCGATCTTTATATGCTTCCTTTTGTATAACGGCACTGATTACTCGAAACGTTGACTCTGTAACTATTCGATTAAATTCACTCAAAAAGTAAATCCACTTTTCTTTCTGAGTGAACAAATAGAAGGGACCCTCTTTGCGTCGAATATCTCTTGAATGTAATATTACCCTTTCGTCTTGCCACAAATCATACTTTAATTGCTCAATCTGCTGTTTTAGAAGCTGATATTTGGAGTCAGATATTAAAACACCACATAACAACAGAATAGGAAAATTAGGATCAATTTTAGACATGCCGTGGTCGCCACTTTCGTCAAGAAATAAATAAAATTTCATCTGCAAGCAGTAGATAGTTCTTGAGTGAACAGCCTTTTGTGGACAACTAATAGCAAATCTTACACGGGACATAGCCCATATTTCGAGCCTCACTTACACTAACCCGGCTAACACCTGAACGGCAACGATTCAGGCCATGACATTCATAACTGTGATAGGCATAAGCATTTCGGCTACCACAAACTAATACGGTTGCCTCTGTTGGTTGCTTTCTCGGTTGTGTTCGGGAGTGTGGTCTTGTAGCAACTCCCTGTCCAAAGACAGTAGCAGTAGTCACTAAGTAAATGCAGCTACGTATGAACAAGTGTTTCATAGCTGGCAAAGGACACACGAATAGCTATATTACTGATTTACCATAGCCATAAACGGATGGATTTATTAAGCGGATGTAAAGCTATTCATGAAGCCTATATCCTATGACCGCTTAGTAAATCTACTCCTACAACCAATTAATTCACTTCAATTTGTGGCTTTAAGTAACAAAATAAACCCTATTGCCATGGATGAAGATACCCTATCCAAACTTGAACGTTTAGGAAAATTACGCGAGCAGGGTGTTATCACACCCGAGGAGTTTGATCAGCAAAAAGCGGCTGTACTCAACAACACTCATCCGCAACCACAAGCCCCCCGGCCAGCTATACAAACCACACCCCAGCCAGCACCGGCAATTCAATATATCGATCCCCCTAAAACGAGCGTCTGGAAATGGATCGGAATAGGATTTGTAGGCTTGCTAGTTATTTCCTTCATCGGACAAATGGGCAGAAATCAGCAAAGTTTAAGCGAAACATCTGCCTCTACCGAATCTACAATGATAACTGATTCTCTACAAGCCTCCTCTGTCGAAACCCCAACTGAGACTAAGCCCGCAGAAAAATGGTTTTACTTTGACAATAGCGATAAAATGGGGTCAAAGTATTACATAGCAACAATTGACGCGAACGAACAGCTACAGTTCGACTTTCCCTATAATGGTGGTTCAACAGCCAGTTTTTCGATTCGTAAGAAAGGAGCCAGTACCGATGTCTACTTGAAAGTGAGTAAAGGCCAGTTCATAACCCATTCATCCGATGGTGGAACAGCACGCATTCGTTTTGATGATGGCAAGCCTATAACCTATAGTACATCAGGGGCGGCTGATTACAGTTCTGATATTATCTTCTTTGATAACGAAAAGGCAATTATTGCCAAGCTCAAGAAAGCTAAAAAGATCGTTATAGAAGCACCGTTTTATAATGAGGGAAACCAGCAAATGGAATTTGATGTGGCAGGGTTCAAATGGAATCATTGACTACCGCTCTCCATCTCTTTTAGAGTAGCATTGATAGGCATAAAGGAATAAAGTATAAGCCCAAGGGTTGACTCATAGGTTTATTATGGCGGCTTGATACTAAATAAAACAGGGATTGTTATTTTCCGTAAAAACGAAATCCCCCATGAAAGACTTCCCCACTCGCACCCCCATCGTCATTGACGAAAGTATAGTATACGACCTGATTCAAACGCTCAATGATTGCCGGAAAGAGCTAGCTAAAGCCGCCGACGAAAAGGAACGGTTACGGAAAGAGTTAGACCGTAACCGACTACTAACGGAAGCCGAAGCACAGGAGTATTTACGTCGGGACTATCATACGCTCGTCTATTACCGAAAGATGCTAGGGCTATCCTCATTCAAGATTGGCAAGGACAGATGGTACGTAAAAGGACAAATAGACGACTGGCTAGCATCTGGGAAAGTAAGTCGCCATAGTCGATAACCTTTTGCCACTAATTCAATATTGCCAGCATTCGCTCGTATTTCCGCTCAAGCTGAGCCTGCTTCCTTCGGAGGTCAATATTTTCTGACAACAATTGCCGATTCTGTTCCAACAGGGTTTTATACGGCTCCATCTGTTTCCACAGCATTGCTTCATAATGCTGCTTACCAGCATACCCGCGAGCTTGTTCTTTCTGACTGTGGATTTCGAAAGCGATTACCGTTACCAAGCTTCCAAGAAAGGTTGTGCATAAAACGTATAAGGTTTCCATAGCCTGTTATGTTGAGCATTGATTTAAAATAGTACGGGATGGATTACACTTATTTCAGCGCCCTGTAGCTATTAGATGGCATCTAAACTTATACTTTCCTAGCTAGCTCAAAGCCTACGCGTTCAACGTAATTAAACACCAACCAACACCCGGCAAAACAGGTCCGAGTGTTGGTTGGATTGTTGAATCAATGGCTAGGCATACTCATAGACTGACTTGCTTAGCTGTTCGCCACCCGCTAATTCTGAGTTCAACACGCGCACGAGCTTACACTTAAGCTGCTCACTGAGTACATTCATTCGTTGGGTATGCAGTCCCAACCGGTGGGGGTTTAGCGGTTTAAAACTTTCCTGACAAGTCGGATCTAACTCTTTAACAAAGGCAGCGAGTTGCTGCCCCATCTGCTCCAGGATTAAAGCCAACTCAGAGGAATCGGTTTGTGCAAGCGGATACGAATTGGGCGTTTGTAACACGGCCTGGGCTTGCTGATAGAGGGTGTTAAACTGCTGAACGGCGGCAATCCAGTCCAGCAGTTGTTGTTGAAAAGGCCGCTTACCGTTAACAGGCAGGGGCGAAGGTTGAGTAAAAGTACGAGGGTTCATCTTGTTTAATTATTGAGGTGGTTTGAGCCGAAAAAGTTATGAAAAGAGGTACATAACTACCAAATGATAACTCAATAATTTACTAATAGGTAGATATGGTACTACTTAGATATAGTAAGAAAGGTAGTAGTATTCTGCAAGGCACGTTACATGTAGCAACAGCGAAGTTTGCAACAGGCTTAAGTACCCTGACTTGGCAACATATCATTTTATTAGGCGAATAAATGGGCAGTTCTGGCGAAAAGTCAGCCGACTACCTGACGAAGCTCAACCATTTATAAGCAGTAACCACGCATCTTTACCCGCTACGAATACAAATGAATCAGTGACGATAGACCCACTCATTGACTATGCCGCTTCATCTAACGGGCGCTCAAGTTTCGGACCCACCTACTGCTATCCTACTAACCTTTACGTCCTCCAAGGAGCAAAACGAACCGCTTGTCGCACTGCTGGATTCCCTACGCAACCGGTATGGCACTCAGTTACGTTTTTTACGCATCGACTCCGAGGCTCGGGCTGATCTCGCGCAAAGTTTTGGCGTTCGCTCGACGCCTGCTCTTGTGCTGATTCGAAAGGGTCGGGAAGTGTGGTGGCATCATGGCCTACCCGATGAGCTTGCCTTAAGCCAGCTGGCTCGACAGTACCTACATCATATTGAAGCTCCACCCAATGCTATGCTGTAGGGATATGATTAGGGGAGAAAACTTACTCTGGATTTTATTCGTATTGACGCGGCCAATCACTTCGCAAAGGCACCCATGCCAGGTTTACTCTGCCAAATTTTACTAGTCATTTGCTAGCTTCTGCTCTACCAAACCGATTAGCTGCCGGATAAAATTCACCAGCGCGTCATTCACTAGTGAATAGTAGACTTCATGACCCTGTCGTCTACTAACCAGCAGCCCCTTCGTTCGCAACTTAATGAGATACTGGGCTACCGTCTTTGCATCAAGTTCTAGCAGCTGATGTATAGTTTTCCCACTTAGGGAAGGCTGATCGGCTAAAAGCAGCAGAATCTGTAGTCGAATTGGATTGGCCAAGAGTTTGAGGAGTTCAGACGCTTTGATGAGGGTTGAATCAGTCATTGGCTACTATTATTTGAAGTGATCAGCAATACCTCCACATGACCTGATGATTCTAAACCACATTACCATTAAGAGCGGTTTACGGGATAAGCAAACCAGCTGCATAACGTGTATGAAAAAGCTATTCGGAACGTATATATTAGTCTACTTAGAGCCATTTGTTAGGGATTACCTAATCAAGTTATTAACGATGTTCTCTGCAATCACTCAAAACGTATAAGGCGACCTACTGACAAAACTGACAAAAGCCACTTAGACCGGGCTTTCATAATACAGCTAGCTTGCTACCAACTTATTACTTCGTTGGATAAGTCAAAGAATTAACTAGACGTTACCGAGAGTACGCCTATAGCCGCTGGTTATCAATTGCTTGTTGACTAACTTAGTGGTCACACCACATACAACGTTCATGAAAAAGCAAGCCGCTTTAGTCCTGGTAATCGGACTTTTACTTGCTCCTGCGCTCTTCAGAGCCACCTTCCCGGCTCTTTATGGGCATATTTGGCGTACCTATCCCTTTGCCGGAGCAGTCTTAGTAATGCTGTTGGACATTGTCTGGCTGTGGCTGACTCTACTGGTCGTCATAGCCTCTTTACGCTTGGTTCGTTGGCTACGGGCAAAGACTTATAAGGAAGATAACTTAAAAGAGCAGATTAGCTAAGCCAGCAACTGCGATTACCATAAGCGAACTGGCTACTCCAAGCGTAAGGGTCCAGGGACCGGGTATAAACAATGAGGATTTCATGTTAATTGACGTTTTGCTCTGCAAGATTAACCCGAAGTAGGCATATAAAATAATTACAGCAAGAAAAAGTTTAACTAATCTTAGAAGGGTACAGTAAAGGATATAGGATTAGGCTCATATTGGGCGGAAAAGTTATATAAGTAAAATCAGGCCCAAACACTCTGATTTTAGCTTGCTTATACAAATCCGTTAGTTGCTAGTTTGAACGCCTTCCCTTCAAATGAGGCAAAGGCTGTATTTCCTTAACCTGAATGCTGTTCTTTTCAGCGAACCGGATTATAACTGATTTCTTAAACCGCTTTATTTGCCTTCCATACACAAACGCTTTCTCCTCTGCCAGCATTAGAGCCGCCGTGGAACGACTTATGCCGAAATACTCACAGACCCACTCCCACGTTACATACTTATCGTCTTTCAGAGCCGCTAACTCTCGCTCTGCATCTATCAGCCGCTGCGTTGCTTTCTCGTAACGATCAATCATTTCTTTTACCTTCTCGGCTGGTAATACTATAATCGGTTCCATAATCGCTTATTTTGGTTAAACTCAACTGAAGGTAAACGATGGACCCTTTTCAAGCCTTATGTGAATTGCCGAAACTGGTGGAGGAGTACAAACGAGTAGCTGCTGAACTGATCGAAGTTAAACGGGAGCTGGAAGCCCTAAAGAATGACAAGTACGTAACCTGGGAATGGATTTGCGAGTATTTCGGGGTTACTAAGCCTACGGCGGTAGCAATGCTAGCAGACGAAAAGGTATTCGTATTTAATCAGAAAGTGAAGCGGTTAAAGAAGAGTGCCGTTATCAAATTTGCTGAACGCAATAGCTTGAAGGTTAAAGAGGTAGTTTATGTGCCATACAAAAGATAAATAATAAAACGCCCTACTTACCGGTATTACTCCGACAGTAGGGCGTTTCCAGAATCCACGTCTTAAAGTCTATTCGTCTTCACTACTGTATAATAGCTCCTCTAACTGAGCGATTCGACTATCAAGCGTTTTTATCTTACTCAAAAAGTTCATAAGTTGGAAAGCCGAATAAAGCGAATCCATATGCTGGCGGGTCACTTCTGCTTTGCTAGTCTCATCCGTAAGACTCTGATTATAGCCGGTACTATCAGCTAGCCAATCATAGGTAAAACTTGTCAGCAGTTCTATATCGTCAGCAATATTGGACTCGGTAGCTATATCCCGAATCAGTCCATGCATCTCACCATATAACGTTTCAATTTGCTGTTGTAGCCGGTTCGCCGAAGGATAGGCTTTAGCTTGAAGCGTTCCTACACCTTCAGGTGTTCGTTGTACATTCTGTAGCCGTTCGTCGGCTGTAGAGGTGTTTTGAGCGGCCATCTGAGCCGTTTGTTCAGATGGGGTTGCATAGTTGCCCCCACCCACGTAGTTTTGCTCCGTGTTCATTTGATTAGATAAGTTAGGTGAAACACTTGCCCTTTCGCTACACCGTCCAAAGTAAAGCGTTAGGGCTTTTTTGTTGCCGTTTCAGACTTCTACCGTTAAGCGGGGCAACCTAGATTAGATACTATACCGCTGTTTTCGTGCCTAAATGACAGTACAATACTAAGTTAACTTGTATTTAAATACAAGTTATGAGGCAAAAAAATTACTTGAGATTTATCTGTAAGTCAGTTTCTAAAGCATCCGAAATTCGCTTTAAAGTTTCCAAGGTAAGGTTTTGACTTCCGTTCTCAAATCTATTTAGTGTTGATTCGGCAACGCCGATTCTTTCCCCAATTCCTTCTGGGTTAACCCTTTCGCCTTTCTAGCCTCCCGTATCTGTTGACCTACGCGCTGTTTGATGTCTGTCATTGATTAACGTGCATTCGTTACTATAAAAGTACTGAGATTCCTCAATCTATAGCACTATTTCACTACACCTTTGAGGATTCGGCAACAATTTAAGCGTTACTGCTATATATGAAAGCACTATTAATTATCCAATAATAAAATCTGTCCCTGATTATTTTTTAATAAATAGCCCGACGCTTCCTCGGTTACTGAATAAAGAGTGGCAGAGGATTCATAAACCGAAGGTATACTATCCGCTTGATAATCAGTTCGGTACTTTTCTCGAATTGACAGCGAATCGCCAATAAACTGCCAGGTAAAATCCACTTGATCAGTTTTGGAGGCACTTGCAATGCGAAAATAGCCCGTTGAATCTTGGCTGAATACAGTCTGAATTGATAATTCTTTTTCATCCGTTAGGGCAGCTTCATTAATTTGAGTTGTGAAGCTTTTATTTCTAAATCGACTGTCCGAGATGATTAAGTTAGAATTGCTATGTTGAGGATGGGGTGTTGAACAACCATTAGAAAGAAGTAGCAATAACCATACTCTTCGAGGAATTTTCATAAGTGTGAATTGTCTGATGGTCTATTATCAGAGCCGTAAAAACTGGTAGTTGGTGAGTTCCGCTTTAGCCGAAAGTAGCTAAAGAAGCTATGCTAGCTATGCTGCCACTGCCCTAATTAGGATGTAAGCTATAAGTTAATAAGGCCTCAACGGGTTTGTCGAATTGTAAGTGCATAAGCCGTTTCAACACCACTGAATCGAACCAATCAATGGGTATAACCTGATCTGGTTTAAAATTGGGGTGTTTTGGAAAGCTGACGTAAGCCCCTTGCTTATCTACCGTCAGATAATGAATGGTAATAAATTGAGGGCAGTCAACGAAAGTGGGATAGTAGTATTGATAGTTGCCGGGCTGGGGTACAGCATACCGTTCTTCTAGTAGATTGATATATATGTTCCTCATCGTATCCAATTAAGGCTATTTAGCATACTGATTAGCTATACTAAATTAGCTGAGGCCTTGCAGTCGTTGTGGCAACTTTCGATGAACTAACGGAAATTCTCGTTTTTTGGTAGAAATCAAAAGTTATTTGGTATTGGCCTCTCGTTCACAAAAAATAAACTCTCGTCAATGGCAGACTACCCTCCAATCTTTTGTTCTTAAATCTCTTATCAGTAGTACTTTATGTAGGCTGATGCAACAAATCTATTAAAAGCTTGAAGCTGTTTACACTTATTTTAGACGAATAATAGCTTTTGTCAGCTTCCAGCATAAACAGGCGAAAACAGCAGTTACGAACTGACCGATTTAGTAGGCCATTATACCAAAGGTCATGGAATAATTGGCTAACTATTTCTATTTATAAGCAAAGTATACCTTAGAATCAAGCTCTTTTACTTCATTACCCATTCCCTAACAATTTAATATATTAATTGCTTAATACAAATAAATATTAGTATATTTATATAGCATTTTCGTCTCGATACTTAATACTATGGCTACCTAGTACCTACTTATACTTACTAGTCATCACTTTTCCTCCCTTATCATGACCAATTATAACCACTCAAATCAAAGGCCATTTGCACGCTTATTGGCCGATTACCGGGCGCGGGTATATGAAACCTGTTTTAGTCCAAGGAACCCCACAGAAGCGTTGGTTAAGAAACCTGCCTCAGAGCCTAAGACTACCCTAGTAGTGATTGAAGACAATGCCGATCAGTGGTTGCTAACTAAGTGGGCTTTACACCAACGATTTCCTCAGGCAGACTTAATTTGGTTGTCAGATGCCGAAAAAGTACTGCCTTATCTGGACGCTTTCCAGCGCAACAGAAAAGACCTCCCTTTGCTTATCCTGGTTGATTTGTATTTGCCCACTGCTCAGCAGGGCTTGCAGGTTATAACCCTATTAAAATCTCATCCTTTATATAAACCCATACCTACTATTACCCTGAGTTGGTCAAGTTATAGAGAAGACATTGATCAGGCTTTTGCACATTCAGCGGATGGCTATTTAGTCAAGCCAAGTAGTTATTCAGATTGGCAGGGGGCACTCAGTATATTGGATACCTATTGGAACCGGCAAGCATTAATTTAATGGTTCGCCAGGGCTGAGAAAAAGTCGATTTATATGCATTCCGCTTAGTTCACAAAAAAGCAACCTGTCCGCTTAGGGCAAGTTGCTTTTTTGGCTACTGAGCAAGACCCTGAAGAATCATAATTCAGGAATGGTATCAATCCAGGTTGATTACACCAAGGCCAAGCACTAGACTGCTAAGCTATTTTACTATTCGATGACGTGTATATCTTGCCTCTACTTTAATAGCTATAAAGGAAGTTATTTTAGTTGTTTCCACTGACATGTGCTAAGGTATTTTGTAGAATAATTAGCTATACACATCGATTCGTAGACGGCCCGTTTATATTGAGCCAAGAGGATGGTAAATTCGGCATAGCTAATTTGTCTTTCTGCCGGAATGGACTCCGTAGCTGCCGATGGTTTATGCTTGTCAGAACTCATTATGAGAAGTTAGAGAGGTGAAATTCTGATAGATACGAAGCGCTTAATTTTATGGATTTACCTAAATTAAAGAAGATATATATATTGCAACTTTATCATTTGATAGTCAAAAATTACGCTTAATATAAAAAACAATCCAACATATCAGGGTTGCCTTCTGCTTCTATCCACGCCATGTAAGGCTGAATATGACAACGTTTACTTAAATGTGTGTAATGTACCTTATATCGCTCAACCGCTTTTGATTATGCCTTAAAAAGGGGAATTTTCCCGTATTAAAAATTATAAATTTAGTCTACTTTAGCCGCTACTCTTATACACACTATTAGTTATTAGTAGCCATGAAACACATATGTTTTTTTGTTGCAATTTGCCTTTACATCAATATAAAATCATTAGGAGCTAGCATAAGTTTAAAAGATTCTCTTAATGAGGATGGGCGCTTGATTAAGCAAGGTGAGTTTTTGCTTGGCAAAGAGCTATATAGTTGGGAATACAAAGCTCTTGAAGGGAAAAAATTTAGATTTATAATTAAGAAGGGAGATGTAGCTAAATTTACTGAATTTAGTCAATTAGATTATCCAATATTTAGGGAAATATTTAACAACTGTGTTGGCTTACTAGATGCGAATAAGAAAGACCAAACTGTTACATATGAAGAGGCTGCTAAAGTATTTATTACATTAAAAACAGCTATAGATACAGAAATAGCTGATTTCGCTCCAAAAGCAGGTTTTATTGCTGTCTCTCGTGCCCCTGTAAATGTTTATATTTATGAAGATAAATTAAAATTATTGAGAAGTAATCTAGAAAATGAAAAGAAAAAGTTAAGCAAGCTTACACGGGATATTAATCAATATAAATCGCAGTTACTTTTAATTGCGGAAGATAATATTGTAAGAAAGCCTGCTACTGTGGTGAAAGACACTATCGTTTCAGGTATACTTTACAAAGGCACATCGTCTAACAATCCTACACTTCCTAGTGATTATAAACCTTATTTAGAGCAAAAGATAACCCAAACTGATGAGAAAATAAAGGATGTTAATTCAAATATATTTTCAATAAACGGTGAAATAGATGTTTTATCAAAAAATACAAAAAATACAAAAAAAAATAGATCAATAAAAACTGTCCTTCTTAAGGGGACCTTTGTAGCTGACTCAGCCAGAATGGAATTTTTCGAAGGTAATATAAAAAATCTTTTTATATTCGGTAATGTTAGCTATAATTTAGATTCAACAATAAATGTTACCAATGGATTAACTAATGAAAAGAAACCAATAGTTTTTAGAAATTTTAATCCTATACCATTTTCTTCATTAACAGATTACACTAGTCGTAATAATTTGTTATGGCAATTTCCCTCTTCAAAAGATAACATTTTTAACTTATCATCTAGTGCAGATCAGTTTATAACTTCATATAATATTATTAAATATGATCCTTTATTTGCTAATAATCAAGAGGATTATAGCCCTAGAGACGGCGTTCAAGTCTTTAAAGCAGGTACAAAGCTCACAGTGTATAAGGAAGTAAACTCGAAGTTGTTCAAAGTAAAAGTTTTTAGCGATTTCATTGGCGTAAAGGATGATAACCCTAACGGTTTAATTCAATTCGAGCTTAGCAAACGTATAATTTTGAATCCTCGTAGAGAGCAAATCAGTTTTATAAATAAAAGTAGATATCCTGATTTAGGTTTTGGTCTATTTAATTATATAGAGCCAACATTTGTGATGTCAAAAATCGAGGAGAATAATAAAATACTAATCACTGACAAATTAAAATTTAATGAATGTCAATGTACAGCAGGAAGTAGTATAAAATCCGTAATAAACCTCCTAGATCTTTATAAATATCAAAATTTTAGTGCAGGTGGAGCTTTGAATATCTTGGTATTCGATAATCCAAATTACAAAACGTCGTTCTATTTTAATGCTGGCCTCAAGCTTTTTAGGACCTCAATACGTGATACATTACGGACTTGGAAAGATAATAATATTATAAATACTAACCGAGTTGAGAATTATAATATATCCACTTTGCAACTATATCCTGAATTTATTTATCAAGTAAAACCAGATAGTCGTTTTGGATTTAGTTTAACGTTAAGAGGTTTATATCTGTTACCGCAAACCGATCGGTTAACTATAATGAATAATTACAACCATATAGAGTCGGAACAAAAGAGAGGGCAAAATCTTATTTTGAACACACAACTTGATGTTTTCATTAGACCTGATCCAGATCAAAGCACGAAAGGTGAAATATTTGCTAGATTAGCGTACAGTAACCTATTGTTAAGTGGTAACACTAATTTCATGCAAGTACAAGTCGGGTATTCTTTCAATATTTTAAAAAAGGATTAGTTTAGATATATATGTTGTAATTTCATTACTCATTGCCATTTATTCTACGCGCGTACATATTGCATGTAGTCTATATTTACAAACAATACACCCGGCAAAGCAGCGGCCTAAAACCTACCACCTTGCCGGGTGCGTCATTTACTTCGGCCATATATTAGCCTCTGCCGGTTGCCCTTCTTAGTTTTTCGTCCCGCTCTAGGATAATGCGTAGTGTACTACCGTGTATTTCAGTAACGAGTCGACCGCCACCGCCGAACCCGCCCAATTCCATTAGCTTTTCAGCAATCAGACCGGCCCCAACGTCAACGGGTGAAACCCATTCCTCTTTGCCTCGTTGATTGGCTCCTGGGTACTCTCCGGCGGTTATTTCGGTTGGTCCCGAAAGTGTTCCACCCTTTGCCATTGCCCGGCGTTTGGGTTTGGCGGCTGCATTTAATCCCGCTGAAGCGGCATAGAGTCCTACCGATGCTCCTAACTGCATAACTCCCATGCCTGGGTTTACCAGCAAAAGCAGCGCGCCCGAAATTGCTAAGGCTTTCGCTAGGCTCTGTAGCATATCGGCAACCACGCCTAACACCGCGCCGGGTAATTGGTCGATTCCTGCTGTACCGGCGATGAGCCCATCAACGAAATTACCCATTGCCTGCGTAGCGGAGGCTGCTCCCTGATTCAGCGTCGACACTAACGTATCAGCCATATCTTTAGCGTTGCCAATAACCTCATCTCTGTTCTTCTGAAAAGCGGCTAAAGCCGAATCCGTGAACTCGTTAGCAATGCCTCCGATACTGTTCCACTTTTGACCGTTTGGCGTATTCTTAATTGCATTCACCTGGGCGCGGCCTTGTTCGGCGGCTACCTGACGGTCCATATTTCGGCGGGATATATCCGCTTTTGTCAATAAGGCTACGTACTCACGAAGTTGTTGGAGTGCTTCGGGGTCAAGTTTTAGGTTTTTATTTAGTGCGTTTACCGCTATAGCGTCTGCGTGATAGCGAATCTTTTCAATCTCATCCTGTAGGAAGCGGATACTTTTCCAGTTGTTACCCTCGTTGAAACGGTCTAGTAGCCCTTTCGTCTGTTGCAGGGGAGCGACGATACTTGAAAATATTTCGGACAGACTATTGCCTGTCGTTTTCAAAAAAGGTGCGGTCTTTTCGGCTTCTCCCCGTAGAATACGTATCGTTTTTTCGGCGGCTTCTAGCTGTTTAAGTAAATCCGGGTCAACGCCGTTAAACGTTCCCCGTTGGGCGGCTATCGAATCCTCTAAGCCTTTTTTGTTACGCTCTGCGATTTCTAGCGGACTCCAATAGGTACGCCCTTTACTATCCTTTTCGGCGGCTAGATTAGCTACTTTAGGCCGGTTGGCTTCTTCGTCAATCTTGCGGTTTTCTTCCCGTAACGCCCGCCGGTAAATTTGGTAACGCTCTTTCATAGCGGCCAAATCCGCCCGTAGGCTTTTTTCCCATGCTAGGTTTTGTTCCGTTGGCGTAAAGCCGGTAACGGTATCGGCTTCGCGCTCCTTCATTTCGATACCGGCCCGAAACTTATTTAGAAACGATTCCTTTCGTTTGGTATCGAACGAGTTAAACGTATTGAGGTCTTTTTGAAAGCCCGGCGTGTAGTTCTTCACGGTCCCAAACATGGAACCCGTTTGGTCCTGTGCCTGTCGAATGAGTTTCAAATAGTCGCCAACACCATTAAAGAGTTTGGCGAAAAATGTATCTATGCCGTTGGTTTCCGAAAACTCCGCAATGAATAGCTTCATTTGATCGGTTGCCCGTTGCCAGCCTCCGGCTATGCTATCGACATTGCTTTGCGCTTTGGAACCGTAGGTTTTTTCCAGCTCGTCGGCAAGTTTGGGTAGCAAGTCCTCCGCGAGTACCTTACCGTCCGAAATCATTTTTACCAGTTGCGCCTGGCTTACGTTCATGGCTTTTGCGGCCAACTGGAACGCGGCGGGTACACGTTCGGCTAATTGCCCCCGTAGTTCTTCCATTGACACGGTTCCCTTACTAAGCATCTGCGTCAGAGCTAAAAGAGAACCCTTAATATCTTCGTTGGAGAGCTTTAGCGCGGCTCCGGCATGAACGACCGCCGTAAATATCTTTTCGGTTTTTGCTCCTTCGAGGTTCGTGCCGTTGGTCGCTGCCTTTAGGCTTTTATACGAACTTTGCAGTTCTTCAATGCTAAGACCTAGCTCGTCGGAGAGCTTACGTAGATAGGCTTGCGACCGGGCGAAATCTAACGACGAGGACGATACATTCGATAGGCCAGCGTCCAAACGCTGAATGTCGGAGGTGATTTTTAAGCCTTGCTTTAACAGGTCTAAGGCTTTATCAATGGTGAATACTCCGGCGGCAAATTTACCGATGGAACCCAACGGCGAATTGAAACCGCTTTCCAACGCCCGGCTTGTCGAATCACTTTTTTGTTCGATGCGATTCAATTGGGCTAAAATCCTGTCTGCTCCTCTGGCAAAGGCCGAATCATTGAGCGTGAATACGGCTTGAAGTTGCTCATTCATATTATCCTGTTGCGATTAAAATTAAATAAGTTACGGTTATGTATATACGTTTTGTAGGGCGTACGTTACCCGATCTTATTGAACTGCTTACTGTTTGGAATAAAAACGCCACCGGGCACTAAAGAATACATCCCGGTTTTTGTAGCGCCTGCCTCTACCTAAAAGACTTTCGTAGAGCTGTTCGGCGGCTTCGTAGGCCGTTACCATGTGCTTTTTCTGACCTCCTAACTCGTTCCACTTCGCTTCAAAAAGGGCAATAAAACCGGCTTCAGTTTGCAGCGAAAGGCAAAAGTCAACCCATTCCCTGGCGGTAGCAGTAAAGGGCAGCTGAGGAGTCGAAAGCATGAAAAAGACTGTGTGATAACTGTGATTTAACCTATTTAAAGATACGAAATGATCAACAGTTGTTTCCTATAAACAGGCCAAATCTTTGGGAACGGCGTAACTGGTTATTACCTCCCATTGTCCGGTATCATAAAGATAACCGGATGCCCAAACCTTTGGGCGTAAGCCTCCGCTTCGGCGTGACTCATTCGAACCTCTTTACCGTCGATATGAATACTAACCACATCTTCTGCACCCGGCTCGCTCTGTCCTGGATAAAGAATACCAACCAGGCAACCGGGCTGTCTAGCTTCTAGGAGTCGTTGGCGGGTGTTTTGACTGGCTCCCTTTTCTAACACGTTGGCGAGTAGCCTAACCTTCTCTGACCTTTTCATATTTGCTTGTTTTTGATTTTAATTGACTTGAATACACACATTTCCGTAAGGGCTAGGCGCTTGTTGAAATTCGGCGTAGGTAATATGCTGTATGCCTTCAGTAGTTGTTACCTCTACTGCGTCAGTGACTTGTAGGTCACGAAAACCACAGACCACAATGGAGATTGTATCTAACTGTTGGACTTTGAGTTGTTGCAGTGTTTGCTGGTTGGCTTGGCCCTGCAAAAGCTGCATTAGCAGGGCTTCTTTGCGCTTTCTTTTCATTATGATTCAGGAGTTAACAAACGTTGTCTGTGCCAGTCGAATCGCTTTAGATCGTTCTCAAACCATAGGGCGATATAGCCCGGTCCATCGCATGATTTAGCTGTGTTGCGATACCAGCGCCGCAAATCGCCAATGGTCCCGCCTTCCCGATACCGTTCTCTATAGTCCCGGCATCGGAACTCCATAAAATCGAGACCCACGCTATCATACAAGCTATTATTAGCGTACAGGAGTCCTAAACCATGACCAAACAAAAACTTAAGTCTCGGCTCAACATGGGCATAATGTTGTAAGTATTCCCGGACCGGTAGAAAAAACTGTTCTTTCTTATGGAGTGTGGGAAAGTAACTAAACATTACCCGCTTGTCTAGTAAAGCCGGAGGGCAATCGTGCACATTAATAATACCGGCTACTTCCAGGTAGGGCATGGCTTCTTTAGCCTGTTGGCGTTTGAGTTGCTGCAAGGTGCTGGTTTGTCCCTGCATAGCGTCTTGTAATACTTTTAGTTTGTCAGTCCGTTTCATTATGCGTCTGTTTTCCTGATGATTTTATTCAGTAAGTCGTCTACTTGCTCGTCGGTCAGATTAGACAAATCGATCTTTTCTTCACGCTTTTTAGCTACGACGAATTCGAGCATTTTAACGTAGGCTGTGACATACTCTTTAGGGTCGAGTTGCTCAAGTTTGTCCTGAATGTTTTCGAATTGGTTCTCAAGTAGTACCGCTAGGCGGCTTCGAAGGTCCAAGGGCACCCTATTTTTAGAACCTCGTTTGCGTCCTGCAATTTTCGGTTGTCCGGGTTTGAAGGGCATGTTTTATGTTATTTTAGCATGTTTTTAGCATGAGTTGCCTAATAAGCGGAGAATAGGCTAGCTGATATACTTGCCGCTTTTAAAGCTTTACCTGCTGAAAGAATTGTATTACGTCTTCGCGCCCGAAACCATGAAACTGTTGGTTAGGGTCGTCAATTTCGTAGTACACCTTACGAAACAGGCTTTTTCTATCGTTCCAATCCCTAGGCTTTACCAGTCGCTTTTTAAACTGTAGCATGAGCCGATCTAGGGTTGCCCAATGAAAGTAGGCCTGTCCGTCAATGATCTTCAGCCACTTTTTACCCTTTCTGGGTTTAATCTCACATGGGCGGATAATGCCTTTCCCGACTAGGAAAGAAACCAGGTCTTCTAAGTTGTAGAAAGGGGTGTCTGTTTGGCCGGTTGGCCGAATAAATCGAATTGTGCTGTTCTGCATGATTATTTAGTTGTTTAATTTCTGTTCAAAATGGTGTATCTCCAGGAGCCGGTTCACAGCTCAATACTTCGCCGTAAATCGGCTGTTCTTCGCCTTTAGGGAAGTAGCAGGGGCGCGTTAGCAAATCCCGAAGGTCAACATTTCCCATGCCTTCAGGAGCGTTTTTTTCGACGTAGTCAGATACGTACAGCGAACGGCACAGAGGCCGCAATACAGAGGCTTTCTGACTCCAATTCACATATTTACCCGTATCAGGCCATAGCGTTACGTTGCGACCCCGTAAGACGCTGAATCGTTCGGGAGAGTACCAACTACCGCCCATGCTGCCACCTGTGGCTAGCCAGATGTAATCCGGCCAGATAGCCGAACAAACGATAGCCGTGGACTCGCCTTCAACGACCGCTACCGAGCGTTCAGGATACTCGCTTAGTAAATGTTCGCCAAAGAAGCACTGCTTCAAATTCGGCTTTGTGATACCGGCCTGTTTCGCTATGTGCTTACCAGCAAAATAGATTTTATCCGTGTCGGGTTCGGTTGGCTCAAAGCGTTTGGTTGCTGCATTCCATCGTTCGGCGGGTTGATGTCTTTTGACTCGCCGTCCGCTCATCGCGTCAAAGGGTATTACTTTAACCTGACGTAGATTTCCGGCTATATCGAACTGTGGTAAGCAGGTAGCCAGATAGCCGTAGTAACACCAACGGCGGGAGGTTCCCAAGCGGTAATGGGTAAAGGCTTTCTGTACCGCTTCCAGACCGTAAGTAAAGCGCAAATACTCGTAGAGGCCGTTACGGTCAAAATGACTCTGGCAAGGCTCGTACAGCTCAAAAGGAAGGTAGTCAATACTCCGTTTTAGAGGTTGCTCTATTAGGCGCGGTCGAACGGTAACAGTTTCCGGTAAACCTCCGCCGTAGTACTGCTCTTGCAGTCGTACGTTGGCCGTATTAAAATCTATGTTATGAGCTACAGCGAAAGCTTTCACCGGATAATAGCGTTTGCCTTCCTGAAAGTTGTGAATATAGGGCTTGCCTTTTTCGTCAGCGGGAAAATAAACCTCGGCGCTATGGCGGGTTTGGTCGAATAAACGAACCGACTGTTGTTTATGAGTCAACTCTTGACCGCAAGCTTCTGACAGAATAGCTCTTCCGTACTCAATTTCTAAAGTGTCTATAGTTACAGTGGTTTCCATACTTAGTTTTTGTTAACCTTCCTGATTGTCCTGACCGTCCTAGGACAGTTAATTCAGGACAGTGACTCAATCGTCCTGATCGTCCTACGCCTATATATATAGGCGAATAGGACGGTTCAATCAGGACTGTTGATTAGGGACAGTATTAGTAGGTAATCGGTAAGCATCATACTTGCTATTTTCAGGTCGGAACTTAGTGACTTGATGTTGTTCAATTACTCGTTTTATAAAAACCTCAGCCCGGTTTTTAGACAGTGAGAAACCTGCAAATTCCGAAGCTTCAATTAGGGCTGTTCGCAACTGGCTATAGCCTAAATACTCATCCTGACTAAAAGCTCTGCTAATGATCGTGGTAACAATCTCAGAGGTCATACTATCGGCGGTTGGTAGCTCCTGCTTTTTGGTAGCCTGCATGCTGTTACCTAGCTTTCCTTCCGGCTTTCTTTTGATCAGCTCCTCGTCCACTAAATGCGGAATACCGTTGTCGTCTATGTAGAAGCTAAACGGGTCGAACTCCCTATTGCGACAATATTCAGCTTCGACGTGAGACACTTCTTTAACGTTTTTGTCCCTCGTGACACTAATAACCGTTTCGGACTTGTTCGTTAGTTCGGTTCCTAAATGACCACGTAGATTAGGATCGCTCTTGTTTTGGTGGAGTACGCACATTATATGAATGTGTAAGCGGTCAGTCCACTGAAGCAGGTGTGTCATAATATGACTGGCTTGCTCACTATCTAACACTGGGTCAACAGCCAAATCTCGAATGCCATCAATGACTACTAGGCCTACATTCGGAATTGAATTCAGGGCGTAATCGATGATTTTTAATCGATCCTCCGGTGAGTAAGGTCGTAAAGAGTAAACATGCAGATTCGACGGGTCATCAATACCGCAAAGCCGGCAGATACGTTTGACGATCTTCAAAACATGGTGCTTACTTTGCTCGGTATCGAAAAGCAATACCGTGTTTTTGTCTTCGGGTAAAAGCCCTTTGATTTTATTCAATATTACTTGGACTCCAACGGCAGCGGCAACGGCAAAGCTGACAACGAAAGTCTTTTTGGCTTTGGCTCTTCCTGAAACCGTTGAGATATTACCTAAGGTCCCAACAATTGAGGTTTTGTCCTCTGTTTGAATCGCCAGACAAACCGGATCGGCTTCAATCTCGTCGGTCGGTAAAACCCTGGATTTAGCTAAAAGAGCCGAATAATTAATCCCTGGCGGTGAAGGCGGATTCGCTTCAACCGCTTTAGGCATCATTTCGTTAATGACATCCTGGGGCGGTATGGCTAGTTTTCTGCCATTTAGATTTTGCGTATCTTTATCCTTATTTACAAAGGAGATAGGCGGTGATTGTGGGGTCATCGTTTATCTCCTTTAGTTTTTAGAATTGATGTTTGATACGGCTAGACCGTTGAAGGTGTGTAGGGTTAGTGGCTTCATGCTTCCACCTCCCTTCCTTTCTGCATAGCGGCAATAACTTCATCCCATAAGTAATACTTACGGTTTCCTAAGTGATAGCCTTTTAGAATACCTTTCCTCTCCCATGCCCAAGCTGTAGGCTTAGATATATCCAGCCGCTTACATAGCTCTTCAGGAGAAACAGGCTCTTTAGGTTTTGGAGTATTTAAAGTAGTTGGAGGGGAATTGTGTTTTACAGCAATACTTGCCGCTTCAATCATCATTGTCCGCACTTGGTCAGCGGACATAACTACCATTTCCATGTGTTTCGCGTTGTTTAGCGTTTAACATGGACAAAGGTGAACTCTAAATTAAACGTAACCTTGCACATCCTGCACAGGTGCATTTAGTGCAGAATATGCGCTGAAAAGTAGTTCTTAATCTCTTCTGCTACGTTAGCTTTGGGCGAATCGTATAGTGTCCGTCTACTAATACTCAAGCCAGGGAATTTTTGTGTTAATAACGGCACTAGATATATTCTGTCCATAGTTGGTATATAACCTTCGGCATCAATCTTATCTATCCAGCCAGTCAAGACTGCCTTGCTTCCCTTTTTTCCTGTCCACTGTAAACGCTCATTTATTACAGCTGGCACATAATCTTTAAGAGCTTGCAGACAGTATATCATATCTTCCTTGCTCTTAAATAGATCATCAAACGATTTAAATGATGTTTCGGCGTTTTTATCTCCGATAGACGGATGTTGAGAATCTACATCAAGCGAACATTCTTCAATAAGAGTCGATAGTTCCTTACATTTCCAAGCAATAGTCTTACAAAGATGAATAGCAAAATACTTGTGTGGGTTGGCCTTTGGACGGTCAGGCGTTACAAACGCGTAAAGTATTTTCAACTCTAAGAAGCAATCGGGTAATTGGTCTAAGGTCCCTTTGTACCACGCTTTCTGATATTCTGCTGCATTTTTTCTCAGACTTTTTAACTGTTCGAGTTTTTGCTGGGCATTTAACAGGATTCGCTTGGCTTGTTGAGGTTCTAATAAAATAATGTCATTTACGGCTCTTCTCCGAAGTTCACCTAACTCGTTGGTATAACGATTTCGATTCTCAGCATAGGCATATCGCTCTAAACTAAAAAAGTCAGACTTATGACCGGGCAAACGATTTTCAGGAGTCCCAGGTAGAAAGTGCTCAGGTAAGTAATGATTGTCCCAAGGGTAGAGTACTTGTCCATTACTTACAAAATACTCTACAGACTCAATTTTGAGCCTAAAAAGCTCGTCAATAAAATTATTGTAGTTTTGCATATTCAAATTAGTCTTTAGCCCGCTACAGGTGTACCAGACCTATGCGGGCTTTTCTTTTCATGCAATTTTAGTAATGCTACGTGGTCCTAAGTACTGACGCATCAAATCAAGCGTTTCAGCTGCATCAATCTTGATGTACTTCAAAAACTCACTTTCCTTTTTATGGCCTGTAAGCTTCATAATTAGGACCGTTGGCATTCCTCGCTTGAACATATTTGTCGCAAAACTTCTGCGGCCTGTATGGGTTGTTACAAGCGTCCATTTCTCAACTCCTGAAGACATTTTGCCCCAACCGTCAGAAGTCTTTACAACAGCCTTTCCGCCCTTTGTGACGTGCTTAAGAATACGGTCGTTGATTTCAGCCAGTTGGCATATTTCTTTCAGGTAGTCGTTGGTTCTTTGGTTGGATATACCAGCCGGTAAACAGTTGTTATACTTGTTCAATAGCTCTGTGATTGCCTCATGGACAATAGGGATTTGCACACGTCCACCTGTTTTACGTTGGCGTAGGTCTAAGTATTGATTTCCGTTTTCATCGGCTTTGATGTGTTCTGGTTGTAGTGTAGAGAAGTCCGAGAAGCGTAAGCTTGTCCAGGCAGCAAAAATGAATAAATCACGTACCTTCTCAAGTCTTGCATTTTTGCTAAGATCAAGCTCGTATATACGTGATAGTTCGTTTTCCGTTAAGTAGATGTTTTCCGCATCTTCCCGAAGGTTTGCAAACTTACGGTATGCCATGTTAGTCGTGAAGCCTTCATCAACAGCGGCACTCATGAAGCCCTTCACGTTTTCAATGTACTTACTGACATTATTAGTTGCGTAGTCTTTTGCCGTAAGCCAAGCTGTAAACGCTTTATAGAAGGCAGCGTCTATATTATCCAGTAGGAGAGGACGCGGATAGGTTTTAGCGAAGGCTTCCAAGCCATTCAGAGTAGTCTTATAGCGTCGGATAGTGTCAGGTGAAATAAAGCGTCCAGTTCTAGCTTTTGAACCACGTACAAGACGCGTAGGGCAAGTATCGATGTACCAGCCTACAAAGTCTAGTAACGTTTTAGGTTTCTCGACCTCAACAGATGGATTTAAATAAGCGTCAATCCGTTCCTTTACCGTTTCTTTGCTCAGTGGAATAAGGTTTGCCTTCAGATCAGTTATAATACCACCAACAGCCTTTTCCGTTCGTTCAAGAAAGCCGTTGATTTCATCCTTATCGACTGCCTCGACTACATTCTTTACCCGGCCCTTATCAGCGTTCCAGTGAGAAGGCTTTACTTTAAAGCCAGTGGCTATTTTCAACCGCTCGTTGTTAAACCGCACTAGCCCAATGATTGGCGTTGGTGTTTTTCCAGCAGGGTCACGAAGTACGTAGGATATAGGGCTGTTTGCTGCTCTTGCCATTTAGAAACTATCTTATTGTTACAGCACGAATATACAAATGGGGGACGGAATGGGGGACGGAATTGCTTAATTTATTTTAACTCATCTTTATCTAGCTTAATAGCAGGTCAAACAGAAAACGGCCAATATGATTAAATAAGAGCTATTTTAGACGAGGTTGATGTAAACGGTAAAATGTATTAATTAAGTATGTTCGAGTCTCGCCTTCGGCACATGAAAAAGCCGCGATCAACTATGATTGCGGCTTTTTCTTTTTCTACGATTCGATTGATTATTTTTCTACGGAGTCTTCCTATTGCTTAATGAATCGAGTTATGCTCCTTGACGGACCGTTTTCGTACTGAAGTAAGTAAACACCAGGCGATAGGGAATTAATATTTAGCGTAGTGGACGTACTGCCGTTTTGTAGACTGTAACTTTCAACTTTTTGGCCGTCGGTAGCGAAGATTGATATACTTCCCGCATCTACAATTGCTGCATGTTCAACGTTTAATACGTCCTGGCTAGGGTTAGGATAGACCTTTAACTTAACCTCAACCACATCTGTAATGGTGTCGGCTACCCGGCTCTGAGCAGTACTTGTTGCAGCGAATTGCATACTTTGAATATTAATAATACGATTATATGTGTTGCCATTATCGTTGCCACCTATAAACAGCAGTCGCATGCTTTTAGGGGAACGCCAGTCGCTGCTGGCATCGAAGATTGAGGTGGTCACTGGCTTATAGCCGGCATAACTGAAGGTGATACCAGATGAGCTGCCCACAATGCTCAGGGGCTGAATCCGATCTACTATCGAATTCATTACTGCTGAGGGACCCGTGGCCAGTTGGGCTGTATTGCCGAAAAGGGTGATGGATTTATCCCCTGCGTAACTAATGTTCATGTAGGTGCGGGCAATGACCTTACCGTTCTTGTCGAGCACCTCCAGATAACAGCCACCACCTGAATTGTTGCCTTCGTTATCCTCATAGCTAATGCGGCCCGTCAAACTCCACGAACTGGCATTGTTGACCACACCCAAGTCCCGAGTGACGGAATAGCTACCCGATGCCTGGCGATATTTTACCCACAAATCGGCGCTTTGCTGGCGGTAGCTCTTTCGCCCGCTGGCCGCTTGCCACCAGTCCTTATTAGCATTCGTGTAATCTTCTGCCACTGGATTACGCTTCCAGCCATATAGCCCGTCGGCCAATACTCCACAATATGTCAAACCACTCAACAGGTCTTTAGCGGTCAATTCTTCAGAATCAGTATTAGGAAATAATGCTGAAGCAGGAATGATCTCTTTTGTTTGATGCGCACTCGACCAGGACAACGATATAGCGCTACTAGCTTGGGTCTCAATACGTATCGCGTAGCGCTCACTAGCAACCATGGGAAGTGAGAATTTTTGTTCCGAAAGACTATTATTGGTCCACTTATTCAGGTACAGCGTATCATCGATCCAAACCCGGACACCTTTAGCTGCTTTTATATAAAGTGTGTAGGCTTCCGAATAACCTGTCTTTAAAAATCCCCTCCAGCGCACCGAATAGTTGGAAGCATCACTTAGGCTGGCGCCGTTGGGCACGGCCGAGCCCCAGTTGAAGTTGAGCTGGGCATCCACCCGGGTAGTTTTCAGCAGTAGGTTGTTGAGATCTCCACTGTTAAAATAGTAGCCCGTTAAGCCATTTTTTGAGGAAGTATTTTTAGTTGCCAAAGTTGCCGGGTTGGCAATGGGGATGACCTGCTCCTGGATGGTGTTGAGCCCCAAGATCTTCCAGCGGTGGATGCCCGAGTGGTAGTTCTCATCATTGTGGTAGTAGTACAGATCATCCCCCACCTTCACCAGACTCCCCGAGAAGGCATTCCCCGCCATGCCCACCGGGGGAACCAGTAAACTCTCGATGCCCGTGTCATGTCCTGTCGTACCAAACGAGCCCAGAAACAAGCCATTGTCATACACCAGCTGGTACTTGTTGGTCTGGGAAGCCTTCCAGAACTCCCCGTGATAGCCCCACAGAATCACCCGACCGTTGACCTGCTGGGCAATACCCGTCGTGTTCACCCCGTTGCCCACATCATACGAGCCATCGGCCGGGTAAGCCCCCGTGTAGGCCCAGTGGGTGTTGACAGCCGTGCGCCACAACCACTTGTTGTCCGACAGGCGGATGCCCCCCAGGTGGTACTTGGTGCTGGCCTTGCTGCCATCGAAGGCCACCACCACGTTGCTGGCCGTCACCTCCCCGGCCCGCAGCTTGATCTGGTTGCCGTAGTAGAGGGGATCATCCGAGGTGGTCAGGGGGGTGGTGGCCAGGGTGGTCTCACTGCCCCAGAGGGGGTTGTTGGCCCCGTCGAAGCCCGTCAGGGGCTTGCGGGTGAACTTCTGGGCCTGGCCCACGGCGGTGCGGTAGGTGCGTCGCAGCGAGCCGTCGGGGTAGAGCTGGGTGGTGGCTCCTTCGGCTTTGGGGGAGACGGCGACGCCGGTGAGCCGCAGCAGGCCATTGTTGACCAGTTCGACCAGTTCGACGGCGGAGGTGGTGGCGTTGGTGAGGGTAGCGTAGGTGCGGCCGTTGCTCAGGGTGGCCACCCCTTTCAGAATACTAAACTGATCCAGATACTGATCCGGTACAGTGGCTCCCCAGTTTTTGACCAGTTTCCAGGAGCCGTTGGTGCCCCCAGAGATTTGCTGTAGTCGACGGCAAATTCCAGAAAACCGGCGAACACCCGGCTGGGATTGGTGCCATCCACCGAGGAGCTGTAACAGGTGGGGACATACATCACACAGTCCAGCAGGCTGCGGCTGGCCGAGAAGTGCAGGGCCCGGAAGTTGCCCGAGTCACCCACCCAGAACGACCCGTCGGCCTGGTAGGTGAGGTAGGCGTTGCGGCCAGTATCCCCCATCAGAAAATAAAACTTGTCATTAGTGACCGTCGCATCGGTGGCATAGCCGCCTTTCCTGCCATAGGTCCAGCTGGGGGCCGCCGTGGTGGTGCTGAAGGCTTTGAGCTGCTGGCTGTCGGCGGCATCGGCCACCAGCAGGGTGGTCCCATCGGGGGAGACGGCCAGGGCTTGTGGGCTGCTGAGCCCAGTGATGCTGAGGGTGGTAGCCAGCAGCGAGCCATCGGCTTTGGCGGTATATTTCTGGACTTTGTTGCTGCCCAGAACCACCCACAGGTTATCATTTTTGTCAACACAAATGTTACCCACAGGGGCTCCTAGTTCAATAGTTTTAATGTACTCGCCAGTGGTTTTGTTGAAAGCCAGGATGGCATTGACATCTTGATAGGCAATGAATAGGTAATTGCCACCTTTCTGAACGGCCAGTCCAGTGACGGCCACATCCTCCACGGCGGCAATGGAACTTTTGTACTTGTAGCCTCGGGTCACCTGATAAGGCGCTCCCTTGGGGAAGACGTACTCGCTATCATCGGCTACTTTGGTGGCAAACACAAACCAGGAGTCGGCTACGGCCGCAAAGGCATCATAGCCCGCCCAGTAGACGTTGACCCCATCGGTAGCCGAAAACAGCGTTGCCTGTCCTGTTCCCGATGAAGTGAGCAGACTGGTTTTGGCCTGAGGGGTAACGCTACTGAATTTGGTTTGGGAGGGGCTTCCTTCGCTGTAGCCTTTGGCATAGTAGAGGGTGTTGCCTGTTGCCGTCATGGTGCGGATGGTTTCCCAGCCCCGGTGGACAGAGGGGCCGGTCAGTTGCCCTGACGAGTTGCCGATGACGCCATCCCAGGTGGCGGTGATATTATTGGAAACCACCTTAACATCATAACTCCCATCGGCATAGAGGTGTCCGTAGTCATCTTTGCCATCCCAGCTCATGGCGTATGTGCCTGCTTTGTAGCTAACCCCGCTCCACAAAGTGCGAATCAGAACCCCATCTTTGGTATAAACCCCCGCACTGGTCCGGGCATCTGTTTGCAACGTAAAAGAAAAAGGAACATCTGATCCAATACCAGCAAAACCTTTTCCTAATACAAATGAACTGAGTATAATGAGCAGGCTAACTAGTAATTTGACTTTCCTGTAATACGTTGATTTTGTCGCTGACGTTTTAGTAAGATTATACATCATAGCTAGTTATTTATAAATAATCCAATAGGAATAGATGGTACTTATTTTAGTATAAGATTGGACTAAAGACATTCAGTATACTATTTAAAACTAGTATGGATTTGTTATGTGGCTGTAAAACTACCGAAAAATAAATATTTAAATTTATTTTTCGGTAAAAAAATATACTAAGAATTTTTTAAATCACATATATGATACTATAATGTGTATTTTTTAACTAAAATGTTACAATTGAAAGGTAATAGTGTATTAATAGTAAATATTATATTTATAGGTTTTTGTGGTTGGTGCTCAATTTGGTAAAGTATTAAAATTCAAAGATTATATTTATTATGTTGACAAAATACACATGGCGTCAGTTTAAGCAACAAAGTGAAGTAGTGCGCTGATCGAGAAATGATTATTTATTACGTTTTTGATACGTGAACATTTGTTCAATTAACCTATAAGTGTATATTGCAGACTATATATTAGTGACTTCCTCTTTTAAAAGAATGCAATTGAGGCTGAGTGATCGTCAGCAAGTAGACGTCAATATTTTTTTCTTTTATTAGTTTTAATTGGCATATGTAGCCCGTCTGGTTGGGCTCAGACGCTGTTATTGCCTCAACCCGAAATAATCTCTGACCGTCAGGGCCTCCCACAAGCTTTCGTCCCTGCTATTCTGCAAGACAACCAAGGATTCATCTGGATGGCTAGCCGTGATGGCTTATGCCGTTATGATGGTAACCATTTTAAAGTATTTCAGCCCTCTACGGATGGTAGGCCTGGAATCTCTTCGTCCAGTCTTTTTGGCCTAAATCTCGATCACCAGGGAAAAATCTGGATATTTAGCGATCATAACGATATTGATGTCATTGACCCAGTACGTGAAACTTTTACAAATTTTTCCCGACATTCTTTTTTCAAACGTTCGTTCGGACAAGAGTCTGATATTATAGATGCACATTATCTGGACCGACAAGGCCATTTGTGGATTAGCTTCCTGTCTGACAAGGTTGCCTGCATTGATGTAGCGACTCATCAGGTACGTCAGTATCAGCGCCCTTCCATCCCAGGTTATTTCCCGACGTTTAGTACGTTCGTGCAAGATAAGCAGGGTGTGATGTGGATGGCTAATCTATCGGGTTTGTACAGACTGGATACAATTACAAATCGGTTTGTTCAATATGCGCTTCCAGCGAACGATATTAGAGGAGTTCGAGTGCGTCCGAACGGGCAGTTATTGATTTTATCGGAGCATTTCATATTTCTATTGAATCCCCAAACGAATTTTATAAAGACATTTCCGATCCATTCCAGCATAGACCCATTGGCTGCTACTGACTGGCATCACACAAGTATTGTAGCCGATAGTCAGGAAAATGAATATTTCAATCAGTACAATATTTTATTCCGCTTTAGTGAGGACAAAGGTGTTGCGGAATTGACGCGATTGCCGAAACTTACAAGGTTCCGAAGTCTTTTTATCGATCGCTCTGACGTATTGTGGGCAGGAACGGATCGATCGGGTGTTCTGAAATACAATCTTAAAGCGAATGTATTTAAAGCGTTAGCTTATCAGAAAGATTTCTATCATGATTTGTTAATTCAGAACCTGGGTATTCCTATCAATCAGTTACCGGTTATTGATAAAGAGGCCTTGGCCTACAATTTTCGTTATACTATTGACAAGAACGGAAAGCTTTGGTTCAATATGGGAACTAACCGTTTTTATCTGGTTGATTTACAAGCCAGACAAATAACACCAATCCCATTTCCATTCCCGGGCCGCTCACATTATGCCTGGACTGACCCCGTAGCGCCAATGGCAACCGATCCTTCCGGAAAAATATGGGTAGTTACGGATTCTGTGGCGATGTACTATGAAGGCAATCGTTGGCAACCTTTTCGTTTTCCCATCCGGGCTCATGCTATCTCTAAGGGACAGGGTGGCATGTCGTCTCAGCCGCCCAAATTGGAGGGATACATTCTCCAACTTGTTGTTGACGAACATTATTTATGGGTGGCTACCCGGTCAAATGGGCTTTATAGAGTTGATAGAGTTACTGGTAAAATTCAACAATACACGTATCGACCAAACAATTTGACTTCTTTAAGCAGCAATCAGTTATTCTGCTTATTCGATGACCCAGCTGATAAAAATATACTATGGGTTGGCACGTTTGGTAGTGGCTTATGCCGGTTTAACAAGCAAACAGGATCATGCCAGCGGTTTTCTACGAATAATGGCCTGCCTAATAATGTTGTCTACGCTGCCATACCTGACCGGCAAGGATTTCTTTGGATTGCTACTAATCAGGGAATATGCCGTATGAATCGACGAACTTTCCAGACGCGCATCTACACCCACGAAGACGGTCTGTTAGCCGATGAATTTAACCGATTTCACTTTTTGCATTTACCGGATGATCGAATTATCTTGGGTGGTTTAGAAGGTATTACGTCCTTTCATCCGTCTCAGTTACGGGAAGATGAATATCAGCCGCAAATGCAGATTACTGATATTCAGATTAATAATCAACCCCTTTTGCCTGGGGCTCTGACAGATTCGTTGCCTGCGCAGGCAATTAGCCATCTCGATTTAGCCTATGATCAGAATTTTGTTACTGTTTCATTTGCTGGAATGCAGTATAATCGACAGGCCAAAATTCGGTACCGCTATAAGCTAATAGGATTAAACAAGGCATGGATCGAAACCAATCGACCAATAGCAGAATACACGGACCTACGCTCGGGCCATTATAAACTCCTACTCAATGCTTCCAATACGTCGGGTATGTGGAGTAAGCATATACGCGAACTGACCTTAATAATACGACCTCCCTGGTGGGCAACCTGGTGGGCTATTTTATTCTATGTTATAATAGTCCTGAGCATAGTATATAGCCTCATTCAAGCTTTTATTAGCCGTCAGGAAGCAAAACAACTCAAGGCCATAGACGCTATAAAGGAGCGGTTCTATACAAATATTACGCATGAATTCAGAACGCCCTTAACCCTAATTCTGGCGCCTGTAGAGCAACTAAAGCAACGTCTGCATAACGCAAACGATCAACATCAACTTGAATTGATCAGCCAGAATGCAACACAATTACTAGGACTGGTTAATCAGTTGATGGAACTGTCGAAGGCAGAAGCTAACGTATTGAGAATAAAAGAAAGTCAAACGGATTTAGTAGAATTTCTAAATCGTCTAATCCATTCGTTTGAATCACAAGCTTCGGCAAAAGGAATTCAAGTGTCGTTTCGGACACAGGGGATAGATACCGATTACTGGTTCGATACGGAGAAGCTTGAACGTATCGTCTATAATCTGTTGGCGAACGCGTTGAAATTTACACCAGTTGGGGGCAAGGTAGTCGTCCATTTAACAACCCGGAATAGCTATGAATCAAGAGAACCGTCCGAAGAACGTAATGAAACGAGTTCACTGGTTCATCTGGAAATTTCAGATAATGGCATTGGTATCGCTTCAGATAAACTTCCTCACATTTTTGAGCGATTCTATCAGATCGATGATAGCCGTATAAACCATTCGGATGGGGCTGGTATCGGATTGGCGCTTGTGAAAGAGTTGGTGGAGTTACAGCATGGTACCATTCGCGTGGAAAGTAAAGAAAGTATTGGGACCACATTCTACATTGATTTACCGTATCGACCAGCTACAGTTGCCATTGTAACTAAACAGCCTGAGCCTGAAGTTACCCCCTCATCGGCTATTGACCAGGAAGTAATCAGCGAAGAAGTGCCTTCCGATGATTCGCCGGTAATATTAGTTGTGGAAGATAATGAAGCGTTGAGTGATTTTATAGCGGATAGCTTACCTGAAACTTACCGAATTCATCGGGCTAAGGATGGCGGTGAAGGGTGGAAAAAAGCGCTGGCAATAGGACCTGATCTGGTAATCAGTGATGTTCTGATGCCTGTAATGGATGGCTACACACTTTGCCAGCAATTAAAAAAAGATCAACGTACCAGCCATATTCCGGTTATCCTACTAACGGCTAAAGCGTCTATCAACAGCAAATTGGAAGGGCTGTCTTCTGGCGCTGACGATTATATCGCCAAACCCTTCTACGTCCAAGAACTGCAATTACGAATCCATAATCTGTTAGAACAACGTCGTCAATTGCGAAAATGGGTGTTGGCGGGTATGACCAATCCCGACGCTTTTGCGATAGCTCCTTCGACTGCAGATCCACTTGTGGAAAAACTTTGTCAGTTAATAGAACAACACCTCGATGATGCCGCCTTCGGCGTTGAAGAGCTCATTCAGGCCAGTGGCATGAGCCGGATGAATCTGCACCGAAAGTTAAAAGCTTTAGTTGATCTGTCTACGGGAGAATTTATCCGTAACTATCGCCTTAAACGGGCCGCGCAGTTGTTGCGCCAGGGGCACCCAGTTGCCGAAACAGCCTACCTCGTAGGTTTTGAAGATCCCTCTTATTTTGCCCGCTCTTTCCGCAAGCTCTATCAAACGACACCCTCTGCCTTTTCCCGCCAAAACTAAAGGCTCAACCCCATTTTTTCGAAGAAACCCCTAAAATGAAAGCGTTGTAGGGGTATTTCACTACGATTTGGTACAAGTGTACCAGTATTTGATATAAAAGTACCTGCCTTTTTTGCCCAGTAGTCAGACCTTTATAGCTGTAAAATTCTTAAACCAACGCAGCTCAAGTAAAGTAAGTAGCCTCTTGCGGAACCCGTAGATCTACTCACAAAAGTCCGCTACTTATTGGCATGTTGAGCCTGCACTTATTCAATTAATCGTTCTGAAATTACGCGTCTTCTTATGCAAACGACCACCGACACTTTAAAGAAAAAAGTTAACATATGTCTAAGCAACTCTTCGGATAACAGCTTTGAGTCTATCTACAATCGGTACTCTCAAAAGGTATACCAAAAGTGTCTTTCAATGACCAAAGACCCTGAGATTGCTAAAGACTTTACACAAGACATCTTTATTAAAGTATTCTGCAAACTCGATACCTTCCAGAATCGCTCGGCATTATTAACCTGGTTATATAGTATCTCGCACAATTACTGTCTGGATCAGCTTCGCATTCACAAACGAATGAACACAGAACCCCTTCCAGAAACGTATATGCGGGAGGTAATTGAGCCTGATCAATCAGATCCTGTGGTGGCTCAATGCTACGTTCTGGAGCAGGTTATGAGTACTATATCTACTGAGGAGGCAGCACTTTTGCGAATGAAGCATGAACAGGGGTTATCCGTAAAAGTGATCGGTGAGCAGTACCAGATCTCGGAAAGTGCTGTTAAGATGCGCCTGAAACGAAGTCGTGATAAAGTGTATCGGCTTTATAATCAACAAGTACATTTGAGAAATTAACCCATAAAAAAGCCCAGACCGTATATCGGTCTGGGCTTTTTTATGAAATATCTGAAAAAATACTAGGCTGTTACTGCTTCGTTTTCAACTAAATTATGCTTCAGTAAATACTCAGCGATTTGAACGGCGTTAGTCGCTGCTCCTTTCCGCAAATTGTCGGCAACTATCCACATATTTATGGTTTTGGGCTGGCTTTCATCGCGACGAATACGACCGACAAATACCTCGTCTTTGCCATGTGCAGTCAACGGCATGGGATAAATTTTATTCTGTGGATCGTCCTGAACAATAACGCCTTCGGTGTTGCTAAGAATGTCAACAACCTCACTGAGTTCATACTCGTTTTCGAATTCTATATTAACGGCCTCTGAATGTCCCCCGATGGTTGGAATCCGTACCGTTGTGGCCGTTACCTGAATCGAGTCGTCGCCCATGATTTTTTTGGTTTCATTCACCATCTTCATCTCCTCTTTCGTGTAGCCGTTATCGAGGAAGACGTCAATATGGGGTAGTACGTTTAGGTCGATCGGATGAGGGTATACTTTTTTTACGTCCTGATCTCCCTTACGTTCGGCGAATAGCTGATCAACGGCAGCCTTCCCTGTACCCGTTACGGATTGATACGTTGAAACGACAACACGCTTGATTTTATAACGATCATGCAGAGGTTTCAGCGCCACGACCATCTGAATAGTCGAGCAGTTTGGGTTAGCAATGATCTTATCATCCACTGTCAGTACGTCGGCGTTTACTTCTGGAACAACCAGTTTTTTAGTTGGGTCCATACGCCAGGCCGATGAATTATCCACAACAACAATACCCGCTTCAGCAAATTTAGGTGCCAGTGCCAGCGACGTACTACCTCCTGCCGAAAAAATGGCAATGGCGGGTTTTGCAGCGATGGCGTCCTCGAAACTTACAACCGTGTAGGGTTTACCCTTGAACTCAACCTGTTTACCAACCGACCGCTCGGAGGCAACGGGAATAAGTTCGGATACAGGGAAGTTACGCTCTTCCAGGACTTTCAGGATTTCGCCACCGACAAGGCCAGTAGCGCCAACGACTGCGATTTTCATTGTAGTAATACGGGCTAAACCCGCTTTTGCTTAGTTAATAAAGGCGGTTTGCGTCCGCTTTCCAATTTGGAGTGCAAAAATAAGGCAAAACTTTGACGCACAGGTACTATATTTGAAAAAAGTTAGAACCGTCCTGCCAGCCCTACACCGGAATTAGACCCGGACGAATACGGTGTGAGCTGCCACAAAATCCCCTGCTGCTTTAGCGATCGGTTATAATACTGGACTGATCGGCGCAGATGCTGACCCGGACGTAGCATCCAGGCTCCAATTGCAGCAACCAGTAAACCGCTAAATAGTGTTGTAACACCAGCCTTTACAGCAGTCGGATTTGTACGATCTGGAACAGAATTACAGTAACCGGCACATACCGTACCATTGGGCATCACAGTAGCCACGGCATAATAAGGGCCTTTGCTTGCTTCGCCTGAGTGATCGTTGGCAAGAGCTACGCCCAGGCCAACAGCCGACGTTAAGACTCCGCCTGCAATTAACCAGCCACCTGCATGGCGACTACCCATATAACGCTCAAATTCATGGATTGCATTCGGATCTCCGGACGCATAAATATACTGACCCAGATCTTTGGCATGACGCACATCAAGCCCATCATATACGTACTGAATTTTAACCCCTTGTCCATATCGTCCGTAGCTTGGGGTTAAATCACTTTCTATGGGCTTGAGAGCTTCTTTGTGAACCGATCTGGTTGTATCGGCCTGGGCACAGACCTGATAGGAACAGAGCAGAAAGAAAAATAGCAAGTTTTTCATCGTCTGGTTTCTTAAATGCTAGAAAAGATAACCAGAAAACAATTTTATCACCTTAAAAGATGAATAAATCTTGATTAAATTTACTTAAACTGATAAATCTGATTGGGTGTAACACAGGTATTCAACTTAATGTCCGTTGGTTCAATGCCATCAATCTGATTAACTGGCTCAAATAGTGATAAGCCAGCTTTCAGGCAATTCGGACGACAATTGGCAAGGAATCGGTCATAAAAACCCCCTCCATAACCTACTCGGTGCCCCTGCTTGTCGAACACCAGTAAAGGCACAAGAACAATGTCAAACTTATCGGGCTGTAAGCATGGCTGATTCACAGATACAGGCTCGGGGATGCCCCAACGGTTGTCAGCCAGCACTGTTTCCGGAAACAATGGATAATGGCGCAGGCTGTTTGTTGATGGGTCAGTAACGGGGACGCTAATGGTCAGATTGGAATAGTTTTCCCAGATAGTCCGGATAATCAGCCACGTATCGATTTCATTCTGCCGCTGAATCGGTAAAAACGTATGAATGATTGTGGGAACATCAACCCGGTAGTTCTGCTCCAGAAAATGGAAAAACTGTCCAGCAATGAGTTCGCTACGTCGGTTTACCTCATCGGCAGACAAAGCTTTGCGTTTTTTCAGGAATTCCTGACGTAGTAAGGCTTTATTCATGCGATTGGCCAGTCGAACCAGACAGGTTTATTCCAAACACAGCTGCATCCGATAATCGAACGGATCAAAGACAGCAAGCATCTTTTGGAGGAACGTTCTGTCATTCAGATAAAAGGTCAGGAAATTCTCGCTACGTTCCTGAAGCCCACCGTTGGGAAAAAGCTCATTTTTGACAGCCAGCAGTTGTCGAACGCCGATTTCCTGATTACGTTCTTCAGCCCGGCGCATTTTTTTCTCCAGTCGTGCTACAGCGTTGGCAAATCGCTTCGTTTCGGCTAGAACCGCTTTTTCGAGCGTCGGATCAACCATTTGTGCTTTGTGTAGAATAGCATCCAGCGCTTTATTGACGGTTTTATTTTCGTTGTCAAACTTAAGGCTATGCCGTGTATGATGCTCAACAAATTCCCGTTTGAGCGTTAGCGTATCCTGAAATAAATCTTCAGGAGTCAAACCTAATTTACAGATACGTTTTGCGTTCACTGATGGCACGTACATCGCAAAATTACGGGGCATCAGAATCGGAAAAGTAGTCTTAAAATGTGCAAAAACATCTTTTAACTGCAACCAGTAAGGAACTTCCGACGGACCGCCGATGTACGCCAGATTAGGCAAGATGGTTTCCTGATAAAGGGGGCGCAACACTACGTTCGGACTGAACTTTTCAGGATGTTCATCCAGTAAATCCAGCAATTCCTTTTCCGAGAATTTTAACTTCGTGTGAACAACCCGATAGGTACCATCTTCTTTACGCTCAATACGTTCGCGAAGTTGATCGTCTAGGTAAAACAGATTAATGTCGCGAGGAGTAATAACGGTTTTATACCCTAGTTGTTCCAACTGCTCGGTTTGCTTCTGAACGAGTTCGCCCGACTGCTGATTGACAAGCTCCTCATGCATAACGGGAGCAAAAACGCGCTTCAAAGCTGCATCGTCCGCATCCAGACAAACCAGACCTTCAGCCCCAAACAACTCATTGACGTAATAGCGGGCTGCATCGGCAAGCGTATTGTGCGTTAAATAGGCTTCTTCGAACAGGGAGAGTTTCTCTGGAATTTGCTTGAAAAGCGATTTTAGCTCCTGCGGATTCATGCGCCCAACGGCACCGCGTTGCTCGGTTTGCCAGACGTAGTCCTTGCCAAACATTGAAAAATGGTTGATCTCGGCAAAATCATGGTCTTCCGTCGCCATCCAGTAAATTGGTACGAAGTTGTAGGATGGATAGGCTTCTTTTAACTTTCTGGCCAGGTTTATTGTTGTAACCAGCTTGTAGACAATATAGAGCGGACCCGTAAAAATATTTAGCTGATGCCCCGTTGTGACTGTAAATGTATTCGGAAGCAGGAGCGTCGAAAAGTCGGGTTTATTGGTAATGGATGCGTACTGTCGTTTCAGCGCATCAACCAGAACCTGCCGCTTGGTATCGTCAACTGTTTTTTCGTTTATCTGCTTCTGAAAAGCAGAAAGAACCGGGACGTGATTGTAATAGGGCTTAAGGGTATCTTTTTGCGAAATGTAATCGAGAAAGAGTGACGAAAACTGGCCTGTTGAGGCAAGTGGCAGGTACTGACAGTCCATGCAGGTTGCAGGTTGGGATTTATTCGGCTCAACAATAGAAAAACCCGCAAGGTTCGGCGTTCGAAAAGCTTGCGGGTTTGTAGAATTTAGAAAACAACTTCTCCGTATAAATCAAACTCCTCGGCCCGGTCAATTCTGACATTGGCAAAATCGCCCAATCGGACGTACTGAGAAGCCGGAACCAGGACTTCATTATCCACTTCAGGAGAATCAGCTTCAGTACGGCCGATGAAGTAGCCGCCTTCCTTACGGTCGAACAACACTTTATAGGTCTTCCCAACTTTTTGCTGGTTCAACTCCTGCGAAATACCCTGCTGAAGTTCCATTAACTCATCCGCGCGTTCCTGCTTTACGTCAGCCGGAATATCGTCGGGCATCGAAAAAGAGTGCGTATTTTCTTCGTGTGAGTATGTAAAAACGCCCATTCTGTCGAAGCGCATCCGTTTGACAAAATCATATGTCTCTTCAAACATCGCGTCCGTTTCGCCGGGATGCCCGACAATCAGCGTTGTGCGAAGAGTAATATCCGGAATTTTTTCCCGGATTGTCTGAATTAAACCTTCTGTTTTTTCGCGGGTAATGCCCCGGCGCATAATTTTTAGCAGTTCGGTCGAACCCGTCTGTAAAGGCATATCCAGATAATGGCAGACGTTTGGATGATCGCGCATTACGTCCAGCACATCAAGTGGAAAGCCTGACGGGTACGCATACTGCAACCGAACCCAGTCAATACCGTCGACATCAGCCAGTTGAGCAATCAGGTCTGCCAGGTTACGCTTTTTGTAAAGATCCAGTCCGTAATAGGTTAAATCCTGAGCTATCAAAATCAGTTCTTTCGTGCCCCGTCGTGCCAGTGATTTAGCTTCGGTTATTAACTCATCGATGGGGCGGGATACATGATTTCCGCGCATCAACGGGATGGCGCAGAACGAGCAGGGTCTGTCGCAGCCTTCCGCAATTTTTAGATAAGCGTAGTGGGCAGGTGTCGTCAACAGCCGTTCGCCGACAAGCTCATGCTTATAGTCAGCACGAAGTGTTTTTAACATGCGGGGCAGTTCGTTGGTGCCAAACCAGGCATCCACCGTTGGCATCTCAACTTCAAGCTCGTCTTTGTAGCGATGGGATAAGCAGCCCGTTACGTATACTTTATCAACCATCCCCGCTTCCTTCGCGTCGACGTAGCGGAGGATCGTATTGATCGATTCTTCCTTGGCATTGTCGATAAAGCCACATGTATTGATAACCACAATGTTCGCGTCGTCCTTTTTCGACTCGTGGGTTACGTTCATACCATTGCCTTTGAGTTGCGTAAACAGCACCTCCGAATCCACAAGGTTCTTCGAGCAACCGAGCGTAACGATATTAATTTTATTGGTACGTATTCCTTTGGTTTTCATTAAAGTAGCGCGGGTAAAAACCGCTTTGACTAGCAAGACTGCGGCTGCTACCGCTTTTGTTAAAATACAGCCTGATGAGAAATCTCAATCTTTACGTCAGACTGACGGTTTTTCTCGACGTTTACAGGAAATATATTGTTATGACTATCGTACAGATTCGCATATAAACCTTTCGGCTCTCGTACCAATACAGAGTAGTGACCTACGGGCAGACGCACACAGAATTTGCCATTTTTATCGGATTTAACCGTTTTTACAGGTTTCGCATCCCGTACGGAATTAATGAATCCATTATCGCCTGCGTCGACCTGACTCATATTCAGTAAAGGAAATACGAGCACTTCCCGTTCTATTGTTTTTCCGGTAGGAACGGGTTTATCCGGCCCAGGCATAAAATTTCCTCGCTTTACAAGTACACTACCGCAAATTCCCTGCATCGTAAGCTGTTTAGAAACTTTTCGGCGGTGTGGCTTTTGAGCGTAGGTAAGCGCTGACACTAAAAAAAGGAAAGGGCTATGACCAGATACTTCATGGGGTTTTCCACCAAAGTGTTCTTATTTCTTAAAAAACGAATCCACAAACTCCATCTTATTGAATGTCTGCAAATCGTCAATTTTTTCGCCCACGCCGATGTATTTGACCGGAATCTTAAACTGATCTGAAATGCCAATCACTACGCCCCCCTTGGCTGTTCCGTCTAGCTTTGTGATTGCCAGAGACGTAACTTCGGTTGCCTTAGTAAATTCAGTAGCCTGTATAAATGCATTCTGACCCGTTGATCCATCAAGTACCAGAAGCACTTCATGGGGTGCGTCGGGGGTGAATTTTTGCATCACCCGTTTGATTTTCGTTAGCTCGTTCATCAGGTTAACCTTGGTATGAAGCCGTCCGGCAGTGTCGATAATAACAACATCGGCTCCAATTTCGGTGGCTTTTTTCACCGCGTCGAAAGCTACAGCAGATGGGTCGGTGTTCATACCATGCGAAATAACGGGTACGCCCACGCGATCCCCCAAAGCTTGAGTTGATCGACGGCAGCCGCCCGAAACGTATCGCCCGCGCCCAACACAACCTTTTTGCCGCGTTTATGAAACTGGGCCGCCAGTTTGCCAATTGTGGTGGTTTTGCCCACACCGTTGACGCCTACAACCATAATAACATATGGTTTTTTGTTGGCCGGTATAGCAAAATCGTCCGTTACGTCAATCGTGTTGTTGGCCGACAACAAAGCCGCAATTTCTTCGCGTAAAATACGGTCTAGTTCATCGGTGCCCATGTATTTGTCGCGGGCCACGCGTTCTTCAATCCGCTTGATAATCTTGACGGTCGTCTCAACGCCTACATCTGAAGAAACCAATATATCCTCCAACTCGTCCAGGACTTCCTCATCAACGGTCGATTTACCAACAACCGCCCGCCCGAGTTTCGAGAAAAAGCTGTCTTTTGTTTTTTCTAAGCCCTTGTCGAGCGTTTCTTTCTTTTCTTTCGAGAAAAAACCGAATAAAGCCATGCGAATAATAGTCAGTGAGTTAGGTAAGATTGTGTGCCTGCCGAATTCAAATTACATAATTACTTCTCGGATAGCTGATTCACTAACTGACCTAACCGTTTTTTAACAAAAAAAGTCCCACATCACCGATTAAGGCTGTGGGACCTGTGTATTACGCAGGAAGTTGATGACAGCAAAACTTAGGCTTTCAATGCAGCCTGTACTTCATCAACCGGGACCATTTCTTCTTTGAAGGTATACGCGCCGGTTTTAGGCGACTTAACGGCTTTGATAATTTTGGCGAATGCCTTGCCGTTATCCTTCGTTTTCAGGGTTGCAACTACCTTTTTTGCCATGACTCAGTTGTCAGTTAATTAGTTTATCAGTTAATCAGTGTTTAAAGACTGGCCTACCAGCCAACTCACTAACTGATCGACTACTTATTTAATTTCTTTGTGCAGCGTTACTTTTTTCAGGAACGGATTATATTTTTTCCGTTCAATACGAGCCGGCGTATTTTTCCGGTTTTTCGTGGTGATGTACCGGGACATGCCGGGAACACCGCTGTCTTTTTGCTCGGTGCACTCCAGAATAACCTGGATTCTATTGGCGCCTTTCTTTGCCATTGCTAAAGTCTGTTTTCTCGATAAGGAGCGCAAAGGTACGAAAATTGTTTTATCGAGCAAATAGAAGTCTTAGAAAAAGTAATGATTTGTAGCTGGTTAAGTGAGAAATGTGCCGGAAATATTGCCTTTCGGCTTGGCGATCTCGACCTTTGATGATCTAATGGCTACACAAACAATACAATATGAATATGCTCCCGGCCATTTCCGGGCATCGGAGCCGGGCTTTTATCGCCCGGATATGCTGGCCGAAGGGGAGATGATTCTAAACATGGGGCCACAACACCCCTCGACCCACGGTGTATTACGATTTGAGGTCGTTACCGATGGCGAAATTATTGTCGATGTAGTGCCGCACCTTGGATATCTGCACCGTTGCTTTGAGAAGCATGCCCAGATGCTGCCGTTCAATCAGACGATTCCCTTTGTGGATCGGCTCGATTATCTGGCCGCCATGAATTGCGAGCATGCCTTTGTAATGGGTGTGGAAAAAATGCTTGGTATTCAGCAGGATATCCCTAAGCGTACAGAATATATCCGGGTACTGGTAGCTGAACTGAATCGCATTGCGGCTCATTTTGTGGCTATCGGTACGTATGCGCTTGATATTGGCGCGTATACGCCTTTTCTGTGGCTCATGCGCGACCGTGAGCATATTCAGCGCCTGCTCGAATGGCTCAGCGGTGCCCGGATGCTCTACAACTACATTTGGGTGGGGGGCTTGTTTTATGATCTTCCGGTGGGGTTTGAAGAACGGTGCCGAGAATTCATTACGTACCTGAAGCCGAAACTTGCTGAGTTGCAACAACTGGTTATTGAAAATGAAATTTTCATAAAACGCACGGCTAACGTTGGCGTATTGCCACTTCCTGTAGCCATCGATTATGGATGTACCGGCCCAATGCTACGTGGTTCTGGCCTGCGGTATGATCTGCGTCGGGTGGATGGTTATTCCGTTTATCCCGAATTGGATTTCGAGATTCCTGTTGGTGAAGGGCTGATGGGCACTCTAGGCGATTGTTGGGATCGAAACAATGTTCGGGTACTGGAATGTCATGAGTCCATACGTATTGTTGAACAATGTCTGGAACAGCTTCTGGGCGATCATCGACGTACCCGCGATTATGATCCACAAGCCGTAGTGCCAAAAAAAATTCGTCCTAAAGCCATGGACTTTTATGCCCGCGCAGAAAGTGCGAAGGGTGAACTAGGCTTTTTCTTTCGTACCGATGGGAAATCTGACGTACCAGTCCGTTGCAAAGCCCGCTCCTGTTGTTTCCACAACCTATCGGTCATAAGCGAAATCACGCGAGGAGCCATGCTGGCCGATCTGGTGGCTGTTATTGGTTCTATCGACGTTGTAATGGGTGAAGTAGACCGCTAGTTTTGGCTTAATGGACTGAATTTAAACCAATTATTCCAATACAAGAATATCAGGCGTATTCCGGCCCAGACCGTCATAATCGAGACCATAGCCTAGTACAAAACGATTTTCTATCTCAAAGCCAACGTATTGCAAATCAAGCGGCTGTTGTATAGCTTCTGGTTTGTATAACAACGTAGCGATAGCTAACGACGACGGACCCTGCGCCTGAAGCTGATTGCATATATCGTAAAGCGTTTTGCCCGTATCGACAATATCTTCAATAACAATTAAGTCGCGGTCGGTAACTGGCTCGGTAAGTCCTAAAACTTCTTTAAGCTGACCCGTTGACGCTGTGCCTTTATAAGACGATACCCGAAGAAATGTGATTTCACAGGGAATTGTAAGGTGTTTGGCCAGATCAGCTGCGAACAGAAAGGCCCCGTTGAGAATAACAACCAGAAGTGGCTGTTTGCCAGCATATTCTTTATTAATCTGTTCGGCTAGTTCCCGAATCCGGGTTTGTATTGCTTCGGAAGCAATAAAGGGGACGAATGTTTTATCTTTAATAGTTATCATATCAGCGTCTGCGTGGCGTCAAAGATACGTTGACAATGAGAGTGCGGACAAAAAAATGCGGGAAAAATACAGGTTGGTAAACGGTCTGCCATTCGTTTGCGTTGATATACTGATAAAGCTCTTTTTAACAAATGAAGAAACTGTTGTTGACGGTTTGGTTCGCGGGATTAGCTGTTTTAGCGCAAGCCCAACTGTATGATCCGTCGGCTTTTGATAAGAAATATGATGGATTGCTGAAGCATCCCGGCGTTCAGCTTGAGTCGGCCGAGGCTATCAATCAGATGTATAACTATAAGTTCTACGATGCTGATAAAGAGTTTCGGTGGTTGCGGGTACGTTACCCGAAGCACCCAATGCCTTATTTTCTGATGGGGCTGGCTGAGTGGTGGAAGATCGTACCCAATACGGACGTAACGGATTACGATGATCGTTGCCTGGCCTTAATGGATACGACCATTACGCTGGCCGAAAAGCTCTACGACGAAAGCGATAACAAGCTTGAACCGTCGTTTTTTCTGGCGGCTGCCTATGCTTTTAAAGGACGGCTTTATTCGGAGCGAAAAAAATGGACCAAGGCGACCTTTGCTGGTAAGAACGCCTTAAAATACTTCGAGAAATGTAAGGGAAATGCCGACTTCAGCCCTGAGCTGCTGTTTGGCGATGGCATGTATGATTATTACGCCCAGTGGATTCCCGAAAATTATCCCTTGCTGAAACCTATCCTGATGTTTTTTCCAAAGGGAAACAAAGTAAACGGCATCAAGGAGTTGGAGAAAACGGCAAATTCGGCGTTTTACACTCGGGTGGAAGCACGCTATTTTCTGGTTCAGATCTATAGTATGGAGAACCAGTACGATAAAGCGTACGAGTTATCGAAATACATGCATGAACAGTATCCGGATAATCCGTTTTTTGAGCGGTACTATGCTCGATCTGCCTTTGTAACAGGACGACTGAATGAAGCCGAACGAATCTCAAAAGACTTGTTGGCTAAGATAGAACGAACCCAGTCAGGCTACGAAGCGGTAAGCGGACGAACAGCGGCTTATATCCTCGCTTACATTAATCAGCTGTTCTATAAAAACCTGCCGGAGGCCAAAAAGTATTATCAACTGTCGGTCGATTTTGCCAAGCAGACGAATTCAACCAATGCGGGCTATTATTGGTCATCGGTTCTGGGCTTAGCCAAAATTGCAACCGAAGAAAAGAATTACGATCTCGCCCAGACGTACTTCAAGGAAGTAATGGACAAAGCTGAGCGCAAATCGACTCAGTACAAGGAGGCTAAAAAAGCATTAGACGACGCAAAGAAGGCGAGGAGAGAAGAACGCCGGAAGCGGAGAGAGTAAATGATGAATTATGAATGATAAATGATGAGTTGACGATAAAATTGCATCATTTATCATTCATAATTCATCATTATCAGGGAATAGGCAGTACTTTACTTTCTTTGAACGTAGACATGATCACCATTGTCTGCGTGTTGGCTACTTCGTCGATCTCATTGATAACATCGAGCATTAATGCCTGATAGGATGAAATATCTTTCGAGATGACTTTCAGCAGAAAGTCGCCAGATCCGGTAATGTGATGGCACTCGATAATCTCTGGAATCTCATTAACTCTGTCGACAAATGACATAGTCGTATCCTTTTTATGCCCTACGAGTGTAACCATAACAAACGTAGTAACCCCCAAACCGATTTTCTCCCGGCTTAACTGGGCATGGTAACTTTGAATAATACCCGATGTTTCGAGTTTTTTCACGCGTTCCAGCGTTGGAGCGGGCGAAAGGCCAATTTCTTTGGAAAGCTGAGCGTTGGTGATTTTGGCGTTGGCTTGCAGTATTTCTAATACATTGCGATCTATCTGATCTAACTTGTGGCTCGACATATAGCGTAAAATAATCTGTTAAATCTAAATTACATGAGTGTGCAAAGCTACCATCTTTTGCGATAGAAAATTCTTAAAAAAACATGAAATTTCGCAAAAGGCAAAACAAACTCTGTGTATTAACGCATTATTCGGCACATTATTTAGTAAAAATAACTAGGTACCAAATGACTCTGAGACTTTAAGACGTCAAGAACGGGTGACTATTTGTGAAGTGAAGCAACAAACAGACAGGAATACACAGAATATTTACTGATTTACGTTTAGTAGAAGTATTAATTTCCTACCGGCAAAGAAATTAGAGTTTACAGCAAGAAGGTCAGTAAATAACTCTTCCGGGTATCCTATTCTGTTTTTATTTTTGTTGATTAACCTGTTGCCACGGATGCGTTCCATTCCCTATTTTATTTTGTTGTTTGTTGTTTTGCTAGACAATAGCTGCCGCCGAAATAAGCCAGTGGTTGTACAGCGGCCTCCCGTCCGATCCGCCCCAGCAACAGCGCCTAAACCCGAACCGACAAAACCAGTAGCTGTTAAGCCAGCTCCACAAAGGCCCATAATTCCTACGCCTGAACCAATTCCTGTTGATACGCTCGCTTTTGACGAGGTTACTGATCTGACGCCACCTCCGCCCAAACGAGAATTTCGGGCCGTTTGGATTGCAACAATTGATAATCTTGACTGGCCAAGCCGGAAAGGATTGCCTGTAGCCGATCAACAACGCGAGCTGGTAACCATGTTCGATCAGCATCAGCAAATGGGGCTTAATGCCGTTGTTGTACAAATTCGGTCAGCTGCCGATGCGTTTTATGCGAAAAGCTCAGAACCGTGGTCGGAGTGGCTTACCGGAAAGCAGGGGCTAGCTCCGGAGCCTTTCTATGATCCACTGGAGTTTATGATTGAACAGGCGCACCAGCGCGGCCTGGAATTTCATGCGTGGTTTAATCTGGACCGGGCAACTTATAGCAAAACAGCCAGTATTGCACCTACCAACATTGTTTACCGTAAGCCTGAATGGATGCTGACTTATGGCGGTCGTAAGTTATTCAACCTTGGTATTCCGGCCGTTCGGTCATACATCGCTGGTGTTGTTGCCAACGTAGTACGTGAGTATGACGTTGACGGCATCCATTTCGACGATTATTTTTATCCATATGCCGAAGCCGGGCAAACATTGGCGGATGATGGGACGTACCGAATGTACAATATTGGTATGACCAAAGGCGACTGGCGACGGGATAACGTTAATAAACTCGTTGCTGAACTGCGCGACTCAATTCGGGCCAACAAGCCCTGGATAAAATTTGGTATCAGTCCGTTTGGTATCTGGAAAAATCAGACGAATGATCCTGAAGGGTCAGCTACCAATGGCGGACAATCGTATTACGATATTTATGCCGATACCCGAAAGTGGATACGTGATGGCCTGATCGATTACATCGTCCCGCAGGTTTATTTCAGTTCTGCGTTTAGTCGGGCTCCCTATAAGACCTTAGTTGACTGGTGGACACGAACCTGTACAAGCAGCACCTGTCAGTTGTACATTGGACACGGAGCTTATCGGGTTGGCCGCGGCTCCGAACGCGATCCAGGCTGGTGGCGAGCTACTGAGTTTCCCGACCAGATGCGCTATAACCGGCTACAGCGCGGTGTGTTGGGTAGTGTGTTTTTTAGCGCCCGAAATCTGAAAACCAATCCATTAGCTATTCGCGATTCCTTGCAGAATAATTTCTACCGCCATCTGGCGCTGGTTCCAACAATGCCCTGGCTGGATAGTATTCCCCCATTACCGCCCCATAGTATAAAAGCCGTTATGACAGCCGACGGTGTTGACTTGTCATGGCAGAAGCCAGATGAAGCAGCGGATGGCGATGAAGCAAACACCTACCTTGTTTATCGTTTTGAGGGCCAGCGGCCGCGCATTCGGCTAAATGACCCCCGTTGTATTGTAGCAAAATGCATCGGCGGAACGACAACGCATTTTTTGGACAGGAATGCTGATCCAGCAAAGAAGTACGTGTATGCGGTGACTGCACTGGATCAGCTTCATAACGAAAGCCGTGAAATAACCGTACGGGTCCAGTAAGAGCTGCTGTGAGGTTCTGTACAAGCCGCAATAGCGGGTTTATGATTGCATTACGTTGGCAATAACTTCACCAACTGGTCTTACATCCGGGAAAAAGCTCACTAGTTTGAGCAGAATACCCTCAACAACAGCATCCGGACAGGAAGCTCCGCATGTAAGCGATATCGTAACTGGCTGCTTGTCTGGAATGAAATTTTCAGTTACGATTTCCTGGCGGGCGTGACTATCGTAGTGTCGAATGAGCTTGTCTGTCAGAATTTTCTGCTCCGATTCAATAAAATAGGTGGGAAGCTTTTCTTCACAAAGTTCAACGATATGAGATGTGTTGGACGAATTATAGCCGCCCGCTACAATCGCAAAATCCGCCGGGTAGGTCAATAAAGCATACGTAGCATCCTGGTTATCGTTGGTTGCATAGCACAACGTATCGCGGGTGTTGGCAAAATGATTGTCAACTTCACTGCCTACCAGCTTATACTTCTGAATCATAACCTGCTTTAAATAGTCAGCAATGCCCTGTGTATCAGAAGCTAGCATTGTGGTCTGATTAACAACGCCGATACGGTCTAAATTTCGTGTAACGTCGAAACCCACCGAAAACTGATTCGCAAATTCAGTGTAGAACTGGTCAGCGGGCAGCTCACCCGTAATGTATTTGGCCAGTTGCTGCGCCTGTTGCATGTCTTTAACCACCACCGTCGGCGTTACTTCCTTGCTGTGAGAGAACGTAGCACGGGTTTCTTCGTGACTTGGTTTGCCATGCACGACCACCGTGTAATTTTTCTGGCCAATTTGCCCGGCTTTATTCCATACCTTCTCGACAAAAGGACAGGTCGTATCATATTTAGCGACATCCAGCCCCAGCGAAGCTAACTGATTCTGTGTTTCCAGGGTTGTTCCAAAAGCTGGAATAATGATTACGTCGTCAGGTTTAAGCTCAGACCAGGGCGTCAACTGCCGACCACTGGTATCCATAACAAAACGCACCCCGCGTTCCTGCAAGTCATTATTTACGTCGGGGTTGTGAATCATTTCACTAAGCAGGAAAATGCGTTTATCCGGATTTTCCGCAATGGCTTTGTACGCAATTTCGACCGCATTTTCGACACCATAACAGAACCCGAAATGGCGTGCTATCAACAACCGTACCGGCCCAAAATCGAGAAGAGTAGGTGTGAAATCTCGCTTTAGTTTATCATGCTTCCGCCGAAATTCTTTCAGGGGCGTAATGATGCTACTGCGGTAATACTCAGGTATATCGAAAGACTTCATTGGGTCAATAAGTAATGGGCCAGCCGGATTCCTCTTAATTCCTTTGTGATGGCGACTAATTAAGAAACAGCTTGTTAAACAGGTTCGTTCGATACAAAGTTAGCGACCTGCATGAACTATCGAATGCCTGATAAGACGGATAGAGTATTAACGCACACTAAAAAGTTGATGATTGTTGCCTGTTTCTAAGCTATTTTTAGCTGACACATCCACCAAAACATGACCCTCCTTACATCCATCCAACCGTCATTGCCAAACAGTGTAATAGGTACTTCCACAGAGTGGCCCCTATGGCGAAAAATGCTATTCCGTTTTTGCTGTATTTACGCGCTTTTATACATATCGCCGTTGACCTGGCTAGGTAATGTACCTCTGTTTGGGCAGATTGGGGAATATTATGACATAGCAGAGACCTGGTTAGTGAATATGGCCAATGAGTACATTCTCCAGATTCACTCAGAGCGGATGCCACCCAATGGCAGTGGCGACACATCGTATCACTACGCCCACTTACGCTTTCTGCTCATTACCGCGACAGTTGGAACACTTATCTGGACGATTGCTGACAAACGTAAAAATTACAACACGGCCTACTACTGGCTTCTGGTAATTATCAGGTATTACGTTGCCATGCATGCGCTGTTTTACGGTATCATTAAATTATTTGGTCAGCAAATGATTTTTCCGCCGTTGAGTGCTCTGGCTACTCCCTTAGGAGATTTTCTGCCAATGCGTCTGTCCTGGTATTTTATCGGGTATTCAGGCCCGTACCAGTTCTTTTCGGGAGCAGTTGAGTTTATAGCCGGACTTCTACTGCTGTACCGCCGAACAAGTACGCTGGGGGCCTTTGTAGCGGCAAGTATATTCCTCAACGTAATGATGTTGAATCTGTGTTACGATATTCCGGTAAAGCTGTTCTCAATCCATTTATTTCTGCTCAGTAATTTTCTGCTATTAGGTGATGCACAGCGATTGCTTAACTTTTTCGTTTTTAACAAAGCTGTTCAACCCGTTCAACGTATCGGATTACCTACAAAACAAATGAGGCTGGCCCAAATCGGGCTGAAAATTGTCTTTATTGGTTTGTTTCTGATAAAGCCCTTATACGAGTTTGCGATTGCGTTTGATCAGGGTGCATCTCCCCCAAAATTGACAACTGGAATTTTCTCAGTCGATCAGTTTAAGGGAAATGCAGCAGACAGTTTGCGCTGGAAGGACGTAATTTTTGAGGCAAATAGCTCAGGAAGCATACAAACCGCTGATACACTATTTCGTCAGAGGTATCGGCGCGGCTATTTTAGCTATACGTTCGATACCCTAAAACACACCATTGCTTTTAAAAAATTCGCTTCAGATACTTCGGCGCTGTTTACCATGAATTACGTCATGCCAGACACTAACCACATCGCCTTACGTGGAAAAATTCGGGATGATTCGGTGCTAGTAACGCTAAAACGCCAAAAACGGCATTTCCAGCTTACCGAACGGCAGTTTCACTGGGTTTCTGAAGCGAACCGCTAATCTTTTCGATGTTGTTTTAAAGTTCGAGGACCCGTCCCAGAATATCGTCCAGGTATTCGCGCGAGTTTGCCAGTCGAGGTACTTTGTGCTGACCGCCTAATTTGCCTCGTTGCTTCATCCAGGCATAGAACGTACCGGGTTGCACGACATGAATTCGTGGTCGTTTGAGCACTATGTCGTTGTAGCGCTTTGCATCGTAATCAGAGTTGACCTGCCGTAGTGTTTCGTCTAGAATCTGGTTAAAGCGTTGCTGGCTGTCGGGTTCGTGGGCAAACTCGATTACCCATTCATGGCAACCATTAACACCGTTACTCATATAGATTGGACCGGCTGTATAATCGGCTATAACAGCTCCCGTAGCTTCGCAGGCACGGGTAATGGCTGTTTCGGCATTTTCAACGATCACTTCTTCGCCAAAAACATTGATAAAATGCTTGGTACGACCGCTTACTTTTAACCGATGCGGGTAAAGTGACGTAAAGCGGACTGTATCGCCAATTTTATAGCGCCACAATCCACCATTGGTCGATACGATCAGAGCATAATTTTTGTCTAACTCGACTTCGTCAATGGTCAATGCTTTCGGGTAGGGCTGGTCAGCTTCGTTGATCGGCACAAACTCATAAAAAATTCCATAGTCGAGCATCAGCAGCATTTCCCCAACACGTGTCAGATCATCCTGAATAGCGAAAAAGCCTTCTGAAGCGTTATAAATCTCCTGATACCGAACGGTTTTTGACGGGAAAATCTGCTGCTGAAACAATTCACGATAGGGTTGAAAGTTAACCGCGCCATGCATCATTACCTCAAAATTTGGCCACACTTCCAGAATATTCGATTTCCCTGTTTGGGCCAGGATTTTGTCAATAAGCACCAATCCCCAGGTTGGTACGCCCAGCATGCTTGTTACGTTCTCCTGCGATGTAATCTCAGCCATGCGCTCCAGCTTAGTCTCCCATTCGTCCATAAGCGCTACGTCGATGGAAGGCGTTCGAATGTACTGTGCCCAGCTTGGGAGGTTCTTCATGACAACAGCCGATACGTCTCCGGCTGCACTATTGGTACTGTATGGATTGGCATGCAAACTCCCGCCGATCGAAAGCCCCTTGCCTTCGAAAGCCCGGCTATCGGGGTTATTCATTACGTAGAGAGCCATCATATCCTTGCCACCTTTAAAATGGCTTTCGTCGAGTGACTCAGTCGTAACGGGAATGAATTTGCTGCGCGCATTGGTCGTTCCTGACGACTTAGCGAACCATCGAACAGGTGAAGGCCAAAGCACTTTACTTTCGCCTTTCATGACCCGTTCAATGTACGGAAACAGATCTTCATAGCTCGATACCGGTACCTGCTGTTGAAAATCGCGAATGTTCTGGATGGATTTATAGCCGTACTTTTTCCCCCATTCGGTTCGTCGGCCAGCCCGGATGAGTTGCGAAAAGACCTTTTGCTGCACCGCACCGGGGTGTTGCATCATTGCCTCGATACGTGGCATTCGCCGTTGTAAGAGCCATTTTAGTGTGGTATTAAGCAGGGTCATAAAGCCACAAGTCACATAAGCCAGTGAGATAGAATTGGCTAGTTCAGGAAACTTACGAAAGTAGTAATTAGTTTTTACAAACCATTTGCCCGGTCCGGATAGTCAGTAATTAATCCATCAACTCCCCATTCTTTCAGGCGTTTCATATCATTAAGTTGGTTCACTGTCCAGGGAATAACCTTAATTGATTGGGCATGAAGTCTAGCGATTTTAGCCTGATTTATTAGCCGAAAATACGGGCTGTATATATCCGGCTTAAAGCCAAGTTCTTCAATATTTTTCTCAGGGCTGCGTATATTTTCAACTAGAGCAGATAACCTCACTTTCGGATACCTGCCTGCATCGGCCTGTTGTTTCCAGTGTTTCAAAACGGCAAAGTCAAAGCTTTGAATAATAAGCCGGTCTGAATTACGGCCTTCAGCCAATAAATGTTTCTTAAGTACATTTTGCACAAGATTGCAGAAGGCAGGTGGGTCAGGCTGGCTTCTGTTGTACTCCGATGCTTCACTTTTAATTTCTATGTTGTACGCGAAAAAAGGCAGATTTTTAGCTGTCCGATACGTTTCAATCTGCTTAATTACCTCGCTCAGTAGTGGTTTATAGGCCTTAATTTTTTGTTGTTCCGGATAAGCTGAATTACCGTTTGCCCCTACCTCATAACGCTTGATTTCATCGTAGTTCATTTGGTAGAGAACCAGCTTTTTTTGCTCTTTTTTATCAACTGGCCGACCATCCGGCGTACTGCTGAATGCTGCGCTGAAGTAAGGATCATGCGAAACGACAACCTGATTATCCTTGCTAATCACTACGTCCATTTCGAGCGTAGTAACGCCGAGATCGAGCGCTTTTAGAAAAGCAGGTATGGTATTTTCTGGCATTAGCCCCCGGCAACCACGGTGTCCTTCCAGATCAAATACGGGTTGGGTAAGGCCAAGACATGCCAGTGCTAGTAATAAAACATTGAACCGCATGTACAAGTAGAGCGAAAGAGGGATCAAAAATACTGTTTCTTAAATTGGCAAAGTTATTATTAATTCAAATTGTATAGGCTTGGCGAATAGTTAGTTACAACTACAACAGGGTTTATATTGCAGGAGTATGAAAAGGATTTTTGGTACTCTTAGGTGAATGTTTTTTATTTGATAAATCCAAAAGAAATTTTGTCTATACAAATCATTGTGATTTGAATTTGTCATTATGCGTTCTACAAAGGCTATTGCCGTATCATTATTAACCTTACTACTAATTTGGGGGTTGAACCGGCCGTGGGGCGGCATCCCGGCTTTTGGATCCTTAATCAGCCCTTTTGTTGGCTTTTGGCAAAATGCTGAATCGGTAAACAACGAGGATGAGAACGTAACAGTTAGTGGTACGCAAGCGCCGGTTACTGTATTGTTTGATGATCACGCTGTGCCGCACGTGTTTGCCCAGAACGACCACGATATGTATTTCGCACAGGGCTTCCTGACAGCACGCGACCGGCTTTGGCAAATGGAATTTCAAACCCATGCAGCCGCTGGACGAGTATCCGAAATTGTTGGCGATAAAGCTTTAGAACTCGACCGGTTCAACAGGCATTTGGGAATGGTGTACGGAGCCGAACAAACGCTGAAGGGTATGGAGAGTGATGCCGGTACGCGTGAAGCGCTCGAAGCGTATACGGCTGGTGTTAACGCATGGATCAAACAACTTTCGCCCGCACAGTACCCAATTGAATACAAGTTGCTGGGCTATGCACCCGAGCCCTGGACGCCCCTCAAGTGTGCCTTACTGCTGAAGCAAATGAGTAGTACGCTCGCCGGAGGAGCCGATGATCTGCTCATGAGCAACATTTTAAAGAAATACGGTAAAGCGATTACGACAGATTTATTCCCCGATTATCCTGTTCACGAAGATCCAATTATCCCCGTTGGTACGCAATGGGATTTTAAGCCTTTACCAATACCTGCACCCCCTAAAGACAGTTTACTGGGTAACCTTGTGGCGTTGTCGGCACCGGGATTTGGTACGCCCCCTAACCGCGCTAATCCCGAAATCGGCTCTAACAACTGGGCTGTCGGGCCTCAAAAGTCGGCCTCCGGGCACCCTATTCTGGCAAACGACCCACATCTAACCTTGAGCTTGCCCTCAATCTGGTACCAGATTCAGCTGGTTTCTCCGACAGTTAATGTGTATGGCGCATCGTTGCCAGGGGCCCCGAATGTTATTATAGGGTTTAATAAAAACGTTGCCTGGGGTGTCACCAACGTTGGCGCCGATGTACTTGATTTTTACGCCATAAAATTCCGGGATGCGTCCCGGCAGGAATACTGGCATAATAATCAGTGGAAGGCAGTCCGGCGCCGGATTGAGACAATTAAGGTAAAAGGACAACCGGATGTAATTGATACGGTCTATTATACGCATCATGGTCCTTTGGTTTACGAGCCTAAAGCCAAGCCATTTCGGCCGAGTATTCCGGTGGGCTATGCTGCCCGTTGGATAGCTCATGAACCGTCGAACGAAATGCGATGCTTTTATCTATTGAATCGTGCCAAAAACTTTACTGAGTATCGGAAAGCACTGGCTTACTACGTAGCCCCTGCACAGAATTTTATATTTGCTGACAATGAAAACGATATAGCCATCTCACCAAATGGCCGTTTTCCATTGAAATGGAAAGATCAAGGCAAGTTTTTGTTAGATGGTACTGATCCAGTGAATGACTGGCACGGGTTTATTCCCGCCGATCAGAATCCGCTCGTGAAAAATCCACCACGTGGTTTTGTGAGTTCTGCCAATCAGTTTTCTACCGATCCGACGTATCCTTATTATATCAACTGGCAGTTCGCTCCATATGAACGTGGGCACCGTATTAATCAACGGCTTACGACAATGCAGCGAGCCACTACCGACAGTTTGCGCCAACTTCAGAATGATACCTATAATATTAGGGCTGCTGATGCGCTGCCCGTTATTCTAGCTAAGCTATCAGAACAAGGTTTTACCCAGGATCAGCAGAAGGCGCTGCAAATTCTCCGGAAATGGAAACGTAATAACGATGCAGGCGAAGTGGGCCCAACCATTTTTACGGAATGGATGGCTCAATTTATGAAAGCGGTGTGGGCTGACGAATTTGATGGAGAGGATACAATTCCCATGCGTTTCCCAACCTTCGACCGAACACTGACACTGATGCAACGCGATACGGGTTCCCGCTGGTTCGATAATGTCGGCACACCTACCCGCGAGCACTTGCCTGATTTATTACGTCAAAGCTTTCAGTCAACCTGTGATACCCTGACCAAAAAGCATGGAACTCTTGGAATGAATTGGGCATGGGGCCCGCATAAAGGCACCGATATTCGGCACTTATTACCTGGCGTTGATGCATTTAGCGTCCTTGACCTCAATGTTGGTGGAGGAAATGTTATTGTCAATGCAACCAACGAACGATCAGGACCGTCCTGGCGGATGGTAGTGGCGCTAGGTGATCAGCCCAAAGCGTATGGCGTTTATCCCGGTGGCCAGTCGGGCAATCCGGGAAGTCCATATTATCTGGATATGCTCGATACGTGGCGAACAGGCCAACTGAATGAGTTGCTGTACTTACAAACTGCAGCGGATAAGCACCCACGGATAAAAAGGAAAATGACTTTGAAGTAACCGATTCGCTTGAGAGACCATAAATTTTGACCGCACATAAAGCGACTGGCCGCCGTATCTTATGATTCAAATTCTTTTAATCGCAATTATTAGCTTTCTCGCACAACTGGTGCTCCCGTGGTGGAGCCTGGCAATCGTTGCTTTTCTAGTGTGTTTCTGGCAGAGTTCAACGGCCAAGCGAGCTTTCATGTATGGTTTTGTCGGAATCGCTCTTATATGGCTGGCTTATGCATTACTTATTCATATACGTACCGACGGAATATTTACCGGGCGAATGAGTGAATTGCTCTTTAAGTCAAAAAATGCAGCCATTCCTTTACTCGTGACCGCAGTTTTAGGTGGCCTGGTTGGGGGGATGGCCGGTCTTTCTGGCTTCCTGACCCGGCTGGCTGTTGGAAATCAAATTACAAATCGTACGTCGTAAATCGTAAATCCCCCTACCTTTGTGGGATAAACTTGTCACTAACCAATCTGTTTCCTGTGAAGAATGCCTCGTTGATTTTGAATGTCATCCTGACAATTGCTGTAGCTGTTCTATACTACCTGCATTTTAAAGACCGTCAGCCTGAATCGGCCCCTGCTATAGAAAAACCCGCTGAAGCACAAGGGAAAGCCATTGTGTACGTCAATGTAGATTCGCTACTGACGAAATATGAATATTTTAAAGACACCCAGAAAGTACTGGAAAGTAAACGTTTTCAATTAGAAAATGATCTTGCTTCTAAAGGACGTAATCTTCAGAACAAAGTAGCTTTCTTCCAGCAACGGGCCGCCACAATGACCCAGGAGCAGGGCCGAGCTACAGAAGCATCCTTGCAGAAAGAACAGCAGGATATTCTGGCGTATCGCGAGCGCGCTGCACAAAATCTGGCTGTTGAAGAACAGAACAAAAACAAGGAATTGTACGACCAAATTTACGATTACCTGAAAAAAATAAATGCTCAGAATAAATATGAATTCGTTCTGGGCTATACCAAAGGTGGTGGCATTCTGTTTGCCGATCCATCGGCCGACCGTACAAAGGCCGTTCTGGATGGCTTGAACAAAGAATACCAGGTAAAACCGAAGAAATAAGAGCTTCGTAGTAATACATAAACCCGGCTTGATGAAATGCTACGTTTCACAAGCCGGGTTTATGTATTACTGAGCATAAATTTTGGTTGATTCACAAACCTCTCACGAATTTCCGGTGTTGTTTGTCTTACCCAGTTACCTTTATTGCCCATTAACCCATCATTGACGTGATGCAGGCTACCTGCTCTTTGCATACGTCGTACATCTATTAATAGGAATGGCTTCTGCTTCTATCGTCAAACAAGTTGATATACGAAATCGTCGGGCTTCGTTTGAGTATTCGTTTTTAGAAACGTACACAGCGGGTATTGTGCTGACCGGCACCGAAATAAAGTCGATCCGACAGGGAAAGGTGAATTTGCAGGATTCGTATTGCTTGATTCATAATGACGAGCTTCTTATTCGGCAGATGAGCATTTCTATTTACACCGAGGGAACTCATTATAATCACGAACCCCTCCGCGACCGCAAACTTCTGCTCACAAAACGTGAAATCCGTCGGCTTACTGAAAAACTAAAAGACCAGGGTTTAACCATTGTGCCAATCCGACTATTTACAAATGAACGCGGTTTTGCCAAGCTGGAAATTGCACTGGCTAAGGGCAAAAAGCTTTACGACAAGCGTGATAGTATTAAAGAGCGCGAAGTAGAACGGGATTTGCAACGGGAACGATATTAGATAAGTCCAGTTAATCCATAGTGAACGGTCGATAGCCTTTACAATTTCGAGAATCGACTTAGTGACTAAATTTTTCTGAACTATTGCCGATATGTGGATAAGTCTGTAACTTGCTAGCGTACAGAGGCATCTTCAACGTATTTATGGGTAGGAAAGTATTAGTCTTAAATCAAGATTACAGTGCGCTCAGCATTTGCTCCGTTCCCAAAGCATTCCTGCTGGTTTATTTAGATAAAGCTGAACTTGTTGCCGAATCCGAGCAATTTATGCTTCGAACCGTTTCTGCCGAGTTTCCCATGCCATCAGTTATTCGGCTGCATCGATACATAAATCTGCCTTATAAAGGCGTAATGCTTACCAGGCAAAATATCTTCAAACGAGATGGTCACCATTGCCAGTACTGTGGCACTACGGATGATCTGACCCTCGATCATGTCATGCCTAAATCGCGGGGTGGAAAAACCAGTTGGGACAACCTCGCCACCGCTTGCAAACGCTGTAACTCCAGGAAAGGAGACTTTACCCCCGATGAAGCGAATATGAGGCTGCGCCAGAAACCGTTTAAACCTACGTTTCTGGTTTTTTTACGCGAATTTTCTGGGTCTATAGAGCAAAGCTGGATGCCATTTTTAGCAAAAAAAGAGAAGGCTTTTCAATAAAGGACTGAAGGATAAAAGAGAAGAAGGGGACGAAAGGAAGAGAGGAATGCCAGTGGCATCGACTTTTTCGCTCGTCCCTTTCTTCTCTTTTATCCTTTTTCCCTCTATTTCAAAGACTTTTGCCTGCCGCGAAACTTTTTTCCGAAAGCAATTGCTATCTTTGCAGTCCTTTTTTGAGGGCAAAAAAAATCAAACTAAAAGTCAGTCCGCCATTGACCTACGGGCTGATGTACTGAGTGGGTCAGGAAACTTTTTTTTATGAGCAAAACGCAGCAACGCGAACTGCCGGCATTTGATTGGGACCGGGCAGACAACAAAGGGTTCGGGAGTGGCTATTCGGATGCGGAGCGCAACCGGATGATGGAACTGTACGACAATACGTTGTCGGAAGTTAAAGAAAAAGAAGTAGTAATGGGAACCGTCGTTGGGATAACGGACCGGGAAGTATTACTCAATATTGGCTTTAAGTCGGATGGCTTGGTACCTGCTTCTGAATTTCGGGATATGCCCGATCTGAAGATGGGAGATGAAATTGAAGTTTACGTAGAAAATCAGGAAGACCCGAATGGTCAGCTGGTTCTTTCGCGCAAAAAAGCGAAGGTTATTACCGCATGGCAGAAAATTCAGAAAGCGCTGGATGAAGACCTCGTTATTGATGGCTTCGTAAAACGCCGGACGAAGGGTGGTCTGATCGTTGATATTTATAGCGTAGAAGCGTTCTTGCCTGGTTCACAAATCGACGTAAAACCGATTCGTGACTTTGACATCTTTGTTGGCAAGAAAATGGAGGTTAAAGTCGTCAAGATTAATTATGCCAACGATAACGTCGTTGTCTCGCATAAAGTCCTGATTGAAAAAGACCTTGAAGCACAACGCACGCAAATCCTGAACAACCTTGAAAAAGGCCAGGTACTGGAGGGTGTTATCAAAAACATGACCAACTTCGGCGTATTCATCGACCTCGGTGGCGTAGATGGTCTGTTACACATCACGGATATTTCCTGGGGACGTATCAGTCACCCATCTGAAGTACTTCACCTTGACCAGAAGGTTAATGTGGTTGTACTTGACTTTGATGAGGACAAAAAGCGTATTTCGCTGGGTATGAAGCAACTGCTGGCTCATCCATGGGATGCCCTTCAGGAAGATATTCAGGTTGGTTCGAAAGTGAAAGGCAAAATTGTGAACGTAGCGGACTACGGTGCGTTCCTCGAAATTATGCCGGGCGTTGAAGGACTGATCCACGTATCGGAAATGTCGTGGTCGCAGCATCTACGTAACCCACAGGAGTTCCTGAAAGTGGGTGACGAAGTAGAAGCAGTGGTATTGACGCTCGACCGTAACGACCGCAAAATGTCGTTGGGCATCAAACAACTGACCGAAGATCCTTGGACTCGTCCTGAACTACGTGCTAAATATGCCGTTGGCACCAAGCACAAAGGTGTGGTTCGTAACCTGACTAACTTCGGGCTGTTCCTTGAACTGGAAGAAGGTATCGATGGTCTGGTACACGTATCGGATTTGTCGTGGACGAAGAAAATCAAACATCCTTCGGACTTCATTAAAGTAGGTGACGAACTCGAAGTGGTTGTACTTGAACTGGACGTTGATAACCGTCGTCTGGCTTTGGGTCACAAACAACTCGAAGAAAACCCATGGGACACATTTGAATCTGTATTTGCTGTTGGTACAATTCACCGTTGCACCATTATCAGCAAAAATGATAAAATGGCGACCCTTGAATTACCTTATGGTATCGAAGGGTTCTCTTCACTGAAGAATTTAGCGAAAGAAGACGGTACGTTCGCTGAGGTTGGCGAAACGCTTGATTTCAAAGTAACTGAGTTCTCAAAAGAAGAGAAACGTATTATGCTCTCCCACACAAAAGCATGGCAGGAGAAGAGCGAGCCAGCTAAAGAGAAGGCTGCGAAAGCCGCTCCGGCAAAGGCTAGCAGCGCTCCGGCCCAAGCCGAACGTGGTGCTACCCTAGGCGATCTTGACGCCCTGGCTGCCTTAAAAGAGCAGCTTGAAGGTCGTAACTAATTTAAGCTATATAGAGTGTTGAATGTCCTCGAGCAACTACGTTCGGGGACATTTTTTTATAACTACGTTCTGGCTGTACCAGATAAAATCGTATCTTTGCACTCCCGAATTCGCAGCTCTGGTTGTGTGGGCTTAAGGTTCCGTGGCCGAGTGGCTAGGCAGAGGTCTGCAAAACCTCGTACAGCGGTTCGAATCCGCTCGGAACCTCATTTTATGTGTTGTTCTGAAGATGCCATTTTGCTATCACTCACTTTTGAGTTTTGGTAAAATGGCATTTTTTTGTGACGTGTCTGTAAGTATCAACGGTCACTCTTATATTATCTAACGGTCTTAATTAGAAACAATATAAATAAAAACCGTGCCACAAATAACTAAACACCAATTTTTGCCTATACAATAATCGTGTCGTACTTTTGGACGCTAATAAAAAAGCAGTAGTGTTTATGTTGGTTCACTCAGTTAATATAGTTCATAAAATGAGTCATTTATACAAGCTCTGCGGGATCTTAGCTTTATCACTGATTCTGTTGGTTTCCAGCAGTCAGGTGAAAGCTCAGGACGCAGCAGCCGGTGGAGCTCCAGCAGCTGCCGCTCCAGCAGGGGGCGGGGGCGATGCTGAGAAGGGGAAGACCCTGTTTACGAACAACTGTGCTCAATGCCACGCAGTAACGGATGAAAAAGTTGTAGGGCCTGGTCTGAAAGGAATTGAAAGTCGGGCGCCAAGCAAAGACTGGTTGCACAAATGGATTAGAAACTCATCGGCCGTTATTGCATCTGGCGACGCTTATGCCAATCAGGTTTTTAATGCCAACGGTAAAGTTCAGATGTCAAGCTTCCCAAGCTTATCCGACGCTGATATTGACGGTATCCTGGCGTATATCGATCAGGCTAGTAAACCTGCTGCAGCGGCTTCGGCGGCCGGGGCGAGCGATACGAAAAACGCTGGCGGAGCTGGTGGGGCAGGTGCATCAACAGGTGGGCCTTCGGAGTTGTTTACGTTCGTACTGGTTGCTGTATTAGTTGTTATGCTTCTGGTGCTTGGCGTACTGCTCGTTATTGTTAATATTTTATCGAAAGCTGTAACGCCTGTTTCTCTGGGAGATGGTACGCAAATCCCCTCTACATTTGGAGAGCGGCTTAAAGCAGGGTTATCCAATGCTTTCAATAACCCTACGCTACGTTCGATTGTGATTTGGCTGTTCTTGTTAGTAGCTGCCAAAGAAACTATTGATGGTGCCTACGGAGTAGGTATTCAGCAGGGTTATGCGCCTAAGCAGCCAATTGCTTATTCGCACAAATTACACGCGGGTCAGTACAAAATCGATTGTAATTATTGTCATACAGGAGCCCAAAAGGGTAAAAACGCTACTATTCCCGCAGCTAACATCTGTATGAACTGTCACGGTGTTATCAAAAAGGAATCGCCTGAGATTCAGAAAATATACACCGCCATTGAAGAGAACCGGCCTATTGAATGGGTTCGGGTACACAATTTGCCTGACCTAGCTTACTTCAATCATGCTCAACACGTAAATGTTGGTAATGTAGCCTGCCAAACTTGTCATGGCGAGATTGAAAAAATGGAAGTCGTTGAGGCTCGTTCGTCGCTGACGATGGGCTGGTGTATTGACTGCCACCGTCGGACAGACGTAAATACAAAAGATAACGCCTACTACGACAAGCTCGTCGCTCTTCACCAGAAAGAAAGCAAAGAACCGCTGAAGGTTGCGAATATAGGCGGGCTGGAATGTTCAAAATGTCACTATTAATACTTAATGTATAATGAACAATGAATAATGTATAATGGAAGTAAAGAGCCATTGTTCATTTTCAATTCTACATTATTCATTCATAACCATTGCCGCATATAACACGCATGGAAAATACATCTAAACGGTATTGGAAAGGGGTTGAAGAGTTACGTAATGACGCTACGTTCGTTAAGAACGTGAATAGCGAATTTGCGAACCCCGACTTGAGTGAATCGTCGAATGACATAGAAGGTCTACTCGGCGGCTCAAACACCCAACGCCGTGACTTTCTCAAAGTAATGGGTTTTGGTATGGCCGCTGTATCGTTGGCAGCCTGTGAAACACCCGTCCATAAGGCAGTACCTTATATCAATAAACCGGAATTTACTTTCCCATCTATATCTGATTATTACGCATCTACCTTCAGCGAAGGTGGTGATTACGTTGCCATCTTGGTTGAAACACGTGAAGGGCGTCCTATCAAAATAGAAGGTAATCCTTCGTCGAGCGTATCGAAAGGTGGTACGACCGCCAAATCTCAGGCGTCGGTTTTGTCCCTTTATGATATTGACAAACTGAAAGGGCCAAAACGTGGCGATGCTGATATTGACTGGGCTACGGCCGACCGTGAAATTATTAGCCAGCTAAATTCTGTTGCGGCAAAAGGTGGGGCAATTCGAATTGTTACGTCAACGATACTCAGCCCGGCTACAAAAGCTGTTATTGCTGACTTCGTAGCAAAATACCCAACGACTCGTCACATTACGTATGATGCAAATTCTGTATCTGGCTTAGTACAGGCAAATTTAGCATCATTTGGTAAAGCGGTTATTCCATCTTATGATTTCAGTAAAGCTCAGACAATCGTTAGTGTCGGTGCTGATTTTCTAGGTACGTGGATCGCCCCCATCGAATATATGGGACCGTATGCAAAAGGACGGAAAATTGGTGCTATTGGTGGCGGAAGTAAAACCATGTCGCGTCACTACCAATTCGAAACAGGCCTTTCGATGACGGGTGCAAATGCTGACTACCGTACTGCTATTAAACCTTCACAAGAAGGCCTGGTCGTAGCAGCTTTGTATAATAAGGTAGCTGCTAAATTGGGTGGAACAGCAATTAGTACACCATCCATCGACGTACCAAATCTAGATAAGGCAGCAACAGATCTTGCTAGTACGCGCAGTAAAGCACTGGTTGTTTCTGGTTCAAATGATCCAAATGTTCAGATTGTTGTCAACGCCCTTAATAATCTGCTAGGAAGTTACGGCACAACAATTGATATCAACAGCCCGGTTAACTATCGTCAGGGGAACGACCAACAAATGAATGCCTTTATAAATGAGGCTAAAGCTGGTCAAGTTGGAGCTGTACTGTTCTTTGCTTCGAATCCGGTTTACGATCACCCACGTGGGGCTGAACTTGCAGAAGTATTACCGAAAATCGCTTTATCTGTATCGTTTGCTGATCGTGCTGACGAAACGGCTTCGCTGACAAAATTCATAACACCTGCTCCACATTTTCTGGAATGCTGGAATGATGCTGAGCCAAAGCAAGGTTATTACAGTCTGGCGCAGCCTGCTATCACCAATATCTTTAAAACCCGCCAATTTCAGTCAAGTCTTTTAACCTGGACTGGTAAGTCAAACGACTATCAGGCTTACTTGAAAAACTATTGGCGTGTTACTCATTTCCCTAAAACATCAGGTTTTAGTTCCTTCGATGCTTTTTGGGTGAAATGCCTGAATGACGGTGTGTTTGAACCGAATAACGGACAGGCTGCTGCTGCTGGCGGAGCTTCCTTCACAGGAAATGTTGCGCAGGCTGCCGCTGGTATTGCACAGCGTTATAAACCGACTACGGGTATAGAGTTGGCTTTATATGAAAAAGTTGGCGTTGGTACAGGGGCAATGGCTAATAATCCTTGGTTACAGGAGCTACCTGATCCCGTATCAAAAGCTTGCTGGGATAATTACGCGGCAATTTCACAAAAGACTGCAAAAGATCTGAATCTGGCTCAGAATGATCTGGTAACGGTTTCAGTAAATGGAAAGTCTGTTGAACTGCCCGTGCTGATACAGCCAGGTCAGGCTGATAATACAGTATCGATCGCAATTGGCTACGGTCGCGAAAAAGGTGGTAAATCGGCAAATGGCGTAGGAGTTAATGTCTTTCCGTTCGTAAGTATGACGGGTGGATATGCAACTTACTCGGCATTTACTGCGAAGGTAGATAAAGCCAGTGGTAGCCATGAAATAGCACAAACCCAGACACATGATACAGTGATGGGACGTAAGGCTGTATTACAGGAATCGCGTTTGGCAGCTTATAAAGAGAATCCAAAAGCAGGTCGGTACGAGCCTAAAGTTCAAACATCGAAAGGAGCTACAGACCCTAATGACATTACGCTGTGGAATGGGTATGGTAAACCAAACCATTCATGGGGCATGGTCATTGACCTAAACTCCTGCATTGGCTGTGGTACGTGTGTAGTTGCTTGTAATGCAGAAAACAACATTCAGGTTGTCGGTAGAAAAGAAGTAATCCGGCGCCGTGAAATGCATTGGATGCGGATTGACCGGTATTACAGCAGCGATGCCGATGTTGAGGTTGATGGTTTCTCTGCGTTAGAAGTTGCCTCCGCCAATCCTGAGGTAACATTCCAGCCAATGCTCTGTCAGCATTGCAGTAATGCGCCTTGCGAAACGGTTTGTCCGGTATTGGCTACAACCCATAGTACAGAAGGGTTAAACCAAATGACTTATAACCGTTGTATCGGTACCCGTTATTGCGCCAATAACTGCCCATACAAAGTGCGCCGGTTTAACTGGTTTAAGTACTTTGATAATGATAACTTTGATTATCATTTCAATAATGACCTCGGTAAGATGGTCATTAATCCAGACGTAACAGTCCGGTCACGGGGGGTAATTGAAAAGTGCTCATTCTGTGTACAACGTATTCAGGAAAGTAAGTTAACGGCGAAAAAAGAACGTCGTCGGTTAGGTCCTGATGAAGTGCAAACCGCTTGTGCACAGGCTTGCCCAACGACTGCCATTGTTTTTGGCGACATGAACAACCCAGAAAGTACAATTTCTAAAATACTTGAAGTTGAACTTGAGGAACGTGCCTTCCATGTGCTGGAAGAAATTAACGTGAGACCGCAAATCTCTTACCTGACGAAAATTCGGAATAAAGACGAGGAGCCAAAACAAGACGAAAAAACTCGTCAGGAACCAAACGCGTAAATTAACTTATGAGTCACGGAAACTAATCTGAAGTTTGTTAAACAATTAGACGAACAATCCGTAATTCGTATATCATAAATCGTACATCGTAAATTAGTAAGATATATGTCGCATGTTACATCAGCCGTAAGAACTCCTCTTGTCACCGGTGGTAAAACCTACGCCGACGTGACTGAGGATATCAGCAAACAGGTTGAGGGCAATCCAACCCGCGAGTGGACTATCGCCTTTATTATTGCGGTGGTTGTGCTCATTTACGGAACTGCCTGTCTTTTCTGGACATGGTGGGAAGGTTTGGGTGTTTGGGGCTTAAATAAAACCGTTGGCTGGGCTTGGGATATCACTAACTTCGTATGGTGGGTAGGTATTGGGCACGCTGGTACGTTAATTTCTGCCATTCTTCTGCTATTTCGTCAAAAATGGCGGACGGCAGTAAACCGGGCGGCTGAGGCTATGACCATCTTTGCCGTTATCTGCGCTGCAAGCTTTATCATGATGCACGCTGGTCGTCCCTGGGTAGCTTACTGGTGCTTGCCGTTACCAAATACATTAGGTTCACTTTGGGTGAATTTTAAATCACCATTGGTTTGGGACGTATTTGCGATCAGTACGTACTTCACTGTGTCTTTGGTGTTCTGGTACATGGGCCTTATTCCTGATTTGGCCACCATTCGCGATCGCGCACGTAGCAAGGTGTCCCGGTATATTTACGGCGCTTTTTCGCTAGGCTGGAATGGTTCGGCTAAAACTTGGGCACGGTATGAATACATGAGCTTAATTCTTGCTGGTCTATCAACTCCGCTCGTATTGTCTGTACACACTATTGTAAGTATGGACTTTGCTACGTCAGTAATTCCTGGCTGGCACACAACCATCTTTCCCCCATATTTCGTAGCGGGTGCTATCTTTTCGGGTTTTGCCATGGTGCAAAATCTGGTTCTGATTATTCGGGTGGTGTTCAAACTGGAAGACTATATTACAATTGAACACATCGAGTCGATGAATAAAGTCATCACGTTGACTGGTTCGATTGTAGGGGTAGCTTATCTAACTGAGTTCTTTATTGCATGGTACTCAGGTGTAGAATTTGAAAGCTACGCATTCATTAACCGGGCAACAGGACCTTACTGGTGGGCTTACTGGGCTATGATGACCTGTAACGTAATTACACCACAGCTCTTCTGGTCGCGGGCCATTCGCCGGAGTATTGTATGGACGTTTGTTCTGTCTGTAATTGTGAACATTGGTATGTGGTTCGAGCGGTTTGTGATTATTGTTACGTCGCTACACCGTGACTATCTGCCTTCAAGCTGGGCAATGTTCCACCCTACGTTATTTGATATTAGCGACTATATTTTCTCTTTTGGTCTGTTCTTTACTTTGTTCCTGCTGTTCTCGAAGTTTTTACCAGTAGTGAATATGGCAGAAGTGAAAACGGTTATTAAGTCGTCTTCAGAAAAATTACCGATTTCTGTTTCAGGAGTCGCTAAAGGCGAACGAGTCGCTAATCCAACGTTTAATAAGAACGCAGAATAAAAACAGCTAATAGTACCAGGTCTTACTGTTGACAAATTTTAGCAGCAAGAAACTGAAACAGACTAATTAAAACGTATGTCAGACGTACATAGTAATAGTAAGTTTTTGGTGGGCATCTACGATGATGACGATGTCGTACTGAAAGCTGTTAGAGAAGTTAAAAAAGCGGGTGTTCGGATTCATGAAGTCTATACGCCATTCCCGATCCACGGATTAGATATCGCACTTGGTCATCCTCGTTCGCGGTTAGGAATAGCGGCCTTTTTATTCGCATTATCCGGGACACTTACTGCGCTAGCACTAACATTCTACGCGGAAGGATTTGACTGGCCTATGATTGTTGGTGGAAAAGATTCGTACTCACCAGTAGTGTATGTACCTATAATCTTTGAATTAACGGTTCTTTTTTGTGCATTAGGAATGGTTGGAACATTTCTGGTATCCAATGGTTTAGGGCCCACAGTCAAACCACTGATGTACGATCTAAGAACAACAGATAATAAATTTGCAATGGCCATTGACCTGAGCAAAAACAATATTGTCGAAAGTGATATCGAGCAGATTCTGAAGCAATCAGGCGCTGCTGAAGTTAATATTAAGCAGTTCTAATTTCAGAATGGGAATGACTACTAAGTATAAGAACGTACTGACATTAGCGGTTATTGGGCTGATGTTTGCAGGTACGTCCTGCAAAAGGGGGCATGATAATACAGGTGTGGAGTACGCCCCTCAAATGTATGATGCGGTAGGATATGAACCTTACCGGCAAATTCGTCCTAATACAGTAAATCCTCAGGGCTTAAACATGCGTTTGCCTGCCCGTGGTACAGTTGCCCGTCCAAATTACCATACCAAGTTTGGAACAGGAGCCTCCGCTACTACAGACCTGATGATTTATAATATTCCGGCTGACAGTATCGGTATTGCTGAACGCGTGTTGACAAATCCAATTCCTGCTTCTGAGAAAACCCTTGCTGAAGGGCAGATTTTATATACTCGCTATTGCAGTCATTGTCATGGTGCAACTGGTCAGGGTGATGGGCCTGTGGCCAAGGAATACAAGGGGGTGCCTAATTACGCTGCTGACGCTTATAAGACGATGAATGATGGACACATTTTTCATGTGATTACTCATGGTAAAGGACGTATGTGGCCGCATGGCTCACAGGTTACGCCAGAAGATCGGTGGAAGATTGTACAGTACGTACACAAACTGCAACAAGGATAAAATTGAGATCACAGTTTAGAGTTTTTGAAGGTTCACAAGCGCTAAACTGATGACTATAACTGAAAACTGAAAACTGTTAAGAATGGCATCGGCTCACGCAATACCGTCCTTAGACGAAGAATTTGAATTTACAGCGGAATCTAAGCGTAAATTATTTATTGGTATCGGAGCAGGCGTTGCACTGGTAGCAATTGGCGCATACCTGCTGGCTTCTGGCGCTGGTTCACACGGGCATGAAGCTCATGCGGCAGGTGCTCACGAAGCTGGCGAAGGTGGCCATCATGCGTACAAATGGACAAATCGCTTGTGGGCAAACGTCTGGTTAAACGCAATTTATTTCACAGGCGCATCCGTTGTCGGCATGTTTTTTATGTCGTACAATTATTTGGCACAAGCTGGCTGGTCAGTTGCATTCAAGCGTATTCCTGAAGCTATGCCTGCTTACTTGCCTATTATGGGAGTTGTTGTGATTGCTACATTCTTTATTGCAGGTCACGATCTTTTCCATTGGACACATCCTGGCCTGTATGATAAAGCAAGTCCTGAGTTTGATCCAATTATCAATGGTAAAAAGGGCTTTTTGAATACGCCATTTTATATAGGTCGAATAGTTGCCTATTTTGGCCTTTGGTATTTCTTATGGCGTATGCTCCGTAATTTCTCTCTTCAGGAGGATTTGTATGGTGGTACGGAGTACTATGAAAAAAGTATCAAGTTCGGAACAGCCTTTTTGCTTGTATTTGGTGTTACCTCATCGACCTCTGCTTGGGATTTTGTGATGTCAATCGACACACACTGGTTCAGTACGATGTTTGGCTGGTATACATTAGCTAGCTGGCACGTAACGGGCTTGGCTATCATCACACTTACTGTAGTCACATTGAAAGAACGTGGTTATATGCAGTGGGTAAATGAAAGTCATCTACACGATCTGGGTAAATTCATGTTTGCCTTTAGCATCTTCTGGACTTACGTGTGGTTTGCACAATTTATGCTGATCTATTATGCGAACTTGCCTGAAGAAACTATCTATTATCGTGAGCGTTTTAGCGGCTATGGTGGTATTTATAAAGCCCCTTTCTTCATCAATATCTTTTTAAACTTTGTTTTCCCGTTTCTTGTATTGATGACGCGCGATGCAAAGCGTACACTAATCTTCCTGAAGATAGCAGCCTGGGGTATAATTATTGGGCATTATTTCGATTTCTATACCAACATCATGCCTGGAACGGTCGGTGAACATGGTGGCTTTGGCCCAATGGAATTCGGCATGATCCTGATTTTTGCGTCTGGATTTGTATGGTCGCTTTATTCTCAACTGGCAAAAGCCAATTTGGTTCCTAAGAACCATCCAATGCTGGAAGAGGCTTTACACCACGACATTTAATCAATAACCCGTACAAAAAACATGGTTTATATAGTTGTTTTGTTATCGGTAATATTTCTGGGGCTGGCTGCCGTAGTTGTTTCCAGAATGGCTGCCGTTGTAAAGAGTGCTAGTGGTCCTGCAGAAGAAGGTCATATTGGCATGAGTAATCGGATTAACGGCGCTTTATTCATAGTTTTCTTTGTCTTAGGCGTTATTGGTTTTGTAGTTTCTTTCTTATATGCAAAACAATATTTTTTGCCTGAAGCAGCCTCTCCGCACGGTCGTCATACCGACTTTCTGTTCTGGTTATCGATGGGCATTATTACCGCAGCTTTTCTGGTAACCAATGCATTGTTGTTTGTGTTTGCCTGGCTTTATCAACACAAAGAAGGGCGTAAAGCAGCATACTATCCAGAGAACCACAAGTTAGAGTTGATTTGGACGGTTATTCCTGCCGTTGTTATGGCTGTACTCGTATTCACTGGCTGGCGGGCTTGGCGGGATATCATGGCAGAGGCACCAGAAAATGCTCAAGTATTTGAGATCGTAGGTAAGCAATTTAACTGGATCGCTCGTTATCCAGGTGTAGATAATAACAAACTAGGTTCTTTCAATTACAAATTAATTGATAATAACAATGAAACTGGAATCGATTATACTGATGAAGCGTCGTTTGATGATTTCACGTCTACATCTGAATTGCATATTCCAGTCAATAAGCCAATTCTATTAAAAATCCGTGCGCGTGATGTTCTGCACAGTGTTTTCATTCCGCATCTGCGGGTTAAAATGGATGCTGTTCCTGGTATGCCGACTCGTTTTCAGTTTACCGCCGATAAGACTACCGATGAGATGCGCAATATCACGGGTAATCCTAATTTTGGTTATGAAATTGCTTGTACAGAGGTATGTGGACAGGGACATTTTTCAATGCGGATACGTTTGATCGTCGAAGATGAAGCGTCTTGGTTAGCTTGGTGTAGAGAACAAAAACCTCTACTTACGGCTACTCCCGAATTAGCAGCACGTATCCCGGCAAATCTGAAAGCCAAGGCAGCTAAATATTTGCCGACCGATGCTCCAGCAGCCGCACCAGCCGACAGTTCAACGGTATCAACGAAACAGAGTGGCGAAGCAGTAGCTAGCGTAATGCTTCATTAATTTTAAACTTATTAAGAAACCAAATACTATGGCGACAGTATCAGCTAACCCGGCAACCGTGGCTCATGCAGCAGAGCATGAACACCATGAGCCGCAAAGTTTTTGGCGCAAATATATCTTCTCTGAAGATCATAAAACGATTGCAAAACAGTATCTAATATCAGGTATTATCTGGTCTGTTATCGGAATTAGTTTATCAGTAATATTCCGGCTTCAGTTAGGGTTTCCAAATCTGAAACTGGGTTTTCTTCGTCCGATTCTTGGTAACTGGATCAACGATACAGGAAAATTAGATCCTGATTTCTACCTGGCTCTAGTCACAATGCACGGAACCATCATGGTATTCTTTGTATTGACGGCTGGCTTGAGTGGTACGTTTTCTAACTTTCTGATTCCACTTCAGGTTGGCGCCCGTGACATGGCTTCTGGGTTCCTCAACATGCTATCATACTGGTTTTTCTTTTTGGCCAGTATGCTGATGCTTGGGTCATTGTTTATTGAGACCGGACCTGCCGCTGGTGGTTGGGTTATTTACCCTCCATTGAGTGCTTTACCACAAGCTCATAAGGGCTCTGAATTTGGTATGACGCTATGGTTAATCAGCATGGCGCTGTTTATTGTGTCACAGCTATTGGGCGGAATAAACTACATCACAACGGTTATTAACCTGCGTACGCGGGGAATGTCATTCAGTAAGTTACCACTTACAATATGGGCCTTCTTCTTGACAGCGGTTCTTGGACTTATCTCCTTCCCGGTTCTATTGTCGGCTGCATTGCTGTTGATTTTTGACCGTAGCTTTGGTACCAGCTTTTATTTATCTGAAATCTACATTAAAGGTGAAGCACTGCCAAACGTTGGCGGTAGTCCTATTTTGTTTCAGCACTTATTCTGGTTCTTAGGGCACCCCGAGGTTTATATTGTCTTATTACCTGCTTTGGGGATGACCTCGGAAATCATTGCAACCAATTCGCGTAAACCAATTTTCGGTTACCGTGCCATGATTGCGTCTATGATGGGTATTGCTTTCTTGGCGTTCATCGTATGGGCCCACCATATGTTTGTAACAGGGATGAACCCGTTCCTTGGGTCAATATTCATGTTCCTGACATTAATTATTGCTGTTCCGTCTGCTGTTAAAGCCTTTAACTATATCACGACACTCTGGCGTGGTAATATTCGCTTTACGCCAGCTATGTTGTTCTCAATTGGTCTTGTGTCTTTCTTCATTTCAGGAGGATTAACCGGGATCATTCTTGGTAACTCGGCTTTGGATATTCAATTGCATGACACGTATTTTGTGGTGGCCCACTTCCACTTAGTTATGGGAGCTGCTTCTGCGTTTGGCCTACTGGCTGGGGTGTATCACTGGTTCCCCAAAATGTTTGGTAGAATGCTAAACGAGAAGCTGGGCTATATTCACTTCTGGTTAACCTTTATTGGTATATATCTCGTCTTCTTCCCAATGCACTATATCGGTATTGCCGGATTCCCACGTCGATATTATGCATTTACGAGCTACGATTTTACTAAAAACATTTTTGCTGATATGAACGCTTTTATTAGTGCTGCCGCTGTTTTCACCTTCGCAGCACAATGGGTGTTCATATTCAATTTCGTTTACAGTCTAATCAAAGGTCGCCGGTCTCCACAGAACCCTTGGAAGTCGAATACATTAGAGTGGACTGCACCTGTTAATCCGGGACATGGTAACTGGCCAGGTGAAATACCTGCCGTCTATCGTTGGCCTTACGATTATAGTAAGCCAGGCGCTAAAGACGATTTTATTCCTCAAAATGTTCCATACTCACAGACGCCCGAGTCTAACTTGCCTCACGAAAACGAGTTGATTGGTATGGAAAAAGAAATTGAGGCTCAAAACTTGAATGACCAGTTCAATCAGCCTCATTGATAAACGAGAACAGCGGTTCCGGAGCTTAGTACTTCTGACAATACTTGTTATTTACCTTGTAGTATTAGCAGGTGGAATTGTCAGAGGCACAGGCTCTGGAATGGGCTGTCCTGACTGGCCTAAATGCTTTGGGCGTTGGGTGCCTCCAACCGAAATCTCACAATTGCCCGCTAACTATCAGACAATCTACGGTGCTAAGCTGAAAGGCGAAATAGAATTCAATGCCGTAAAAACCTGGATTGAATATATTAATCGATTGTTGGGTGTATTAGCAGGTTTCTTTGTTTTTGGTACGTTAATAGCTTCCTTGTCCTATCTACGTAAAGACAAGGTCGTTTTCTGGGGAAGTTTTCTTTCTTTCCTGTTATTAGGGCTTAACGGCTGGCTCGGTTCACGCGTAGTTGCTACAGAACTTGCACAATATTTAATATCGCTACATTTGTTGTTAGCCATAGCTGTTGTTTTTACTTTGTTGTTTGTGTTTGTACGCTCGAACACATCTTTGTTAAAGTTTGAGCCGAAACAAAAAAAAGTAAAAGCACTTCGCCTGCTATTGCTCGTTATTATGCTACTTACCTTGTTTCAAACAGCACTTGGAACGCAGGTTCGGGATGCGCTCGACCAAGTGGTAAAACAACTCGGCTATGGGCAGAGGGAAAAGTGGATTGAAGGTTTAAACTGGAGCTTCTACGTTCATCGGTCCTTTTCACTAATTGTGTTGGCTTTTCACATCGCAGTTATTTATCAACTCCGCAGTGTTTCCCAAAACGGCTCAATAAAACGGGTGGTGAATGGATTAATAGTGCTAGTAATATTGGAAATCGGTACAGGCGTAATTATGGCTTATATGAACGTACCGGCAGCAGCACAACCCATCCACTTACTATTAGCTGTATTAATAATGGGTTTACAATTCATGGCTTGGCTACTTGTAAATCCTGCATTGATAGAGCCGAAAATGAATAACAGAGCAACTCAATTAATTGAGATTTAGCATGGAAAAAATAGTTGCTTTAACACTGATCAACGAAAAGGCTAAAGCTTATATAGAACTCCTAAAACTTAAACTCACTCTGGCAGTCGTTTTCTCAGGTGTGTTTGGGTATTGTCTGGCAGTTGAGCATGTAAACTGGTGGAAAATTGTCGTTTTCGTTATTGCATCGATCAGCATTACCGGAGCTGCCAATATTATTAATCAGATGATTGAAAAAGAGTCTGATAAAAAAATGAAACGTACTGCAGTTCGGCCACTACCGACAGAGCGGTTAAGTGTTCAGGAAGCAGCTGTTTTTGCATTCTTACTGTTTAGCGTAGCTTGCTTTCTGTATGTAGAGTTTTTCAATATTAGAGCCGCTGCTTTGGCCGTTTTGTCCTTGCTTTTGTATGGATTCGTTTACACTCCACTTAAGCGGAAAGGACAGATTGCTGTATTTGTTGGCGCATTACCCGGCGCTTTCCCTCCGATGATTGGCTGGGTTGCGGCTACAAATCACTTTGGCTGGGCACCCGGTATTTTGTTTGCCATTCAGTTTTTTTGGCAGTTCCCCCATTTCTGGGCAATTGGCTGGTTAGCCTTTGATGAATACAAAAAAGCAGGAATCCAGATGATGCCTGGAAGTGGAAAAACTACGGAAACGGCTTCTAGGATAATGATCTATACGCTGTTCTTGATTCCAGTAGGCTGGTTGCCGTACATGATGGGCGTAACAGGAATTTATTCAGCTTTAGTGGCTATGATTGGTGGAATCTTGTTTCTGGCTCAAACGTTCCATTTGATGAGAACATGTACAGACAAGGCCGCTTTGCAAATGATGTTCGGATCATTACTTTACTTGCCGGTCGTACAGATTGTTTATCTGCTAGATAAAGTATAACAACAAATCATGAGCGAATTAGTAAACGACATTTCAATTGTTGAAGAGCCGCAGGAAACGCTCTCCATGAATCCACGTAAGTTTATACTGTGGCTATTCATTGTGAGTATCATTATGCTTTTTGCTGCGATGACCAGTGCCTATCTGGTTCGTAGGGCAGAAGGAAACTGGTTAGAGTACGATATACCATCAGTCTTTACGTACAGTTCTGTAGTTTTGGTGATTAGTAGTATTACCATACATTGGGCTTACTTAGCGGCAAAAAAAGACAATTTCAACAGCCTGAAAATTGCGATAACTATTACTTTTGTACTTGGAGTGATTTTCCTGTACATGCAGTTTCAGGGATGGGTTGAATTAGTTAATGAGAATGTATTCTTTGTAGGTAATCCTGCGGGATCATTTATGTACATTTTCACAGGCTTACATGGATTTCACTTAATCTCTGGCTTAATTGTCCTGATTTTTGCTCTGGTTGCTGCATTCCGGCTACGAATTCATGCGAAAAGTCTGAATCAGCTGGAAATTGCTGCTACGTATTGGCATTTTCTAGACATTTTGTGGTTGTATTTGTTTTTCTTTTTAGTCTATTTTCATTGATAATCTTTTAGATGCATGGCGGCTACTGCAACGCATGATACCCTGACTTCGGACTCTGACAAAGTGTTCGACAAGAAGATATGGATGGGTGGTGTTGAACCCATGAAGGTGAGCTACGGCAAGCTGATGATGTGGTTCTTTCTGATCTCTGACACATTTACGTTCTCAGCATTGCTGGTTACCTATGGTCTGATTCGGTATAGCTACCCAGCATGGGACCCAGCTATTTATGGCGAAGTATTTAAGTTCTCAAACTTATATTGGCCATCACCTGAACATGTTTATAACTCAGTGCCATTTCTGCATGGTATTGATTTGCCGCTGATTTTTGTCGGTATCATGACATTTATTCTCATTTTCAGTAGTGTTACGATGGTTTTAGCTGTAGAAGCTGGCCACCGCATGGACCGCGCTGATGTAGAGAAATACATGCTATGGACAATTTTGGGTGGATTAGCATTCCTGGGCAGTCAGGCCTGGGAATGGTCGCACTTTATTCACGGCACTGAAACCGGTACAACCATTACTGAGATTATTAATGGACAAACCATTCAGCGCACAATTTTTGGAGCCAATCTGGTCGAGAATCAATATGGCCCACCAGCTTTTGCTGACCTGTTTTTCTTTATTACAGGTTTCCACGGAACACACGTGTTTAGTGGTGTTGTTCTAAATATTCTCATATTCTACCGCTCTGCCACTGGTTTATATGACCGCAGAGGTCATTACGAAATGGTTGAAAAAGTAGGTCTTTACTGGCACTTTGTCGATCTGGTCTGGGTATTCGTTTTCACATTCTTTTATTTGGTTTAACCACCTTCTATCATGTCTGACCATACACACGGAACCCATGAGGTGGGGGAAATACCACCCGCAAATACAGGGACTATCTGGCGTACATTCTGGATTTTACTGGGTATTACGGTCGTTGAATTTACCCTGGCTTATTTGATGAAAGCGGGTGGACTTCGGACCTCTTTCTTCATTATAATGACCTTAGTAAAAGCCTTTTATATTGTTGGCGAGTTCATGCACTTAAAGCATGAAGTGAAAAGCCTTATTTGGGCGATCGTTGTTCCTATCGTTTTCATCGTTTGGCTGTTAATTGCTCTTCTGATGGAAGGTGGATCGATTTTTGAATTACGTTAAAATATGACGGCCACACAAAAAGCCGGGATTCTGCTCACTACGTTGCTGGTCCCGGCTTTATTGTATCTATTTCTGAGGTTTGGTACGCAAAATCATTACGTATTGCCACGCTATCTTCCCAAAATAGATTCAACAAAGGGAAGCCCTCTGATGGGTAAAGTGAATTTGCCGGATGGTAGTGAAATAACGGATACAATTTTTAATCATATACCTCCTTTCAGATTAATTGATCAGGAGGGTAAAACAGTGGATCAGTCAATCGTAAAAAATAAAATCTACGTAGCTGACTTCTTCTTCACACGTTGCGGAACCATCTGTCCCCGTATTTCTTCACAACTCACTCGCGTGCAGGATATTTTCCGAAATAACCCTGCTATTGTCTTTCTTTCGCATACCGTCGATCCCGAGCACGACCGTCCAGAGCAGCTTAAAGCCTATGCCAAAAAGTATGAAGCTATACCCGGCAAGTGGTATTTCCTGACAGGTAGTAAAGCTGATATCTATGACTTGGCCATGCATGGCTATTACCTTCCGGTAGTTGATAAAGGGGTAGAGGATGGTAAGCCAGACGAAACTTTTATTCATACCGAAAAGTTGGTATTAGTGGATAAAGGGGGTATTATCAGAGGGTTTTATAATGGAACAGACAAGGAGGATGTCGACCGGCTAATCCTTGAAATGCGCGTCCTGCTCGATATTTACAACAAAAAATAATTTATTGCTCATGGAAATGCTACAACCTGTTCAGGAGCACAAGGCCAACCGAATTATTAATATTCTGGCGCTGGCTATACCAGTTGCGGTAGCCGTATTACTTGGTATTCGTCAGAAAGTGGATTTAGGAAGCTGGACAACGTATTTGCCGCACTTAAATGGGATAATCAATTCGCTTACGTCGGTTTTACTGTTGATGGGATTATACTTCATCAGACAAAGAAACGTAGAAGCGCATAAGCGTACCATGTTGACGGCTTTTGCACTTGGTTCGTTGTTTTTAGTTAGTTATGTTTTGTACCATCTTACCAACGAATCAACGGCATTCGGGGGACAAGGGTGGATTCGGCCAGTGTACTACTTCCTGCTAGTGTCGCATATAGTGTTATCAGTTGTAGTAGTCTGGTTTGTCTTAAAGGCTGTGTATTATGCGTTGAGTGGACAAATTGCACGTCATAAACAGACGGTAAAATATGCCTTTCCTATCTGGTTATACGTTAGCATTACAGGAGTGATAGTGTATTTGATGATTAAGCCCTATTACATCCATTAACTCACAAAAACGATGAAAAACTGGAAAGTGTGGTTGTTAATTGGTTTCCTGTTTGTGATTACACCCGACTTGATGGCCCAATGTGCTATGTGTCGTGGTACAGTTGAGAGTACCGTAAGCAATGGTCGTAGTATAGTGGCTTCAGACCTGAATTTTGGCATTCTATATCTATTATTAGCACCTTACCTGATAGTTGCGTCGATTGGCTATTTATGGTATCGACACAGTAAACGAGAGCATGGGAGACGTCTCGAGATTGCAGGCCGCGTTAAACGGGCTATGTCCTAGGTGCAGAAAAGGTAAAATCTTTAAACACCCTTTTTATTCACCGCGGGGCTTCGATGATATGTATGAGCTTTGTCCGCACTGCGGTCTGCGATACGAAGTCGAACCGGGTTATTTTATCGGAGCTATGTATGTTAGCTATGCTATCTCAGGTGGAGTTGCGTTGGTATTGGGGTTTTTACTGTTTTATTTAGGCCACGATCCAGAAGGTTGGGTTTATGCCGCTGTAGTAGCGCCGGTTATGGTGCTGATTGCGCCAGTTAACTTTCGAATATCGCGAGTTATCTGGCTCCATTATGTAGCTGGAATTAAATATGTGAAAGGGCTCTAACAGGCCCTTTTTTATTTTTAGAAAAATATTTTTTATCCATGCAACCTTATCGGGGCAGTTATGCATCTTGCCCATGAACCTAAACGAATATGCTGCGACTTATACCGTTTTTTACGACAGAAGCAAAGCTGGTAGCTGCGTTGAAGCGGGGCGAAAGTCGTGCGCATAAAGTCGTTTATGAACGGTTTGCTGGTAAAATGTTGGCAGTATGTACTCGTTACTGCGCTAACCGGGCCGATGCCGAAGAGGTGATGCTGGATGGCTTCATGCGCGTTTTCGAAAAGATTGAGCAGTTTCGCGAAGATGGGAGTTTCGAAGGCTGGGTACGGCGCGTTATGGTAACGGAATCACTTATGTTTCTGCGGAAGTCGAAACAGTGGCGTCAGGAAATCCCTATTGAGGACGTGACCGTTGAACCAAACTACGAATGGGCCGACTCGTCATTGAATGAACACGATTTACTGCGGTTAGTGAATCAATTGCCTGATGGGTATCGTACAGTCTTTAACCTGTATGCAATTGAGGGCTATTCTCACGCAGAAATCGCGGAGATGTTAGGTATTTCAGAAGGTACTTCAAAGTCGCAGTTGAGTCGGGCGCGGGTGCTGCTACAGGCAAATGTGAAGAAATTAGAACAGACACCAGAACAACGAACTGGCCAGGCAGAATACTATGAAAAAACATACCGAAAAACAGCCAATTGACGACTTATTCGCTCGTAAACTGAGCAATATGTCGATGCCGCCAAGCTCCAATGGGTTTGAGCGGTTACAGGCGCGTATGGGCCAGAACAAGCCGGAAGCACGTATTATGGTATGGCGCAACCCATTCGTACAACGGTATATGGCCATTGCGGCCTGCTTGCTGATCGTGTGCCTGTTTGGCTGGCTTTATTTGTCATCAAATAACGTAACGACTTCTAACTCGCCGGCTGTAGCTGTGAAGCAAGCCAGGCCGACTCAGCAGCCTGCTAATTCTGATAATGAACGCTCCCAGCCTGCTTCGGTTGCTGACAATGATGTGTCTTATCCAATAGCGCATGTCGTTCCAAACCGGCCAGAAAATAAAGAGCAGATTGGTAAAGTTGGAAAATCGAATGAAGTCGGTAAAGACATACATACCTCAACGAATCGATTGGCTGATAGCCATAAGACAACTCTCAAGCCATCGATAGCGCCCGTGTCCGATGAGCCCGTTCTGGCACAGATAAAAGCTGCTGACAGCCAGCCTAAACCAGAGACAACAGAAGTTGGCAAAAACGCAACGAATCAACCAACAGTAGAGCAGGTGGCAGATGTTAAACCAGTAACCAAGCCTATTTCACCCGCTGAGCGAGTATTGGTTGTGACAATCGATGAACCTACTTCGTTAGTAGCTGCGCGCCAGGCTGCTAAAACCTCTATTGAGGACAAACCTGTAGTTGCGGTAAATGACAAGCTAGAAAAGGATGCTAAAGCAGGTGGATTATGGGCGCAGGTAAAGCGTATCAAACATGGTGAGCTGTTCGCTAAGCGGGACAACGCCAGCGAAGAGGACCGTGGGCTGCTGGATCGTGCTTACAACGGTTTGAAGCGTAGTTTAGATAAAGATAAATCCGCCAAACAATGAAAGGAGTAGTACTTATCGTCGCAACAATAATTGCCTTAGTAACATCATTAACGGCTCAGGCAACGTCTGTAGCGCCGACGGATTCATTAGTTATTCGATTTGCCAACCGCACCCGACTAGTGATCTATGCGCCCGATAAAGCAGGTATTCAGGCCCTATCAAACTATGACCTGAATAAAATTGTGCGGGAGATGGGCATGAAACTCGATTCGGTACCAGGTGGACCAACGGCTATCTCGCAAAACGGCGAACGGTTTTTAAAGGACACAGTTCTGGTCGTCACAAGGAAAAAGGATGGCGTTACGATTGTGATCAATGACAAGGGCGATACTACCAGAACCGTGGTGCGGGAAAAAAATCAAACGGATCGGGATTATGAGCGGGCCAGAAATCGAAACCACGGTCGCGACAACTGGAATATTGATTATGGCGTAAGTATCGGCCTTAATAATTTTATTCAGCAAAGTACTTCACCTGCCTATCCGGAAGAGAGTTACGATTTAAGGCCAATTGGCTCTCGTTACATTGCTTTATCGATAGGCGCCATGCCAACCATAATCCGGGGTAAATACGCATCGCTGAAGCTGTATTATGGCGTTGAGGTGGCCTGGAATAATTTTATGTTTGAGGGAAATAACGTAGCCGAAAAACAACCTGCGGGGATAGCTTTCCCCGATGCAGGTCGGGATCTGCAAAAAAGCAAGTTGACTGTTTGTACAATTGGTATTCCAGTGGTTCCCCGCGTTACATTCTACAACAATGACGGCCGAAAAATTTGCCACTTAGGATTTGGCGGGTACGTTAATTACCGGCTTGACAGTTACCGGAAAATAAAAGAAGCAGATGGTAGTAAAGATCGGCGTCACTCTGATTTCTATCTGAATGATTACCGTTACGGCCTAATAGCCCATTTAGGATTAAGGAACGTCAATTTCTTTGTGAAATATGACCTGAACCCTCTCTTTCAAACTGATAAAGGCCCTGATGTTCGAACGCTTACGTTTGGTATCGGGTTTTGATGGATGAGCAATCCAGTTATTTCGATTATAGGATGCGGTTGGCTTGGCTTTCCTTTGGCAGAATACCTTCTGTCGAAAGGGTACCAGGTGAAAGGCAGTGCTACGTCCAGCGACAAAGTGTCTGTGCTTAAGCGGCAGGGCATTGAGGCTTACCAGCTTCAGTTAAATCCTGCACCAACGGAGGATTTAGACGTTCTACTGAAGGCTGATATACTACTTATCAACATTCCCCCAAAGGCAGGAAAACAGGGAAATGAGTTTCATCCTGAGCAAATACGTCATCTGACGCTTGCTATACCACAATCGCCAATAAAGCATGTAATCTACGTTAGTTCCACGTCGGTTTATCCAGAGCTAAAGAGAACCGTTATTGAGGACGACGTTAATGAACCGCAGCAATCGGCGGCCCCTGCTTTGGTTGAGGCAGAGCAACTCGTGCTGGCTTTGGCGCCTGGCAGAACCGTAACAGTTTTACGTTGCGCTGGCCTAATGGGTTATAATCGAATACCGGGCAAATACGTAGCTGGCCGAACCGTAGACAGCGGAGCCGTGCCAGTCAATTACCTACATCGCGATGATGCTGTGGGCATTCTCGCAGCTATCATTCAGCAAAAAATGGCCGGTACGTTTAACGCGGTAGCGCCTGAGCATCCTACCAGAGAAGCCGTTTACCGAAAAAGCTGCGCAGATTTTGGTTATGAGTTGCCAACGTTCGTTGAGCCAGAAAAACCCGTCTCTTTTAAAATTATCGGTTCGGAGAAATTACTGAATGAGCTAGACTATTCCTTTCGGTTTTCTAATCCGTTGTCGTTTTTTTATCAGTCAGGACCGAAGTAATTGCCGAACGCGTGTTGATAAGAATCCGCCAGAGGGTTTACTTTTGGGCAGAATAGCTCGATTTAGAGCCGCTAAAAACAAAAAATAACCTTGCGCATGCCACGCCCGAAAACGTTCGCTTACCGGCGAATCATAGTGGGGAAGATAGGCAAGTAGCTGACTCAGGTCAAAATCGGTGGCGGCAACACCAACCCCGGCCCGCTGCCCATCGATGGCGTTGCAGGCTTGTTCATAATGGTTGGGCTGAGGAATCATTAAAGCGGGTTTCCCTAAATATGCCGCTTCGCAGACCGACTCAAAGCCAGCCGTTGTAACAACAGCTTTGCATTGAGCCATAAATTCCAGAAATCGTTTGCCGTTGATGGCATGATACGTTAAGGTTTCATCAATAAATTCATCCGGTTTTTGGGTACCTGCATGAAAAGCATGCATCGGCACCTGAGGATTTTGCTGATGCGCTTTCAGCAATTCCGTTTTCAAGCCCGGTTGCGTAACGTAAGCTAGTAGGAAATCGCTCATTGTGGGCTTCATGTCAATCACTTCCTGACGCAATAGGGGCGGTACAATGCGTAGATGCCTCCTAGGTTCGTCGGGCTGTTTATCGAACGATAGCGCCAGCAATTCACGCGCTCCAAAGCATGTCAGTTGAGTATTGATGGTAAAAGCTTGTCGATAAAACCACTTCCCCGCAGGGCATTGGAAGTTCGGGTGGTAAACCATGTATTGATGAGCAATGCAAACCATCGGTACTGACGGACGTAACAGTGCATACGTTAAGCCACCCAGCATTTCATAGAAGTTGACAACTACATCGGGCTTTTGTGTATCAATAATCTGTTTAACCTGCTTCAAACTTCGCCAGAATGGCCGAATATCCCGAATGGCCCGAATTGTGGTTTTGAATGGCTCAAGGGCATTTGTCCCTGTGTTGTATACCAGCCCAGGGCTAAAAACGGGCGTAATCGGTGCCGCGAATGCTTCTCGAAAAAAAGAGGGTACGTCCCGTTCGGCTGTCACACCGACTATGGCGCCGATAACTTCATGCCCGGCTACCTGTAAAATTTGCGCCAGCGATAAGGCTTGTGTTAAATGGCCACGACCTTCGCCCTGTACTAAAAATAAAGTACGCATACTGCATAAAGATTAGTTTGTTGGAACAGATAGCGGTTTAATACGTTCTATATCAGCAGGTTTAGTGTCGTTCTCGTCCTTTGATAAATCGGAGGTATAATAAAGTAGATTCCAGTTGCCGTCGTGATCTTCAACCAGCGCACTGAGCGATTCGACCCAGTCGCCTGAGTTCATGTACGTAATGCCGTCTAATTCGCGGATAGCAGGCTGGTGAATATGGCCGCAGATAACACCTTCGCAATTACGGGCGCGGGCCAGCTCAATTAATTTCTGTTCGTAATCAGAAATGTAACTGACGGCATGTTTGATGCGGGATTTGACGCGTTGCGAGAGTGAGTAGTAGGGCAACCCGCGCCAGGTCCGGTAGTTGTTATAAAACTTGTTGACCCACAGCAGAAACGTATAGCCAATATCACCCAGATAAGCCAGCCATTTCATATGCGACGTAATCGAATCGAATACATCGCCGTGCGTTACGTAAAACTTTTTGGTACCGGATGTCAGCGTATAATCTTTTCGAATGGAGAAATTGCGCCCTACTTTAAGCGGCATTATCTGATCCAGAAAATCGTCGTGATTACCACGCAGATAAACAACTTTAGTATCGTAGTGAACGATTTGCTTTAAAACGGTTTTAAAAAAAGCAGTGTGTTTTTTCTTCCAGGTACCGTACTGTTTTAATTGCCAGCCATCAACAATGTCGCCATTGAGGATTAACTTCTGGCAGGAGTAATTTCGCAGGAATTCGGTGGCTTCTTTCGCTTTCGACCCGGTTGTACCGAGATGGATATCGGAAAGAACAATTGTGCGGAATTGCGTACGTAATTGCATGAACGAAACTACCTATCATGCATGAACGGAGAATTATCGGAATGTTACCAAATTGACAAGATTGGCACTCTGCATGAGCAGTTGTTCACGTTCACTTAACAAACCACAAATAATGGAGAATCCAGTGCTAATTTTTGGAGCAGGTAGCCTGGGCGTAACAGCCCTGGACCTTTTTCAGCGAAACAGCGTAGTCGTATACGGTCTGTTAGACGATAATAAAGACCTGCATGGCAAAGAATTTGGCGACGTATCGGTGCTGGGCGATACAGACGATGACGGGTTTCTAAAACTGATTGGTAGCAAATGCGAATCTTTCGTGGCCATTAGTGACGGCCGGGTACGTAAACGCTTGGTCAAAATGCTCAACGAACGGCGTAAAGTACAGCCTGTCAATGCAATTCATGATACGGCAATCGTTTCCGGATTAGCTACGATTGGTCACGGTAATCTGATTGCAGCCAGAGTTGTAATAAATCCATATGCCGACATAGGGCAGCACTGTATTATTTTGTCGGGTGCTGTTGTCGAAAGCAAGGCAAAACTTGGTGATTACGTCCAGATTGGAACCGGAAGTATCATCAATAGTGGCGTTACAATTGAAGAAGGGGCTTTTATTGGTACAGGTGCCACAATCGTATCGGGCGTTACGATTGGCAAAAATGCCCGCATCGGAGCGGGCTCTGTTGTCGTCGAAAATGTAGGAGCGGGCGCAACTGTATTTGGCAACCCGGCGAAGGCATTATAAAAAAAGCCGTAAGTCGGTAATTATCAGTTACCGACTTACGACCTATTTCTATTCTACATACAATACTTCATTCTGTAGAAAATCTTGGTAGGTCCGTTCGATGCCTTCTTTGAGTTCGGTTTTGTGTTGCCAACCCATATCGTGCAGCCGTGATACGTCCATCAGTTTACGCGGAGTTCCATCGGGTTTTTCCGTGTTCCAGCGAAGTTCGCCTTCGAAACCAACCGTTTCTTTAACCATCTCAGCCAATTCACGAATTGTTACGTCGACACCTGTCCCAATATTGACAAATAGTTCACCGCTGTAATGTTCCATAAGGAAGAAACAGGCATCAGCGAGGTCGTCGGCATGAAGGAACTCACGTCGTGGTGAACCGGTTCCCCAAACTTCAACAGCAGGCTGATTATTGATTTTTGCTTCGTGAAACTTACGGATAAGTGCCGGTAGTACGTGAGACCCATTCAGGTCGTAATTATCATTAGGGCCATACAGGTTTGTCGGCATAGCCGAGATGAAATTGCTGCCGTACTGGCTCCGATAAGCTTCGCACAATTTGATACCCGTAATTTTGGCGATGGCGTACGGTTCGTTGGTTGATTCCAGGTAACCACTCAGTAAATATTCTTCCTTCAGCGGCTGCGGAGCCATTTTCGGGTAAATACATGATGATCCAAGGAACAGTAATTTCTTAACTTCTGTTTGATAAGCACTGTGAATGATATTCGATTCAATCATTAAGTTATCGTACAGAAATTCAGCACGATACGTATTGTTTGCCAGAATACCACCCACTTTGGCAGCTGCTAGAAAGACAAATTCAGGGCGTTCCTGCTCAAAAAAATCGGCTACGGCCGTTTGGTTTCGCAGGTCGAGTTCTGATGAAGTGCGTGTGATGATGTTAGTATATCCTTCGGCTTGAAGCTTACGAACGAGAGCCGATCCAACCATTCCTCGGTGTCCGGCAACATAAATGCGGGCCTGTTTTTCCACAAGTATTTATGATTAGTAAACCACCAGACGTGCAGGTGGATAGTATAGATAAATAAAATAATACGACTTATTGAAGCGTTGCAAAACTAACAGAATTCAGGGATCAATCGTTTACTGGTATTATGTTGAAAGTTAACTTAAAGTTACTGATATCTCTTTTATTTAGTTGTATTATCGGCTGCGTGTCTAACGTGAGGGCTCAGATTTCCGCAACGGCGCCAGCTTCACTTACAACAGCATCGAAGCCTGTGCTGGCTCCTTCAGGAGCGCCTGAGTCACCATTGTCCGCATTTTCATCTGTACCGTCATCGCTCACAACGCTTGGGTTGCCAACTATGTCGTCGTTAAAGGAGCAGAAGGATGCTTATGTGGCGGGTATAATGCCAGATTTAGGATTAAAAGTAAAACAACTCAAAAAACTTAAGGCAGACAAGAAAAATAAGCAAAAATTGGCTAGAACTGAGTACGAAGGTCTTTCAATTGTGAAGGCCTACACAAAGTTCGGCAGTGGCGATAGAACGATTATTGAAGAATTTAGCGTACTACGTGACAATGATGCAGTTAAGCCGCTTCCCTACGTCCGGGAAATTTTTCGCTATTATCAGAAATCGAATCGGGTAACGAGTTCAATCATCAAAGACGAAGGAACAGGTCTATTGCTGCACGGGCCTTACAGACGTTATCAGAACGAAGCGTTGATTGAAGAGGGATATTATTATGCCGGTATGAAAGATGGCCGCTGGGAAAAATACGATACCAAATTTATGCTCACCGATAAGGCGCGGTGGCATAGGGGCGTTCCGGCGGAATCTCAACTAACGTATTATGATTCAACGCACCGGAAAATTAAGGAAATCATTCCCATGGAATACGGGAAATTGAAAGGTACGTACCTGGCTTTCCACGAAAATGGGCTGCTGGCAGAAGAAGGAAAATACGACAATGGCGTAAAAATCGGCCGTTGGACGGAATATTATCCTATCAACCCAAGCGGTCGGCGGATGCGCCGGAAATTGACTCAATACGCCAGTGATCAGTGGGATAACTCGTTTGAGCCTTACACCATTACCGAATGGGATGAAAAAGGTAAAGTGACTTTCGAACGGGCTAAAGAAAAAGTTGTTCAGGAAGACGAGACAGAAAATTAACTCGAATACCCAAAAAACAAATGAGTCGCTAATCAAAAAGGTTAGCGACTCATTTGTTTTTTGGGTATGTTTTTACTTAAATATTCCTTTTGGGTCAGCCTGTTTGGCCAGCAGCTCATTGAGATAAGCAATATCCAGGCTAGACAGGTCGAGATTACGGGCCTGATGCAAATATTCCCACGCCTTTCCGTACTCCGTTTTTAAAAAGTAAACAACCGAGAGCTTCTGGTACGATGCGGCATTCGTCGGGTTAATAGTTACCGCCTGCTGCAAATGGCTTTCAGCGTCCGTTAATACGTCGGCGTTTGCTTTATCCTGAAAGTGCTTTATTTCCACAGTTGCCAGATCAGTCATTAGCACAACGTTACTGTCGGCAAAAGTCAGCCCTTTTTTTAGCATTCGGATAGCATCCGGGAGCTGATTTTTCTGATAGCACACAACGCCCAGGCCCCAATACGCATCTGGATTTCGATTGTTGAGCAGCCACGATAAATTAAATCGGTAAGCCGCTGTATCCAACTGCCCATTGTCGACATAATCCCAGCCACGGGCTGCAAAAAATCGCTGGCCTCCGAACGGCTCCCGAAATTTCGGTCGCAGTCGTTGAGGAAATGAATTTCTTCACTTATTTGATCGGCTGTTTTCGGACGTTCACCAAACAGAGGGAGCGTATTGGCCGAACCCGTGATAACTTCAGTGTTGTCGTTAGGAGATGTTGCTGTCGGTTGGGCTATTGTTTCTATAGAAATAGTAGACGTTCCTGACTGCCGAACAGAATCGCCTGAACGCGCCGACGTAACGAACTGCTTAGATTGCGCTGCTGCCAAAAAAGGCAACACTACTAAAGTCCACTGTATCAGATAAATCCGAACGGTCATAGAAATCAATACACCACAGTCTGTGTCTCGATAAAACGATAGTGAGGTCCAACTTAGTACATTATCAATAAATTAACGCCGACCACCGCGCGATCCGGACCGCTTTTGTCCGCTTCCTTTTTGTCCAGCTGCACCGCCTGGCCTTCCGGTCGGTATCCCAGACCGTGTGCCGGGGGAAGAGGGCGCGGTTTTCTTCGTATTAGGGAGTTTCGATTTAGCTTTTAGCCGGCTTTTAGGGCTCGGTAAATTCTTTGCTTTTTTCTCGTGAAAAGCGCCCAGAAACGTTGGATCATCCTTCCGGCGTTGCTCGTCGATTTCGCGTAACATGGCCTGCTGCTCGTCGAAAGGGGTTTCAACAACCTCTACTTCAGGGGGTAAAGGTTTGCGGGGAATGGTCATGCGAATGATTCGCTCGATTTTCTGCACATGGTATTCCTCGGCCATTGTCAGGAACGTAATGGCTTCACCCGTATGATTCGCTCGCCCGGTACGGCCAATCCGATGGACATAATCTTCATAAATCAGAGGTAGGTCGAAATTAATGACGTGGCTTACCTGCGCTACGTCGATACCTCGTGCCGCTACGTCCGTTGCAACTAGAATCTGAACATTTCCTTCTTTGAAAGCGTCCATCGCATTGATACGTGTATTCTGGCCTTTGTTGGCATGAATAACCCTGATTTTGTCGGACTCAACTACTTTTCGGGCCAGAAATTTGTAAATGTTTTCGGCAGTTCCCTTTGTACGGGCAAAGATGATAACCCGCTGGAAAGCGTCTTTACTGACAAGGTAATCCAGCATGTTAATTTTGGTCCGAAAATTCGGCACTTCATAAAGAACCTGATTAACCATCTCGGCTGTGGATGCCTGAGGTGTCACTTCTACCTTGATGGGTGCTTCAAGAAACTCGGCTGATAAGCGTTCGACGCGTCCGCCAAAAGTTGCCGAAAACAGTAAATTCTGGCGCTTTGTCGGGATCACTTCCAGAATAGATCGAATCTGAGGCATAAACCCCATGTCCATCATCTTGTCGGCTTCGTCAAGCACCATGGTACGTATATCTTTCGTCACAATCTCGCCAAGCCGATACAGGTCCATAAACCGGCCGGGTGTAGCTACCAGTAAATCAACCCCTTTACGGAGTGTCTCGATCTGCGTTTTAGGGCCAAGGCCACCGTATAACGCCAGATGACGAAGGTCTGTGTATTTGCCCAGTTCGCTGACCGCTTCATTAATTTGTAGTACCAGTTCACGCGTGGGGGCCAGAATTAGTCCCCGAGGTGCAGATCCCTGTGCATATTTTATCTTCATAAGCAGCGGGAGCAAATAGGCTGCCGTTTTGCCGGTTCCGGTTTGAGCAATGCCGAGTACATCGTGATTTCCCAGACTTAACGGAATCGTTTTCTGCTGAATGGGGGTCGGTTCTGTATAGCCCAGTTCAGCTATGGCATTCAGTAACTGCCGGTTTAGCTCAAACTGTTCGAAAGAAGTAATGTCCATAAAAAAATAGGCGGCAAGTCACAAGGCGCCGATCAGCAAAAGTGGCTGGACCGACTCACCAATGGATGGCTTACTGACTGATTAAAACTGTTTTAATACACGTTCTACGCCACTAACGTAACCTGAACCAAACAGATTCACATGAACCAGCAACGGATAAAGATTATAAATAGCTACTCGCTCATTAAAGCCTTCCTGAAGCGGGAATGATTCGTCATAGGCTTCATAGAAATATTCATCAAAACCGGCAAACAGCCGAGTGAAGGCAAGTTCGGCTTCACGGAATCCGTAATACACGGCCGGATCAATCAGCACGGGATTACTGTCTTCATTAACCAGTACGTTACCCGACCACAGATCGCCGTGAAGTAAAGCGGGTCGTTCGTCTGGCAGCAACTCGGGGAAACGCTTGTATAGACGAAAAAGAGCATCGTACGTCGATTTGGATAACAGCCCTTTATAAAACGCTAAACCGGCCTGAGGCAGCAGCCGATGGTTAAAGAAAAAATCGTACCCATTGGCTGTCTGTGTATTCGTCTGAGGTAGTGAGCCGATAAAATTGTTAAAATGCAAACCAAATTCTGGTTGTGAGTGCGCGTGCAAAGTTGCCAGTTGTTGGCCAAGCGTTTCCCAATAGGTTTTGCTGGGTTTGCCCGGTTCGATATATTCCAGTATTAAATAAGCTTTATCACCATGTTTGCCATAGCCAATTACTTGAGGAATCCGGAAGGCATTTGTTTGACGTAATAAATCAAGGCCAAGGGCTTCCGTTTCGAACATAGACTGGTTTTCAGTGTGTTCAAACTGATTCCATTTAATGAAAAATACGCCTTCCGACGAAAACACCTGAGCGGCTGTATTAATATCGCCACCTGACAAAAACTGGGTTTCAATGACATCAACCGTACGGCCTAATACCAAAAACAGGATACTTTCAAAAAAGAAAATTGCTCGGTACCCCAGAAATTCATGCTTTTTATGATTTATGGTTTGTAGTTTGCCAGCTTACTGCATAGTCAATGCAGTAGCTGTACGTCGGGAATTATACTTTAAAAATGAATTTACAACTTCAACGATTATACGATATCGCCCGGAAAGACGAGCGCCGAATTATCGGTTTGATGTCCGGTACGTCACTTGATGGCCTCGATGTAGCCCTGTGTCGCATTTCCGGTAGTGGCCCTGCTACTCAGGTTTCAGTTGAACGTTTTATGACATTACCTTATAACGATTCCCTGAAAGATGATATCCGTACTGTATTTGCTAAACTAGAAATCGAATTTGAGCAACTTTGTTTGTTAAACCCATACATTGGCCGGATACATGGCCAGATGGTGCTTGATTGCCTGCGTATCTGGGACATTGACCCCGGCGAAATAGATATTGTAGCCAGTCATGGACAAACCGTCTATCATGCCCCCAAAATCCAGCATAAGCGGGATAAGTTCCCCAACGCAACGCTTCAAATAGGTGATGGTGACCATGTTGCAGCCATAACGGGAATTATCACACTGAGCGATTTTCGCCAGAAACACGTAGCACACGGGGGCGAAGGAGCGCCCTTAGCCGTTTATGGCGATTACTTCATGTTTTCAAAAAAGGGCGAAAACCGCCTTTTACTTAATATGGGAGGGATTGCCAATTTTACGTATCTCCCCGCTGATGGAGACGCCAGCAACGTATTCACGACCGATACAGGGCCCGGAAATACACTTTTAGATGCTTATGCCCGAAAACTTCTGAACAAAGCCTACGACGAAAATGGGATGCTGGCTTCGTTAGGGCAGGTAAATGCAGACTTACTACTGGCTTTAAAAACAAACTCCTTCTTCGACGCGCCTTTCCCGAAAACCACAGGCCCTGAAGTGTTTAATATACGTTACGTTGAGTATGCTCAGGCCCGTAGTAACTCAACGGATCTATCCGCTGCGGATCTAATGGCAACGCTGGTCCAGTTTAGTGCCGATACGATCGTAGATGCCATTCGGCGCGTAATACGTAAATCTGAAATGTACCGTATCTACATGAGCGGAGGAGGTATGCATAATCCGGTGCTAACGCAAGCGATACGTACGCAGTTACCTGAGTGTACCTTTAGCCAAACCGACGAACTGGGCATTAGCGGTGACGCAAAAGAAGCTGTTCTCTTTGCAGTATTAGCCAACGAGACCTTGGCCGGGGGCGCTACTTCGTTTGGAGAAAGGCAGGGGGTTCCGAGCGTAACGATGGGGAAAGTTAGTTTTCCCCAGTAAAATTGTATTCTGCTAACTCTTGGGCCGAAACACGTTCATTTTTGCCGCGTCAGTCGTTAGAAACGGCCCGCCAATAAGATCAATACAGTAAGGAATCGCTGGAAACACTACCGATAAGCACTGGCCGATAGCGGTAGGTTTACCCGGAAGATTTAAAATGAGCGTTTGATTACGTATACCCGCTGTTTGGCGGGACAGAATAGCTGTTGGCACGTATTTCAGACTTTCCTGCCGCATTAATTCACCAAAGCCTGGCAGCATTTTCTGACAAACGGCTTCCGTAGCTTCGGGCGTTACGTCGCGCAGAGCGGGGCCAGTGCCGCCCGTTGTGACAACCAGGCAGCAGCCTTCTTTATCGGCCAGTTCAATTAGTGTGGCTTCAAGCTGATTCTGCTCGTCGGGTATAATCCGGTAAACAGGTTCCCAGGGGCTTGTAAGCCAATCAGTCAGTAAACTGACAACAGCCTTGCCCGGAATATCTTCATAGACACCTGCACTGGCGCGGTCAGAAACATTGATAATACCAATTCTAATCATACAATAAAAATGGCTAATGCATACGGATTGATGTACGGCTAATGCCGCCACTATACATCAATCCGTATGCATTAGCCATTAAATCAGGGTTTTTTACGCTTCAAAGCTAAATCGTGGGCGGTGTCGTAATACGAACGAAGGCTGCTCCAGTCAAAAACTTCGGCAATGCTTTCTACCTGGTTACGTTGCTTGATGCGGTCACGCTGAGCCATCCGTACGAACCGATACAATACATCGGTCAATTGATCAGCGGCCTCATTAAAGGATTGGGTCCGGCGGTTAATGACGTAAATACCCCGGTTTTCGTAATCGCGCATGATTTGCATGATAAAATCACCAAAACCCGATTGGTCACTCGTCACGGTCGGAATACCACGCACAACGCACTCCAGTGGCGTGTATCCCCAGGGCTCGTAGTAGCTTGGAAACACCCCAAGGTGACAGCCGCGCACGAACTGGCTATAATCCAGGCCAAATAATGGATTGGTAGATGCAATAAAATCAGGGTGATACACGATTTTGACCCGATCAAATTCATTGTTTACCAGATTGGCCTGCCGGATAAACCGGGTCATGTCGTCTTCCTGTACCAGATTGTGCGTTACAAAGGGAGGTAAGTGGTTTGTCTTCCAGCTTTGCACCGTACGGCGGAGTCGTAACCGCCAGTAATCGTCCACAAAATTGTTCAGATCGGGTAAAGTTGTACTCTGGGTATTTGAAGCCGCTGCATGAAACAACCGCTCACCCACCTGTTTTTCAATGCTTTCGCAGGTTTCCTGAATCTCATCGAGCAAAGCCCGGGAGTGTAATACGTCTGGATTGATTGAGGTGTATGGCTGTTTGGTAACCATAAACATCACAACCGTAGTGTCCATGTTGGCCTGGCGCATTCGATAATTGAGCCGGGCCAGGGCCTCAAGGGTCAGATCATATCCTTTATTACTAAACTCAAACCGGCCCGAGGTGAAGAAGTAGAGCGTTTTTTCCAGATCGAACGAATAGCTCTGGAAAAAATGGCCCATGACAAACTCATGAATCTTCTGTTTGTAGCGAACGTGTAGGTTCTGAAATTCGTGTACTGCCGCAAACCGGGTGACGTTCAGGCCATTGGGTAGGACCAAATCTGGATTTCGACCTAGGAAAACTTCGCACTCGCGGGCTGTTACGTCGCTGACCGTCGTAAAAACGTGTGCCTGTAAAGCCGCCAGTCGCTCAATGGTTGCCTGCGTCTCGATACCGTAATGCTGCGCTTCTCGTTTCCAGTCGAAAAACGGCAGCTTTCCGTAAAAACCCGATTCATTTTGCGCCAGATAGCGCCCGAGCATGGTGGCGTGGGTGGTAAATACAGTAGCGACTTTGACGTTGTCACGACGCAAATCCGGCAAACCCGTACTGGCCATCCATTCATGAAAATGCGCAACAAAATCAACGCGACGGGCATGATCTTCGGCGAGTAGCGTAATAAACAGACGGACCATCTCACCAAAGGCAATGGTCTGATTGACAAGGTCCTCAATGTGGAGTGTTGAGAGCTGGTGGTTTAACCAGAGTTGCGTTTTTATCTGATTAAGCTGATCCGCGCTGATGCTATTGATATCGAACAACACGACCCGAGGACGACCCGTGACCAGCCAGTAGCCATATTCGATGTGGAAGCCCAGCTGCCGCATTTTCCGAACCGTCTGACCAATTTCTGTTTCGTCGGATTCAGTAATAGGCTCAAATTCAGCCGCTGATCGCTGCGGAAAATACGGACCCAGTGCTACGTAGTTATCGTCCCATTTTTCGACCATTGCTGGCACTTTCGACCGAATAACCGTATAAATTCCACCTACCTGATTACACACCTCCCAGGCGATTTCGAGCAGGAGCTTCCGCTTCGATGTTGAAAATACCGATTCCAATGTTGTTATTGATTTTTAAACTAGTTGTATAGCAAGAGTACTACCGGGTTTTGCACGGCAATTACGTACTATAAACAATAAAAGAAAAACTTGTTCATTTCAAGTACGATTTTGCGTCGATTACCTGGGTCTGCTTTTGTTGGGTTATGGTATAGTTGAAACCTGGCTGAATACTGAAAGCGCCAGACTCGCCCTTCTTGTTTACTGCCAGAAAGCCAACCTGTATGTCTTTATAATCCTGCTTTTTCACGATACGTAGTGCGGCTTCCTCACAGGCCTGCTGCGGTGTTCGGCCCTGGCGCATCAGTTCAACCACCAGAAAGGAGCCACAGGTGCGCATGACCAGTTCACCCAGCCCTGTTGCGCAAGCCCCACCAATTTCGTTGTCAACAAAAAGGCCCGCCCCGATAATAGGCGAATCGCCGACACGGCCCCGCATTTTGTAAGCCAGTCCGCTTGTGGTGCAGGCTCCGGAAATATTTCCCTGATCGTCAATAGCCAGCATACCAATCGTATCGTGTCGTTCAATATTGGCAATGGGTTTGTACTTAGCTGTTTTGAGCCATTCCCGCCATTCTTTTTCCGCTTTTTTGGTAAGGAGGTTCTCTTTCTTAAACCCCTGAGCCAACGCAAAGTTTAAAGCACCTTCGCCACTGAGCATTACGTGGGGTGTTTTTTCCATCACTGCACGCGCTACGGAAATGGGGTGCATGATGTGTTCCAGAAACGTAACGGAGCCGGCATTCCCTCTTTCGTCCATAATGCAGGCGTCGAGCGTAACGTGACCATCGCGGTCGGGGCGGCCGCCATACCCAACGCTCATATCGGCAGGATCAGCTTCCGGCACGCGGACGCCCGCTTCAACGGCCTCAAGTGCCCGGCCACCTTTATCCAGCACAGCCTGAGCCGCTGCATTCGCTTTTGGTTGTTTCCAGGTTGAAATAACTATAGGTTTAGCGGCCAGACGGGTAGGTTCTGACGATAGGGTCGATACGAGACCAGAGGCTGATTTTTTTGATCGGAACGATAACGAAGGGATCAGCCCTGCAAGGGAGCCAATGGTTAAAAAACGACGTCGATTTATCATTAATATAGGAGTGTGAGGGGCTTGCGGGTCAAAATAAAGGAATAAACGGTTGGCATTTGCTACTTTTAGCCAATTTATTCAAAACATAGATGATGGTTCCTGATAAACATATCTTACTGATGGATGGGCCCGATAGTAAAGGGCTGATTTATCACGTAACGGGGGTACTGTTTCGGCATAATCTGAACATTATACACAACGATGAATACGTTAGTCCGTCGGGCCGATTTTTTATGCGGACGGAGTTTGAAGGTCAATTCAACAGCGATTCTTTACTGCACGAATTAAAAACAACCCTGCCCGATTCGACAAGTCAGAGCGAAATTCAGTTTCGGCTAAATCCCAAGCGTAAGAAGAATATTGTGGTTCTGGTTACCAAAGAACATCACTGTCTTGGGGAACTGTTGATCCGGTACGCCTTTGATGAACTGGATGCTGATATTCTGGCAGTTGTGAGCAATTATAATCTGTTGCAACCTTTAGTGAGCAAGTTCGGTATACCCTTTCATTACGTATCACACGAGGGGAAAACCCGCGAAGAGCATGAAGAGGCCATCCTGCGTACGCTGGCTATTTATGAGCCGGAATATCTGGTACTGGCCAAATACATGCGCGTTCTTACGGCCAGTTTTGTTGATCATTTTCCCAATCGGATTATTAATATCCACCATTCGTTTCTGCCTGCCTTTGTCGGGGCCAACCCGTATCGACAGGCGTATGAGCGGGGCGTAAAAATTATTGGTGCTACGGCCCATTTTGTCAACAATGACCTGGATGAAGGGCCAATCATTGCGCAGAATGTAAAAGAAGTCGATCATCGGCATACGGCTGCCGACATGGCTACCGAAGGCAGAGATGTTGAAAAGATCGTATTGTCGCAGGCGCTCAAGCTGGTTTTTAATGACCGCGTCTTTATTTCGGGCAATCGGGCTATTGTGCTGTAGCCAGACGCACCACCGCCCGAATCTTATCTTCCTGTGCTTCTACATATTCGTATTCGCCCGGTACGCTGGAAGCCATAGAAACAGCCGGTTGCCGAAAAACCATCCGGCTCTCTTCTTTCGCACTGCCACTCAAATGGAGGGCATCGGCTCCCGCTTCGATCAAATTTTGTGCATTCTGGAAATTCACGCCCGCCCCCGCCATAATTTCGATTCGACCGCCAGCCTGTTGAGAAAGCTGACGAATAACAGCTAAACCCGCTCCGGCATTTTGCTGCTGGCCAGACGTCAGAATTCGAACAGCTCCTGTGCGGATAATGGCTTCGAGGGCTTCCAGTGGGTCGCGGGTCATATCAAACGCCCGGTGGAACGTAACGGGTAGTGGGCTGGCTAAGTCAATTAATTCTCTGGTTTGCTGTTCATCAACAGTACCATCCGGTTGTAAAAGCCCCAATACGATACCGTCGGCTCCGAATGATTTTGCCAGCTGAATATCGGCCTTCATCACAGAAAGCTCAGTATCTGAATAATAAAAGTCGCCCCCGCGGGGCCGAATCATAACATAGAATGGAATCGTCAGGCCCTGACGAGCCAATTGGATCAGCCCGGCACTAGGTGTTGTACCGCCTTCGGCAAGACCCCCGCATAACTCAATACGTCCGGCTCCGGCCCGTTGTGCCCTCAGGCATGATTCCAGTGAATAAGCTCCTACTTCGACCAGCATTGTTGCATTTTAAATTCAATGTTTCAAATTTCAGGTTTCAAGTTGAATTAGCGCTCAAAACAAAAGAAGATATTTCGCGTTAATCGGCTAAATCCTATCCTGGCAACACTAATGAACATTTTTGCGTAAAATAGCTTGGATATTAACGGTTTTTTTACTTTTGCACCCTCATTGAAGAATAGACACTAAATACGAACACACTATGTACTGGACACTCGAACTGGCATCGTACCTGGAAGATGCCCCTTGGCCTGCCACCAAAGATGAATTAATTGACTATTCCATTCGCTCAGGCGCTCCTCTCGAAGTTGTTGAGAACCTTCAGGAACTTGAAGACGATGGGCAGCCCTATGAAAGTATTGAAGAGATCTGGCCGGACTATCCAACGAAAGACGATTTCTTTTTCAACGAAGACGAATATTGATCGGCCGATTGCCAACGGAAAAGGCGTAACCCAACCAATGTGGATTACGCCTTTTGTTGTATCTGAAGATTGCTGAATCCAGGCGTTACGTTTGGGCTTTTGTCGATTTTGAATCGCTCTTTACCGGCCGGTCATATTTCTTGGGTGCGTACAGAAAGCCGAAAGCTTCGGCCCCTTCTTTGGTATGCACTTTATGGTGAATGTAATGCGCCCGCATGATTCGCTGCATGTATCGACCGCTGGTGTCCAGCTTTACTTTCACGCGTCGGTGAACAATGATGTCGTGGAACATAAAATAAAAGAATCCGTACAGGGTCACACCGGCACCAATCCAGGTCAGGTAATCCAGCTCAGGATAAGCGACGCCTGTTCCGATGAGGCTAATTGCCGTTAAGGCAAACACTACGGCGAACAGGTCGTTAATCTCAAAAAAACCTTTGTGATGATTGTGGTGATCACGGTGCCAACTCCACAAAAAACCGTGCATCACATATTTGTGCGTGAACCAGGCAACGCCCTCCATAAACAGGAAAGTACCCAGAACCAAAGCAACGTTTAGCAGCATATTTACGTTTATTAGGGTAGATGGATAATGCAAAATGGCTAATTAATAATGTCATTACCTAAATAGGTAAACAGTACCGCCCGGTAGTAGACATTATTTATTTTACATTGTTCATTCAGGTAGTTAACGGTTTGTCAGGTCGAAAAGTTGATGCAAATAAGAGCAGTTTTCGACGTAAAGTAGAGATATAGGCCTAATTCTTGCATGTTTGTGGAAAAGCCGTATATTTATCCCAATTCGGTGCTCAACCAGATGACCCCATCGGTTATGGACTATCAAGCGCTCAAAAACCTGGTTAAACGGGGAGAGGGTAGCAATTTAGAGTTCAAGCTGAAAACAAATCATCCCGAAAAAATCATTCGGGGCGTGGTCGCCTTCGCTAATACCAATGGAGGGATCATGCTCATCGGCGTCGGTGACGACAAAAAGATTCCGGGTTTGAAATATGCCGACGAAGACGAATACCTACTCGTCCGGGCAATCAACAAATATTGTTTTCCGCGAATTTCTTACACAATCGAACGCGTACAGCTCTACGACGAACGTGAGGTTCTGGTCATTCGTGTACCGCGCAGCCCAACCCGCCCCCATTACATCATTCCCGATCCAGCTAATCCTGATGATAAAAAAGCCTACGTTCGCGTAGGTGACAAATCAGTGCAGGCCAGCCGGGAAGTTCGCGAGATTTTGAAGGGCGAACAGGCCGACCGCGATATTCGCTTTACGTATGGAGAAAAAGAGCAAATGCTCATGCAACATCTCGGCGAGCATAATAGCATAACGGTCGATCTGTTTGCTTCCATTGCTGGTATTTCGCGCCGGATTGCCTCCCGGACCTTGGTGTTGCTGGTACTGGCGCATGTGCTGGAAATTCATCCCAGCGACGTAATGGACCAGTACAGGACGCGGGCGGTGCAGTAAAATAAGCCCTGATTTCGGTATCTATTGGGAATGTCTTACTTTGTCATGCGTAACGAAGCCGCATGATAAACCATACCGACTATGTCCCAATCTGTGCCTGCTCACAAACCGTTCGTTCCTGCCACCGAATCACCCGCTGAGTTTACATTAAAAGCCGTCATTACTGGAGCTGTCTTCGGCGTGTTGTTCGGAGCTGCAACCGTGTATTTATCCCTGAAAGCCGGTCTTTCGGTGTCGGCTTCTATTCCAATTGCTGTACTGGCCATTTCGCTCGGGCGCAAATTTCTGAATACAACCATCCTCGAAAACAACATCATCCAGACGACGGGATCGGCAGGGGAGAGCATTGCCTCGGGCGTCGTGTTTACCATGCCGGGTTTCTTGTTTCTAACAAACGGGAGTGGGGCTGATTTTTTTAATTACTGGACAATTCTGACACTGGCAATTCTGGGTGGGCTGATCGGTACGTTGATGATGATTCCGTTACGTCGGTCGCTGATTGTACAGGAGCACGGTACGTTGCCCTACCCGGAAGGGACAGCCTGTGCGTCGGTGCTGATAGCAGGCGAAAAAGGGGGTGACTTTGCCAAAACGGCTTACCAGGGTTTGGGCGTTGCGTTACTGTATGCACTCCTACAGAAAGTGCTGCACGTGATTGCCGAAGTGCCCGTTTGGGCAACGAAACAGGCAAACCGTTATTTCCCGTCGGCGCAGGTGGCTGGCGAAATCACACCGGAATATTTGGGCGTTGGCTACATCATCGGATTTCGTATTTCAGCCGTACTGGTCGGTGGGGGCATTCTGGCGTGGCTGGGGCTGATTCCGTTGCTGGCATCGGTTGTACCAGGCGATACCATTGCCTTGCAACTTCAGAAACTCGGTTATCTGACTAACCTGCAAACGGCAGGCGGACCGGGCGGCTGGAATCCGACCACACATACGTTTGCCGATACCGCTGTGGCTGTATATCGGGCTTACATTCGGCAGATTGGCGCTGGTGCGGTTACAGCCGGTGGATTTATGACGCTGATCAAGACCATTCCAACGATTGTCTCTTCATTTAAGCAGAGCTTCAGCCGATCGTCTATCAATGCTATCGAAAAAGAAGAGGCTTTAAGCACAGGCAGCCATACGCGCCGTACGGAGCAGGACTTGAGCGTTCGGATAGTCATCATCGGTAGTATTGTGCTGGCTGCTTTAATGGTTGTGCTGCCGCAAATTCCCGGCGATTCTGTCATTACGAAATTGCTGATTGCTGTACTGGTTATTGTGTTCGGTTTCTTTTTCGTAACCGTAGCCAGCCGGATTGTAGGGTTGATCGGATCGAGCTCCTCTCCTGTATCGGGGATGACCATTGCAACCATCATGGGGACGTCGCTTGTGTTTATCGCCTTTGGCCTGACCGGAAAAATTTATGAGCCAGCCGTATTGGTCGTGGGTAGTATGATCTGCGTAGCGGCCGCTAATGCCGGTGGTACGTCGCAGGATTTAAAAACGGGGTATCTGGTTGGCGCTACGCCAAAATATCAGCAAATGGCCCTGTTCATTGGTGTTATTGTATCGTCGCTGGTCGTAGGAGCAACCGTAAAGATTCTGGATACGCCAACCCCCGACTTGCTGGCGCAGGGAATAACCCACGCTATCGGCTCCGATAAGTTTCCGGCACCGCAGGGCACCCTCATGGCTACGCTTATCAAAGGGCTATTATCGTTTAATCTCGACTGGCAATTCGTACTGGTTGGTGCTTTCATTGCCCTGGTGTTTGAGTTATGCGGTGTTAGTGCACTGGCTTTTGCGGTAGGGTTATACCTGCCCCTGTCTACAACCTTACCCATTTTCACCGGTGGCCTTGTGAAAGCCATCGTCGACTGGAATGCCAAACGTAAAGGCACGGTAGAAGAAGACGCCGATCTGGGCAAAGGTAATCTGTTTGCTACCGGCTTAGTGGCAGGAGGGGCGCTGGCGGGCGTAGCGGTGGCCTTACTGTCGGTGAATGAGTCGATCTACAACGGTCTGGCGTCACTCACGCTGGAACCTGCCTTAATGGGCGCTTTGGGTGAAGGCGGTTATATGCTGTTGGGCGCATTGGCTTTCGCGGGGCTCGCTGGCATTTTGTGGCGCATTGCGGAAGGCCGACGTTAGATAGATACGTATTAATGAAGCTGGCCCGCTTTCTTTAATAGCTCAACAACCTTTTCTACGGGCAACTTTTCCACTTTAGACCCCTGATACCCAGTAGTCGTTTGTGCGGCAAACATCGAATTGATGATAGCTTCTTCAGTGGCTTCAATAGCGGCCATAAATAGGGGCGATACGTTGTCGTTACGTAAGAGTTTTACCTGATCGAAGTTGCTGCTGGTTTCGTGGGGGATTTGATAAGCTGTAGAAACGGCAATAACGTAGTCACCACTACCATTCGACGCAATGCCTCCGGTGCGAGCGAGCCCCATAAAGGCTCGTTTGGCTAGCCGTTTCAGATTGCGGGCGTCCAGCGGTGCGTCGGTCAATACAACCATCATGCACGAGCCGTCCAACTTATCTTTAAATTCATACTGGCCTAATTCCACCCCGACGGGAATGCCGGCAATTTGCAGCGTACCACCAAAATTTGTCTGGACGAGAACCCCGACCGTGTAGCCGTTAAGCGAGGCTGGTAATTTCCGGGACGACGTACCGATGCCGCCTTTGAAGCCAAAACAGATAGTTCCGGTGCCTGCTCCAACGTTTCCTTCGTCAACAGGACCAGTTTTCGCCTGCTGAAGCGCATCGAGCACGTGCTGCTTTGTGACGTACCGCCCCCGAATATCATTTAGCGTACCGTCGTTTGTTTCGCCAACCACCGGATTCACCGAACGAACCTGCTCATTGCCAGCCTGCGCGAATGTGTAATCGATTAACGCGTCGGCAGCGGTAGGAACATTCAGCGTATTGGTCAGGATAATAGGTGTTTCAATCATACCCAGTTCCTCAACCTGACTATAGCCAGCTAGTTTGCCGAAGCCATTGCCAATATAAATCGCTGCCGGGTTTTTCTGCTGAAACTGGTTTCCCTGATGCGGTAAAATGGCTGTAACGCCCGTGCGAATAACCTGCCCCTGATTGAGGGTTATATGACCTACCCGCACTCCCGGTACGTCGGTGATGGCGTTGAGCGGACCAACTGGCAGCACCCCGAAACGGATGCCATACTCGCGGGGACGTTTGAGCGTTTGCGCCATGGCAAGGCAGGAAATAAGCAGAAAGAACGCTGAGAGTACGAACTGATACCGGCAGTGGAAACGCATTTACTAGTTGAGTAGATGAAGTAAATTTTGGCGACAAATTAAAGGATTTACCCAAAACCAGCTTCAAAAAAGCGATTTCATGGGCATTCGGTCTTCATTAGTACGTATTCATAGCCCTGATCCGGATTCTTCAAAACCCATTTGCCCTGCTTTTCGATACGTTCTCCTTCACGCCAGGTTACCGAATCACCTTTTAACGTAAAAACAACTTCATAAGATTGCGTAATGCCTTCGCCCGAGCGTTGCCAGTTGGCTACGATCTGATTATTTTTCAGCACGCCTTGTATAGCCCCTTGGGCTTTGTCTTTCTCAAATGGAAGTACGTTTAACTCGCCCGTAATTGTTGAATCCTGAATGACTAGCTGTAAGGATGTTGAGTCACGGTTTACGATCTGACTGAAACAGATCGTATCCGGTTGAGTCACTGTTGTTAATACGGCGTTCTGTGTGGAGTCGCCAGCAGCGGTTGATTCAGTTTTTGTAGAGCGTTGGCCGCAGCCATACAGCAAAACGAGTAGAGCGAGAAGAGGCAGGTATTTTTGCATGAATGGGTTGAGCTTACTTATAAAGGTTCATAAAAAACCAGCCGATTCCGTAACTGGGTAACCTGCTGCTGTAGGTTTTCTACCCGGTCCAGCAAATCGCTCACGATATCCAGATCGTCGGTATGGATGGATAAATCCTGATTGAGCCGGACGAACTTTTCCAGACGTATCAATTGATCGGGTTCAATATAAATGGCCCGCTCGATGGTTGTCGTTTCAATCAGGCCATTGCTCGCTAATGTTTCAACAAACGTGATTTCGACCTGGTGGTGTATGCAAAATTCACGGATGGAGATCAGGTGACTAGGTTGCATAAGAAAAAAGGGTTGTGATTACAGACTGGCTAATTGCCGGAAAAGCTCTTTTTGCTGGTCGGTCAGGTTCGTCGGTAACTTTACCTGCCACGTAATGTACAGATCGCCAAAGGTACCATCCTGCTTATAAACGGGGAAGCCCTTCCCTTTCAGTCGCACCTTCGTTCCAGTCTGGGTTTCGGGTTTTACGGTCAGTTTTACTTTGCCGTCCATCGTTTCCACTACGTGCTCTCCGCCGAGTACAGCCGTGTATAGATCTATTTCCTCATCAACGTACAGGTCATTGCCTTTTCGTTTGAATCGGTTATCCTCAGCAATAACGAACGTAATGTACAAATCACCGTTAGGCCCATTGTTTACGCCCGGTGCACCATACCCCGCCAGTTTGATTTTTTGCCCATTCTCGATGCCCGCCGGTACGGTAATTCGGATGTTTTTTCCGTTAACGGTGAGGGTCTGTTTGTGCGTAGTGTAGGCGTCGCGCAGGTTAAGGTGCAGTTCGGCCTGATAATCCTGCCCTCTAAACTGAGCCTGGCGTCGGCTGCCCGCACCGGCTTCCTGCCCGAATAGCGACGAAAAGAAATCTGAGAAGTCAGCCCCGCCGAAGCCCCCCGAAAAATCGTAATCGCCCGTGTCGCCCTGGGCATACTGCTGACGGTACTGCTGCTGCTGACGGGCATTGTTACGCTGAGCCTCCTCAAACTGTTCGGCGTGTTGCCAGTCTTTGCCATACTGATCGTATTTCTTCCGTTTCTCCGGGTCGCTCAGTACTTCATTGGCTTCGTTGATCTGCTGGAATTTCTTATTCGCTTCCGCATCATTCGGGTTGAGGTCCGGATGGTGCTTGCGGGCCAGTTTACGATAGGCCTTCTTGATCTCTTCGTCTGAAGCCGTTTTTGGTACACCCAGAATGCTGTAATAGTCGATGAAATCCATGTTGGGTGGGAGTATATTTCTTGATAATCACTCAATAAACACGGAAGAAGTTAGGAAAGTTGTGAAAATAAGTGGCCGCGAAATCTGTTCTTTTCTTACCCTTTCCTGTAGTAAATATTAGGTTTTTTAATCTTACTCTAGTTCAAACATAATTCTATATCCTGATGAAAATCAAACACCTGTTTTTGCTTTCCTTCATCTGCTTTCTTTCAATTAATGCTACGTATGCCCAAAGCGGATCTAAAACCGGTTCACTCGCTGATGTTAGTTTTATGGAAGGCCACTGGCTCGGTACGTTCAATGGCGGTCCGATTGAAGCCGCCTGGATTGCTCCCGCTGGCGACAACCTGACCGGCTTTATGCGGATGATGAAAGACAACAAGGTAACGATGTATGAAATGCTGATTTTTGAACAGACTGAACAGGGACCGATTGTGTTGGTGAAACATTTCAAGCCGGGTTTGATCGGTCAGGAAGAGAAAGATAAATCAGATCGCTACAAGTTTATCGAAGCCGGAAATAACCGGGCTTTATTTGAAAAAGAAGACGGCTCAATTCGAATCATCTATGAAAAACGTTCCGCCGATCAGCTGGCGATTCAGCGTGGCCAGCAGAAAGACGGGAAATGGGGTTTTTCGGATCTATTCGTATTCAACCGCGTCAAGTAGCGTAGCATTGTATTCGAGTACATATAGAGGCCGCAATCTGGAACCTTCGTTTCCGGGTTGCGGCCTCTGTCTGTATAAAACTGATCAGGCTTTTTCTTCGCGGATAATGCGAACCAATAACAGGCTAAACCCATCAGTCTGAATCTTGTATGTATGCAAACCCATATATGCATACAAATAAATTAACCCACGGCGAAAACAAGATTATTCCGAGTTCAGTTATACTGCCAGTCTTTACAAAAATTCACCACTCAACACTATAGCTATGAAAAAATACCTTGCAGGTGTATTAATGCTGGTTGCCATTTCGGCCACGGCTCAGGAGTACAAACCGTTTAAAGTGAATCTGTCTGTTGGTTTCGCCAAGCCACTCAATTCGGGCGTATCAGGAGGCTTTCTGGCAACCGTCGAGCCTAAGTATGGGCTCTCCGACAATTTCGATCTGGGCCTTCGTCTGGAACTGGCTTCAGTAGCGCGGGGTATCAAACAAAACGGTACCACCTATACGGGTGATGTAGGAGCCTTTACGTCTTACCTGTTAACCGGCACTTATTTATTTGGAACCGGTGGTGTTCGTCCTTTTCTGGGTGTAGGGGCCGGTTTGTACACGATTGGCGCGGGGGGTACGGTTGTGATCAGCAGCAATGGACAACCAAACCAGAACATTCAACTGGTGAGCGATAACAAATTTGGCGGTATGATTCGGGGTGGTATTAAAGCAGGTCACTTCGTCGCTGCCGTTGAATACAACGCTGTACCGACAAGCAAGAATAACTCATCCTCACTGGAGGTTACCAGCGAAAATGCGTATCTGGGTATCAAGGTTGGTGTAGACCTTGGCGGAGGCCGTCGCTAGGTCATACTTTTTGCTAAACAGGCCGCTTAGACAATCTAAGCGGCCTGTTTGTTTTAAACCGGATGGAGCCATAAGCGGTCAACATTACGTGGCTATGTGCTGTGAAACGTATCGTTTCTATTGATTACGTTCAAACGAGTATGTTTTGCCAGTTTCTAGCAGTGGGTGTGGGCCTTCTAAATCGTTGTCGGTAAGCTTATAGGCTACGTTGTCGAAAAAGACTTCGGCAATCCAGGGCTCAAACCGAAATTCGAAATAGTTATGCGCTTTATTGGCAACGGTAAATACAGAATACCGGTCGGGGCAAAGCTCGAAACGTAGCGAAATGGCTTCAGCCGTTGATTTAGAAAAAGTCGCTTTTCCGTCACTGTCCGCCATCTCACGCTGAACGTCGGTGCCGTTTTTGATGGCAAACGCTACGTAGCTTAACAACTGTTTGTTCGGGTCAACAAGCCGAACGGTTAACCCTTTTTCGGGCACCGTCCGGCTCGTAATCAGGGCGAAATCTTTTTCCGGACGCGGACGACTGTTCAAAATAATCTGATTGCCTTGCTGTTTCCAGGTGCCCTGACCCGCCCGGTCGAGCGCACCATAAGCAAAGAAAAACTCGAACGTAGCATCGGGATTGAGTTTAATACCTGAACCAATTTCGCGAATGCCGGTTAGGTAATATTCGCCAGCTACGGATTGAGTGGATGTGGATTGAGCGTCAGAAGGGGACATAGTCATGCAGGTTATCAGCCAGATAATTAAAATGCGGAACATGGATAGTGTGTTTTGGCTCGAAAGCTACGTACTATGTTCCCTGCTGAAGAGTCCCACTTACTAACTGGCAAAGACCAGTAAACAACCAGCGGAATGTAACGGCTAGATTACACTCCGCTGATTGTCAACAGGCTTACCTTATTTGCCACTGCTCAGTTTCGATGCCTTTGTTTCGTTCAACTCTTTAAGTAGTTCGGTTACAGCTTTATCCAACTGAATACTTTTACCACTGTAACTTTCGCCAATGGGCCGGGTCACCGCAATGTCGACCGGACGAGGTGCCAGCTCCATATTCTTGCCGGCGTTGTCGGTAATCTTGATGAACGGCAACCGAACGTTCGATCCGTCGATGAGTTGGGCCGCTGATGTGTAAATGATCCAGCCTGCCGTTGGTTCGCCAACCACTTTACCCAATTTGAGCGATCGGTAGCCTTCGGTAAAGTCTTCAGCGTCGGAAAGGGAATGCTGATTAGTAACCAGAATGGTCGGACTTTCCAGCGCCCGCTGCCCCAGCTGGGTACGTGCCGGTGCCGAGGGCAGGCCGCGTGGCGTCATGGTCATATAGCCTTTCCGGGTGAAAACGTCCAGGGCATAAGCATTCACAAAGCCGCCGTTATTGTTTCGGACGTCGACGACTACACCTTCGCGGGAGTGATTGTCGGCATCCAGATCAAGGTTTAACTGGGCAAGCGATTCGGCCGACATGTCGTACAGGTGAACGTAACCGAGTCGACCGTCACTGATTTTGTTTACGTAATCGCGCTGCTGCTGAACCCACTGTTTATACAGTAATCCCTTTTCCGTTACCAGGTTAACTGGCCGTATGACTACTTCGCGCGGTGGAGCTGTTGGCGAGGACGCAATCAGGAGCGAAACCCGACGATTAATCTGATTTTCAAGTAATTGGTCGAGGTTTGTCGTTGCATTGATTTTGGTGTCGTCTACGGCCAGCAGATAATCGCCTAACTTGATCGTACCGGCTATGGCGGCTGGGCCGAGGGCAATAACTTCCGTAATTCGCAGCTTGCCCGTACTTTCATATTCTGTCCGGTCGAAACGAAGACCAAGGCGGCCGGTTGTGGTCTGAACGGAGGTTGCCGGTGCCGAAATCCCCGAGTGAGAGGCATTCAACTCACCCAGCATCAGGCTAATTAATCGACGTAGTTCATCGGGCGTACGGGCACCAGCCGCCAGCGGTTCATAGTCCGTGCGGATGGATTTCCAGTTGGCACCGTGGAAGGTAGAATCATAGAACCCTTTGTTCTGTACGTCCCAGGCTTGCCGGAACACCTGCACTTTTTCATCGTTGAAATCAACATCCATTTCTGCCGTTACGCTTAGCGGCTTAGGTTCCCGTCTATCCAGCGTAATAGATTGAATCCGGCCCTGTTCAATGTAGAAAATCTCTTTACCGTCGGGGGCAAACTGAGCCGAACTTTTGCTGCCGGGCGTTGATGTTAACTGACGCGCTACGCTTTGTTCACGGCCGAGTTCATCGAGCGAATACGTATATAAGTTTTGTTGGCCTGCCACCGTAGCAACCAGTAACAGCGTTTTGCCATCCTTACTAATCGACTGTGCATCAACATCGACTCCAACCGGCAACAGACTCAGCCGCTGACGAATATTTTCAAAAACAATTTTTGTTGCCCCGCCCCGGTCAGATTTGTCTGCTGTATCGGCTTTAGCTGTTGTGTCGCGTGCCGCCGTTTTTGCCGATGAGGGCGTTACGGTAACCGGTTTCAGAGTTTTTGGAATCTCTTCGTTGAACAAGTCGCGGAACTGATCTTCCCGGAATTTTGGTGGACGAGGAACCAGGTCAATACGGGCGATCTGAGCCGTTTCGGTACGTTGGGTTGTACTGAACAAAATATATTTTCCATCGGGGCTCCAGCTCAGGTTTCCGCCAAACGTATTAGCCAGGAAACTAATGGGTTTGCTTTCACCACCGGCAGCCGGAACAACCGATATATTTCGAAACGTTTTGGCTCCAAACGACGCATAGGCAATCCATTTGCTATCGGGCGACCATACAACAGAACCGGTAGAAGCAAACGGCGGACGCCCCAGATACCCTTTGATAAGCAGACGCTCTTTTTTCGTCGCTAGATCCAGTACACGTAATTCCAGGCCGTTTCGGATGAATGCCAGCGATTTGCCATCGGGCGAAAATACGGGGGAGCTGTCATCCTGTGAGTCGTTTGTCAGGCGGGTTTCATCGCGGGTAGCAATGTCGTAACGGTATAAATGAGCGGCTCCATCCCGCGTTGATACGTATACAACGCCCCGGCTGTTGGGTGTCCAGACGGGCTGAATTTCATTAGCGGCTGTGTGACTGATCCGTGTGGCATCACCGCCATCTTTAGCCGAAGCGGCAAACACCTCGCCATGTACCGTAAATGCCACTTTTTTTCCATCCGGCGACAACGCTAACTCGCGGAACTGACTGGTTTGTTTCAGATGATCGACAGCAGGGCTGGCCGCTACACCTCGAAGCCGGATCGAAATAGGGCTAGCCTGACGGCTGGCTATATCATACTTCCAGAGGCCAAAATCACGCTCAAACACAATTGTTCGGCCGTCGGAGCTAATCGAAGGCCAGATTACCCGACCGTTGGTAAATGACGTAAGCATGGTTGGTTTGCCCCCAATTGGATGTGCGTACAGATTCTGCGTCTGGTTGCGATCGGATACGTAATAAAGCGTTTTGCCGTCCTGACTCCACATTGGCCAGAGTTCTTTAGCTCCACTTTCCGAGACCTGTTCGTAAGCAGTCTCGGTCTTCTTTCCATCCAGATGATAAAGCCAGATTTCGGCTTCGTCGAGGTGGCTACGTCCTTTCCGCCACCATTGAGATGAGGCAATACCCCGCGCCGAGAAAGCCAGTAGCTTACCATCCGGGGAGGGCGTTCCATAAAACTCATTCGCGTAGCGGTCAGCCGTAACGGCCATGGGTGTGCCTCCTGTAATCGCTACGCGGTGGATGTCGTTCATGCCTGAAATATCCCGGCTTGTCGACTGGAAATACACCATTTTACTATCCCGCGACCAGGCATTTAGCACTTCGTTGCCATCGTCGAACGTGAGTCGTTTAATGGCGCCTGTTTCCAAGGTCAGCAGGTAAATGTCACCATTGCCCGTTCGCGACGACGCAAAGGCCAGGTATCTGCCATCCGGTGAATAAAGTGGTCTCGATTCGTTATCGGGATGAGATACCAGCAGTCGGGCTTCACCACCGCCAGTCGGTACGGTCCAGATATCGCCACCCGATATAAACGCCATTTCGGCCCCATCGGGCGAAAGACTCGGCTCGGCAAAGGCAAATTTGGGCGTTGGTGACGCAGGTTGTGTTTGCCCTACCGATGGCAACGTAACGACTATGAAGAATAAGCTATAGAGCAGGAAATAGGTAGACGAAGTGCGCATTGAGCAAAGAGGATTTATTTTCGGTTGATTCTCGTTTCGGGTAGACCTGTTCATGAAGAGGACTTCGAAAAATTGCTTTTAAATTTAAATAATATGACTCAGTCTCCCTACACAATTCCCGATCAAACTCGAATTGGTCATGTTCATTTGAAAGTGGCTGACCTGGACCGTTCACTGGTCTTCTACCAGGATTTACTTGGCTTTACGCTGGTTACCATGTACGGTAAAGAAGCGGCTTTTATTTCGGCTGGCGGGTACCATCATCACATTGGACTAAACACGTGGTACAGTAAAGATGCACCACCAGCACCGGTACGTACCGCGGGGCTGTTTCATACGGCTATTTTGTACCCCACCCGTCGGGATCTGGCGATAGCGTTTAAGCGGCTTATTGACGCAAAGTATCCGATTACGGGTGCATCGGATCATGGCGTCTCGGAAGCGATTTACTTAAATGATCCTGACCGTAATGGCGTAGAATTATACTGGGATCGCCCTCGCGAACAATGGCCGGTTAAACCCGATGGCTCTATCGAGATGTTTACGCACCCGTTGGATCTGGAAGGTTTGCTGAAAGAAATCTGAACAATTCGCCCAAACGCTCTACTGCCGACGTAACGTTGCCGGTAACTGCTTGATGGCCTGAATCTGAATGTTTCGATAAAATACCTCGGCGCCCTCGGATTGAATCTGAATTTTGCCTTTGGTAAGTGGCATCACCTGCCCATCCACCAGGTGGCGGGTACGGGTAAGCATCAGATTTACTGTACCATTCAATACGTGTAAACAGGTGTCGCCGAAACAGTAAAGGTCCAGTACGTTCCATTGGCCCGACGGTTTTTCGCTGTCGGGATTTTTGATGCACCAGCGGCCAGCGGGCGTTTTATCCTGAAACGTAACGGGCGAAACGCCGGGTCGATAAACGTAATTGCCTTTATCATTTTTTTGGGCAGAAATATCGGCCAGTACGTCCATTACACCCCAGTAGTCGCCGGTATCGCCTTCCTGAACCTGAAACTCGAACGATTCCATCCAGAGCATGGGTGTGCCGTGTGGACCAACGCTATGATACAGCAATCCGCTGTCGCGCGGGCGGTCGAGTTTAGGTGGCCATTTCAAGGTGCCCCATCTGAACTCCATTCGAAGGTGATAATTTTCAAATTCAGCAAGTGTGTTGATGCCGCCAAAGGTCTCGCCGGAAATACGCAGGACTGGCTGCCCATCTACGGTTGTTACGGAAAAAACGTGATTGGGATCGTTGTTCAAACCCAATGGAGCGGCTTTTGCCGAAGAATTGCCGGTCGTATAAGGCCGGTCGAGGTAGGTCTCCCAGCCGCTGAGATCTTTTCCGTTAAACAACGATTGCCAGCGTTGAGTGAGCGACACTGACTGGGCGTTGATCGCAATAGGGGTAAGCAGAATGAGTGAGAGCAGAAGGGAAATTACGTTCATAGACTAAGAGCTTTAGGCGTTTACCAACAATTCAATGTACATCCTGTTACGTCGAAGTACTCAATTTCGCTCAGCGTATGTCTATGAAACAGTATATGTTGCCGGTTTTACTCGGCTTAGGTCTGGCTATTAGCTGCCAGAAAAAAGAAAATGCCAAAGGTGTGGACGCGGGTAATCTGGATAGCGCCAAAGAAGAAGTCTCTACGGTGGGCAGCCCGAAGCTACTCTACACCTTATCCGGAAAATACAACACGCCGGATGGTATGGCATTAGCGCCCGATGGGGCTATTTATCTGTCGGTCTCAAATCTGGCTGACAACAGTTATCCGGGGGTGCTGGTCAAATTCTCGACCGATTCGGTTCAGTTCTTCACCAGTTTGCCCGTACACCCTGAAACCAAACATGCTTGCCCGATGGACCTGGCCTTTGGGCCCGACGGTAATTTGTACTATGCCGATAACCAATACGAAAACGATAAAGATTATAAGTCACGGCTCATGCGTGTTCGGATAAAAAACGGCAAAGCAGTTGGCGTTGACCCGGTCGTAACGGGTTTTGGGTTGTCGAACGCCGTTGTTTGGAAAGGGAACACCATTTACGTAACGGATAGCCAGTGGGACATGCCTGATAACGACAAAGGGAGTGCCGTTTTTCACTTTACCCTCGATGAACTGAATAAAGGGGTAGTGGCACTAAAGCCTAAAACGATGGACCCGCACATTTTGGCTACGTTCACAACAAACGTGAACGAAACAGGGGTAGATAATGGCGCCGATGGGCTGGATTACGACAGCAAGGGAAATTTCTATACAGGGTCCTTTGGCGATGGTACGCTCTATAAATTGTCGCTTAAGCCAGATGGGAGCCTCGCTTCGAAAGAAGTGGTTACAGTAAGTGAGCCGATTGCGTGTGTTGATGGCCTGATCGTTGACCGAAAGACCGACGTAATTTATTTATGTAACTCCCGCATGAACGCGATCCAGAAAGTAATGCCGGATGGCAAGGTTAGTACGGTCGTTCAGAACGGCGATACGGATGGAAAAGATGGTCGCGTTGACCAGCCCGCCGAAGTGTTGCTTAAAGGCAATCGACTCTACATTACGGACTACGACAAACCTGAAAAGAAGTTTGTCAATACCAAAGCCGACGATGTACACACGATGTCGTACGTTGATCTGTGATACGGATCTCTGATTCGCAAAGCCCAGGCACGTAATAACTGTAGTGCTTAAGCTGCGGCCTTGCGAATCAGAGGTGTTTTGCCAAACTATAATGGTTTTAGTTCCAGCTTCCGCCAGCGAACTTTGATGCCGCCACCGTCGTGTATTTGCAGGGCAATCGAGCCTTCGCCCTTGCCAATTTTCTCGTCGTGGAAATCGACCATCGATTCTCCGTTCAGATACGTCTGTACGTGATCGCCCTCAACCCGAATACGCATTTTGTTCCATTCACCGGGTTTCAGGATATTTTCCTTTTCGTCCGGAATCTGTACCAGCCAGTTCCGGCCATACGATTCATAGATACCGCCCGTATCGTGGTTAGGGGGGCTACCTCTACCTGCCAGCCGCTAATTTTCGTGCCTTCAATGGTGGAGCGAAAAAAGACGCCACTATTGCCATTGGCTTCCTGCTTGAATTCGAGCGATAGGTCGAAATTTTTGTAGAATTTTTCAGTGGCCAGATAGCCGTACTTCTTATCAGGACCACTTTCGCAAATGAGTTCGCCGTTTTCAACGTACCATTTTTCGGTGCCGTAGATTTTCCAGCCAGAGAGGTCCTTGCCGTTAAACAGTTTGACTGTTTTGGTTGGAGCTGTAAAGGCCAGTACGGTTAACATAAAGCAAAAGACAATACAGTATTTCATTGAGTAGGTGAATTTGGAGTAAGTGAATTGATTTAGGCTGCTATCAGGGAGTAAAACTAAGCGGATTGTTTTTATTTTCCCTGTCTTCGCCAAAAAACCGCTTCTGGCACGTAGCGCCGTTATAAGTGCACCGTCTCTCAGAACAGTTTATTCAATGGACGGACAATCAGAGCCTTGTAAGTAGATCTAAAAAAGGGCAAAATTCGTCACTTGCGGTTGTTTTGCCTTTTCGGTGGATAATTCACGACCCAACTTTGAGAAAGCCGTCGCAGAAATCGAGCGTCTTGTTGAGACAATTGCGAGGTTGAGTTTTGCAGGAAAGGCGGAGTGTTATTTTTTTTGGGCGTAATCCCGTCTCTATCGTTTATGGCCCCAAACCGAGCCCATCGCCTTCACGATTAATTCGTCTACCTGTTGGAGTTGTTTAGCATTTGCAGGTAATCCTAATAGACAGTGAATCTGACCCGAAAAACAATGATACCACCCTGGTACTCCGGCTTGTCGCAGCCGCTCATAATAGGCATACCCTTCGTCACGAAACGGATCAAATTCAGCCGTCAACATCAAAACAGGGGGTAATCCACTCAATGATTGACGCTGAATGGGAGCCACTTCTGGATGGTAGGTGTCTATTCCCGGAGCGTAGGTTTGAATCGAATAGAGGCAAAACGCTTTGGTTAAAAAATAGCCCGAAGCATACTGCTGATACGAGGGATACCGGGCACTATGTTGAGGATGATCCGTCGACGGGCAATGTAAGACCTGTAATTTAATCTTGTGGCCGAGGCCCGCCTGTTGGGCTTTTTGGCAAACCACAGCCGCCAGATTACCACCCGCACTTAAGCCCATTACCATAATTCGGCTCGTGTCGCCCCCGATGGTCTGGGCGTGGGTAATTACCCATTGGAAGGCATGGAAGGCATCGTTGACAGCCGCGGGGAATTTATGTTCGGGCGCTACCCGGTAGTCAACAGCAATTACCAGAGCCCTATACGCTTTGGCCTGCCGCCAGCAATCGTATTGCATGAAGGGGAGGAAGGGGGTCACAAACCCACCGGGATGATAATATATGAGAATGGGTAAGTCCTTCGAATGGGTCGGATTGTAAACGTGGATGGGAATATTATCGGCCGTAATGGTCAAGATCTGTACATCTGAACGAGGAAAAGGCAGTACCGGTAGTTGTACATCCCGAATTTGCTCCACCGAAGCCGTTGGAGAAGCCGGCAACTCCTTTAGTGTGGTTTTTAGGGCAAGAGCTACCCGGGCATCAAGTTTGCCATTTTGACAGATTTGACTCTGCGCCAACAGATAACGAGTCTGGATGGACAGCAGCAGCAGGAAGATTAAAGTTCTCATGGTACGTCATTTTTTACCTCAAAATTGACGTACCATCGGCGAGGGTTAGTGGTAAAAACGCGACTTTCTCACCCGTGAGGGAGGAGTCCAGTCCCCCCAGCTGTCGCTCGGGCGCCTGGGCCATATCTTCCTGCCAATAGGTCTTTGGACTCATACCCGCCAGCTCGCCAAAATCCTTGGCTAAATGTTGGTAATCATGGTACCCGCAGTAGAGGGCAATACTGAGCCAATCCAGAGCAGGCTGATTGTACTTCATTCGAAAGGCCTTGGTTAGTCGGGCTACTCGGATAAAAAACTTAGGGCTGACGCCGATGCGTTCTTTAAAGCGACGCTCGAACTGGCGGACACTAAAACAACTTGTTGCGGCCAGTTGCAGGATGGATGAGTCCTCTGGGTGTTCGATTAAATGGTTGGCAACCAAGTCAATCGGATGGGTATCTATTTTAATGGTCTTAAGTAGCTGCTGTAAAAAGGCATCGATCATAGAGACCATCTCCACATATTCCTGTGCGCTATTTAGCCGTTGATTGACTCGTTGTAATTCAGCGGGGAAAATGGCTTCGGCATCCACAAAGGTATTGGTCAACTCCTGGAGGGGGATACCTACCAAACGATGCAACACCCCAGGCTGGAAATTGACCAGTAGAGCACAAAATTCAGGGCCTTCCAAATGACGATTTACCCGCTCACCTTGTTGACCGATTAAAGCGGAAGAAGGTCGCTTAATGACTTGCCCGGAAGTCACATATTCGACCCGTTCACTGCCTCTGGGAAAAAAAGCCAAGGTTTGTTCAGGCCGAGGGGCATAGGGTTTATAAGCTGGGCGTGTCTTGTCGGTAAACGTGAACTGACGCAGTTGATAGTCTTTGACAAACGGCCGCAAGGCCATACTGGGCAAAAAACCTTGACAGATCATACTTCATTACCATTGCCGGTTGAACTCCTCTGAAATCGGCTGACTACACCAATTAATGTTAAAGATAAAGTTTCCAGACTGAAAATGCATGACACTTTCTCACGTCAAACACTTCAGTTAAGATTTATGATGAGGAGCGTTTTTTTGAAAGAGTTGTATAGGCAACATTATTGTACAGCATATCCAGCTACTTAGAGGCCAAAATCCGTAACAGTCGCTAAAACCGAACCGCCGAAGCGGCAGCTTTTACCTCTCATTAACATTCTTTTACAGGTCATTAACAGACGACAGGATAGAAACTTTTAGCTTTGGTGAAATCCTTGAAAATAAAAAATATGAAAAAAATCATTTATGCGCTGATCTTACCGCTGGTAGTGGTAAGCGGACTGGTATTTGCTAATCGTGAAATTGAAGCCTCTAAAAAGTCAACCTCAAAGCCACTTTCTGCTGCTGAAAGGAAAGCTGCATTGAAAAGATGGGAGGCTACCCCTGATGGTATCAGGTACAAAAAATGGGAAGCGTCGCCCGAGGGTAAAAAAGTGTATGCCGGTGAAGCTAAAATAAGGAAGCATCTAGATTCTTTTACCAATATGGAGGCTGTTGTAACCTCTCTTTCTCTGCCGCCAGGCTCACGATTAGGTTTCGGAGTGATGGTCAGGATTAATGGTGACGATTATATTCTCAGTTTTGGGACGGAAAATTCTAATGAATTTCAGCAATTGCATAGCTTGAAAGTCAACGACAAAATAATCATAAGAAGCCATTGGGTATCGCACGCACCCAAGTATTCATATCCAATAGTATCGGGCGACTATGTAGAACGAGACAGTAAAATAATTTATAAACGTGCCCCTCGCAAAGGCGGCTGCTGAGAAAAACTATGATGGCACGATCTTTACGGAATTTAAAGGTAAAGGGAGTCAGAAATAACGTGTATAGCTATTTTTTAAAACGCTCGTTTAACGAAATGGGTACAGTAATTGTCCTAAGTCATTATATGTGAGCTTCAGTTTCAAAATGTTGTCTCTAGCGAGCTAGCAAATTCGCTAATTTGTCTTTAGCATCCTGGTCCGTAGCGTCCAGCTGGAGCGCCATTTGATACGCTTCAATGGCACTGGCTTTATTGCCACGCTTCAGATAAAGATCACCATAACGGGAATACACAATACCATCGTTGGGAAAGCGCTGTTTAGCTAGTTTCAATACGCCTTCGGCAGCCGGTAGATTGGCCGGTCTCCCGTTAACAAACTCATAGGCCATGTACGTCAGTTGATAGACGTTGAGATTCATCAACTGATACCCCGTTATGGCTTCGTCAATCCGGCCCATACGAATCAGCTCGTTAGGCAGGAAAACGCCATCGGGCATCCTCGGCCAAGGCGTTTTATCCCACTCGAGACGTAGTGAATCGATCTTTCCTGACTTTCCCCGACTAAAATAGGCTTTCGCTGTGTAATCGGTAAGGGCAATGGTATCCCGGCCGATGGGCACGCAGATAATATCGTTCCCGTTGTTGATTTTCTCAACGAGTAAGTTGCCTTTACGCCGGATGCTCACAACCTCGTCGGGGCCGCGCTGATAGCGACCTACGTAAGCGTTCAGCAATGAATCGGCCAGCACAAACGTCACCAGGGGCCTAGGTAAAAAGTCTTTCCAGTTGTATGCCGAAGCGACGGCCCGGCTAATTTCTTTCTTTAATTCATTCGCGCCATTGTTGTTATTCAGCATTACCACCAGACCGTTTCCGTCGGTTAAGCTACCCATGACTTCGGCAATAAATCCAGCATTTACGCCCGTATGATTGAAGAAGCGACTACGCTCGTCCGTCTTGGTACTTTGTTGAAGCAGAAAGGCACCCAGTCCGATCTGTTCTTTGTAAAAACCATCACTCACCGCGGCCAGGGGCGTCATCATTGCCTGAGCCGATGACTGGCTCAAAATGACGCCTTTGCCCCGGTAACTATTCTGGATGTCAATGATGATTTTGGCCAGATCAGCGGCTGTTGTGTGCAAACCAGCCGCTGCCTGCTGCGGATAGACGTACGGCATTCCTTTAAACCAACCGTTTGATGAGTACGCCCACGACGCTTTGGCTGCTAATTGGGGAGGCAGCGGCTGAGCGAACGTAGTGCTTCGTAACCCCAGCGGCTTGAAAATCAGTTCATCGGTTAACGTAGCAAAATCCCTGCCCGTTACGTCCATCATGGCCATTTGCGCTACCAGATACCCGCCCCCCGAATACCGGAATTCTTTGTTTGGTTCGCTGTTGACAACGACTGGCCGACTGTCTGTACCTGGTTTTCCCGCCAGAATATCCGGAACCGATGGTAAGGGGACTTTGTCGGGCGTGAATCCGAAATAGGCTGATTGACTGGTGCCACCCCGATGGCTGAGCAGCATCCGCAACGTAACCGGTGTTTTCCGGGTGAAATCATTCTCCGCGAGTTTCCAGGAAGTCAGATACTGATTAATCGGCGCGTCAAGACTTAATTTCCCCTGCTCTACCAACTTCAGCGCTGCCATAGCGGCCAATAACTTTGAAATTGAGCCCGCCGAAAAGATGGTTTCGTTTGTGACTGGCTTGCGTGTAGTGGTATCGGCTAGTCCGTACGATTTAACCCAGTCAATCTTATAGTCGTGGATGACGGCCAGACTCAGGCCCGGGACTTTGTGATACCGCATCCGCTCTTCGAGATTCCAGCCGGCTAAACCCGCCACAGGCACGTAAGGAATAAGTCCGTTTTCGACGGCAGTAATCCGGCTCGAAAGATTTTTGGGCGGTTGCGCAGCTGCGAACTGGAGCAGCCAGCCAGAAAGAACGAAGAGCAACGTAAGCAGGGGACAATAGATTTGCATAGTCGGTTGGTTTGCTCCCAAAACTCTGCGTTTTACGTATCAGTGTCGTCCCGAATCATACTTTGGGACCATATTTTGATATTCTTTTGGCGTGTAGCCGGTCTGTTCTTTGAACACCCGATTAAAGGTTGTTTTCGATGAAAAGCCAGCCTCGAACGCCAAAGCCAGAAACGTAACGCGCTCAGCGTCTCCTGACTCTAAACGCCGTTTTACTTCCTCAACGCGGTACGTATTGATGTAATCGGTAAACGACTGACCAAAACCTGCGTTGATCGTTCGGGAAATGACGTTGGGAGAAAGACCAACCTGCGCCGACAACGACGCTAAAGTAAGCTCAGAGTCCTGATAGAGCCGGTTGTCCTGTATTGCCTGACGAATCTGCTCCTGATGCTCACTCTTAACTGGTATAGTCAGTTGCTGTCTGACGGGATCTTCCCGTCGTTTATAGCTACGTCCGACCAGGGCGGCTGTGTAAACAAAAAAAGGCAGCAGCTGAGCCGTTAAAAAAAACTTGGGATCTTTAGGTGATAGATAGATTGAATTGACCAGCGGATCAATCATGGCTATTACATAAAACAGACCCGCTCCTCTTAGAGTGTGCTTTAGCCAACTAACCGGAGTATCAGCTTGCCGGATAATCTTTCTGCTAAGATGGACGTAATACAGCATGAGCAGGCAGCCTGCGTAGTACTCAACATAGCGCGTATAGGGTTTATGGACTGTTAGCCAGAACCAGGCTTTTGTGGTGAGTGGCTGAAATACAAGGATTAGGTAAAACAGGAGCTGAACGGCAACGGGTATGAAGTGCCGCCAGGATAGGTTATTTGTTTTGCCCAAGCGGGCCTGAACGTATCCGTAGAGTAACGGGCCAAACCCCCAGGAAAAGAACAGTGGCGTAAAATACAGCCATCGATTTCGATAGTAAATACCTGACCGGCTCAGGAAATAGTCAATGACCTGAAAAGTGAGCCCAGCCAGCAGTAAAGCCAGCCAACGATTAGCCGGTTGTTTTGGTTGAAGAAGCAGCCAGGTGGCCGTCGTGACGCCTTGCACGATGCAGAATACATCAAAAATCGTTCTTGGACTCAGATAAGCATCCATGCATCAGCTATGTACCAACTGAACTGTACCCATCCAAAATAATGATCTCAAACGAATGTTACAAGGTCTTTGGCTACAATAAGAATATTCTGCGTCAGACAACAGGCATAAGATTAGCAACGACAACATATACGATACGGGCAGTGTGATGATAGAAATGCCCGCCCGTTACAATTTCCATTACGTAACAATGAATCAGCGCCTAGCCATGATAACACAAACGGCAGCCGGCACCTTTACAGATTGGCCGGTATAGGTTAGTTTACCCGTTTTTTGGTCTCGTTTGAAAATAGTGATGTTGTCAGAATCCTGATGAGCTACGAAAACAAAATCTCCTTTCGGGTCAATCAGGAAGTTACGGGGCGTTTTTCCCTCTGTAGGCTGGTCGCCAATTTTTGTCAGTTTGCCATCATTACCAATGGCGAAAATGGCTAACGTATTGGCGCCCCGATTTGATTGATACAGGAACTTGCCCGATGGATCGATATGAATGTCGGCGCTGGTATTCTGCCCCGAGAAACCGTCCGGAAGGGTCTTTACGTTGTCATCGAGCAAGGTTAACGCTCCCGTTTGTGCATTGCGGGAAAAAACTGCTACGGTTGAGGTCAGTTCTTCGACCAGATAGGCATATTTACCATTAGGATGAAACGTAAAATGGCGAGGACCTGAACCCGGTTTGACAGTGGCGTAGGGTGTTGATGCCGGTTTTACTTTGCTGTTCGTTACGTCAATATCGAAAATGTTAAGTTTATCCGTGCCCAGATCAGCTACGTAAAGAAAGCGGTTGTCGGGGGCAAGCGTCGCTGAGTGAACGTGTGGTTTTTCCTGCCGTTGCGCGTTAGGCCCTGTACCCGCATCCTGAACGCTATCGGAAGCCGCGCTTAACTGGCCATTACTGCTGATCGGAAAAACAGCCAGACTACCGCCCCCATAGTTGGAAACGAAAGCCGTTCTTCCCGTTTTATCAATGCTTACATGGCAGGGGCCTCCACCAAGTGTTGACTGACTGTTCAGAAACTGAAGTTTTCCGGTGGCTTTATCAATCGCATAGGCACTAGCTCCGCCTAATTTGTCCGGCCCTTCATTAACCGAATATAAATAATTGCCGGAGGGGTGAATCGCTAGGAACGACGGGTTTTTTCCATTGGAGACCGACTGTATCTGTTGCATGGCCCCTGCTTTCCGATCAAATTCAAAGACGTAAATCCCTTCGCTTCCCCGAACGGAATACGTACCAACATACATGATTTCTTTCGTCGATTGGGCCTGAGCAGTTATACTCATTCCCGCCAGAAGACTCATTAAAAGCGTTTTCATAATTTGACTAATCATCTGTTTAAAGAAGTACGTATGATCGATAAACTACCGGCCTATGCTACGAGGATTAGGGATAAATATACCTTTTAAAAAATTTTAGGTCGCCAATAAGGAAATAATACAATTTGTGGGTTTTACATGAACAGTAATTTTTAGGTGGTATATCAGAATCCCTTACTTTTGTGAAACAATTGGTCCGGGTATCGGACTGCTGACATTAACCTAACTTTTGTCTTCCAATTCTATAACTATCTTATGAAACGCGTTTTGATTGTTTTTGCGGCTGTGGCAATGCTGGCTTCCTGTAACAGTAAGAAGCGACTGGCCGAAATTAAATCCTTGCAAGAGGCTCGTGACAAAGCGGTTGCGTCATTGAATGACTGCGATCAGCGGACAGCGGACCTTCGCAATCAGTTGTCGGCGAAAGATACTGATCTGCAAGGTAAAGATAAGCAGGTGTCTGACCTGCAGGCGCAGATTGATTATCTCAAAAAGACAAATACCAACCTTCTGGACCGGATGTCGGACTTGTCGATTGTGAGTAAGTCGGGTGCTGAAAGCATCAAAAAGTCGCTCGAAACCCTGAACGAGCAAACCAAATACGTGAACAACCTCAATACGTCAATCCAGCGGAAAGACTCGCTAAACCTGGCGTTGGTAATGAGCCTGAAACGGTCGCTGGACGATATCAATGACCAGGATGTACAGGTTGAGGTGAAGAAAGGTGTTGTTTATGTATCGATCTCCGACAAGCTTCTGTTCAAATCCGGTAGCTATGATATCACCCCAAAAGCTGAAACCGTACTGGGTAAAGTAGCGAAGGTGGTGAATGACCATAAAGAGCTGGATATTCTGGTTGAAGGTCATACGGATGCTGTCCCCATTGCAACGGCTTCTATCAAAGACAACTGGGACCTGAGCGCCCTGCGTGCTACGTCGGTTGTGCGGATGCTGCAAGGTAAATTCGGCGTTGCGCCTGAGCGTTTAACCGCTGGTGGCCGTTCTGAATTTGTGCCAAAAGATGACAACATGACAGCCGCAGGCCGTCAGCAAAACCGTCGGACGGAGATTATCATCACGCCAAAACTTGACCAGTTCTTCAATCTATTGTCGAGCGGGCAAGCAGGCGGTAGCAAATAATGTGCTTTCGTTATACTATAAAAAAAGCCTTAGCTGGTATAATCCAGGCTAAGGCTTTTTTTATTGAGTACAATTCTGAAAGCTGACAGTGTTTACAATTCCCCAATATCCTCGTTCCAGATTTCCGGTTTGGCGGCAATGAACTGGTTCATCATCTCAACGCACTCAGGCAGGTCAAGATCAATTACTTCGACGCCATGCTGTTCCATAAATTTGCGGGCTCCAGGAAAGGTCCGGGATTCACCAACGATCACTTTCGGGATTTTAAACTGCACAATGGTTCCGGCGCACATATAACAGGGCATTAGCGTCGAGTAAATAACCGTGTTTTTGAAGGAGCCCACTCGCCCGGCATTGTTGAGGCAATCCATTTCGCCGTGTAAAATCGGGTTGTTTTCCTGCACGCGCTTGTTGTGACCCGATGCGACAAGTTCGCCATTTTTTGTAAGGGCTGACCCGATTGGAATGCCGCCCTCATTCAAACTTTTACGGGCCTGACGAATGGCCTCCTGCATGAATTCATCCATAAAGTTTCGGTTTACAAGAGTTTTATCGTTTCGTAATCGCCTACATACTTCAGATAAAGAAAATTGAGCAGTAAGCCATTCACATTGGTAATTAGCTTTTGCGACTCCGGCAACGTAGCTACTACCGTAATAATACGTTCATGTTCGGCTTCACTACCCATATTCTTAAGGTGATAGGCCATGATGTCGTCGCGAGCCATTTCTTTTTCCAGAAAGAAAAAATGCATGCCTTCGTCGCTGGTGCCCGTACTGGGGTACCAGGCACGTGGATTCAATTTGGTTAATTCACTGGCAGTAACGGTCAGGCCGATTTCTTCACCGATTTCACGGGCTGCTACGTCGTCGGCTGCGTCGCTGGCGTCGACCATGCCCGCCGGGTGTTCGTAGGTTTGCGAGCCGTCGGCAATGCGCCGTTGCTTAACCAGCACAACATACTTTTCTTTCGTTTCTTTATCGATCAGGCAAACCAGCATGGAAGCGGCATGACCCTTCAGAAAAAGAGCGGGAGGAATCTTGTCGCCTTCGGGCGTATCGGCATCCACTTCCAGCATCGCAAATAAAATCTCGCCATTGTGCCGATAGCGTGTGTAATACTCCCTGATGTCATTGATTTTCATGCCGTTGGCTTCCATCTGGCCTTTCCAGAATCGGAATTTATGCGCATCCTCCAGCGCTTCTTTTTGTTTTGACATACTGATTGATCTGTAAGGCGAGTGCAACCCGCTACTAGTCTGTTTGTAGTACCAGGGGCAGGTTTTCGATTGAATTATTTAATGGCCGTTTTCGGGGCGTCGGGACCAACGTAACGCTCGAAAAATTCATAAATCCGAAGCAGCCGGTCGATACGTTGACGAACATTTCCTGACCGACTTAGCTCATGCGTAGCGCCGGGCATACGGACATATTCAACTGGCCGACCCAATATTTTCAGGCTTTTGTAAAGCATTTCGCTTTGAATAGGTCCGGTACGAAGGTCGTTTTCGCCGTGTTTGATCAGCAGTGGTGTTTTAATGTTATGCACGAACGTGTAGGGCGAGTTGGCATCCAGCACCTTCGCATCGGCCGACCAAGGGTAGTCAAAATAGTTAGGGATGAGCCGCCAGGCATTTCCTTCGCCCAGAAACGTAGTGAGGTCATAAACACCCCGTTGCGCAAAGGCGGCTTTGAAGCGATTATCGTGCCCCACAATCCAGGCCGTCAGGTAACCCGCGTACGATCCGCCAGTAATCACCTGTCGGCTGGTATCGACCCAAGCTTCTTTGGCGGCATCGGTTTCAGCGGCTAGTACGTCTTCGGTAGGGCCCGTGCCCCAGTCTTTTATGTTGGCCCGCTGAAAAGTAATGCCGTAGCCGCCCGAACCGCGCGGGTTGGCATAAACAATGCCGTAGCCCTGCGCACACATGTACTGAAATTCATGCCACATCGACGCTTCGCCCGGTCCCCACATGGCCGTAGGGCCACCGTGCATGTTTAGCAACAAAGGGTATTTCTTGCCGGATTCAAAAAAGGCAGGCTTCATGATCCAGTAATCGACGGTTTGTCCAAGCGAATTTTTGTACGTGCGCTTTTCGGGAACGCTGAGCTGTTTTTGCGCCACCCAATCGTTGTGATTACTCAGTTTTGTCTGGTTTTTAGCCGTTGCGTCGGTTACGTATAGTTCCGACGGATTTGTTATTTCTGTTCGGGCCAGTACAATCTGGTTGCCTGCTACGTCAAAACTGGTAACTCCTTTCTCAAACTCTGTCAATTGAGTCACCTGCCGTGTAGCCGGGTCGAGACGATATAAGGGCACCCCCCCGTTGGAAGAGGCAGTAAAATAAATAGCATAAGACGGCGCTGTTTTTCTGCCTTTTGCCTGATTTGGCAATTCCGTCCAGGTCAGATTCGTTGCCGCCCGGTCGAACGTAACAAGCTGGATAGTTGAAGCGGTTGTTCCATTTAGTGTGGCCAGGCCAATCTGTACGGCATTAACGCCCGACGAGGGAGTCACTGAAAAAGAAAGTTGCCTGCCATCCGGCGATATCTCCGGCGACCCATAACTTTTGCCAGCTTCAGTCAGTACGGTAGTGATCGCCCTTGAGCCATTTGCCGGAACAAATACAATGGCATTATCCTGTTCGCGGTCGGGATGTTTGAGCGTATCACGATCCGTTACGGCCATTAGGCCCTGCCCGTTTGGCAGCCAGTTTGCCGCCTGAAACGACGTAAAACCCCGGGAAATTGGCCTGGCCGTTGCGCCTTCCTGCACATCAATAACATACAACTGCGTAAACCCGAGTTCGGGCTCTGTTGTGGCTTCGCCCTGGAAATTAAGCCGATTGATGACTTTCGCTTTTTTATCCTCTACGTCCTTGTTCAGATAAGCACGTATTTCAGCCAGTGACCCATCCGGATTCGGTTTTATCTTTTTGTCGGTGAGCAGAAAGTCGTTGTTGCTGAAGCCCGGCTTTTCCATCGACCAGGCTGGTGTTCTTTTTCCCGGATTCAGAACGCTGTCTTTAAGCATTTCGCTCATCGTTACGCTCACCATGAAGGCGATTCGCTTGCCATCCGGAGACCATTTTGGACTGGAAGACGAGTAAGGCCCACTGGTCAGTTGCCAAGCTTCTCCACCCTCGAGCGGCATAATAAATACCTGCGATTTGCCTTTCACGGTGCGGGAAAAAGCAATCTGCTTTCCATCCGGCGACCAGGTTGGCTGCCGTGCCGACTCGCTTCCGTGTGTCAGTGCTTTTGAATCGCCCGGCTTCAGGTTGGTCAGGTAAAGGTGAGTTTTGTATTCGTATTCCTCTTTCTGATCAGGGTTTGGTTCAATGGTGGTGAGGGTGTAAATCGCTCGCTGGCCATCGGGAGCCATGTCAATGCCACCCACCTGCTTAATGCGAGTGAGGTCGGTTACGGTTATTTTCGATTTTGTCTGGGCGCAGACTAGCTGCGCCGATAAGGCGATGAGTAGAAGTGTTTGTTTAAGCATAGTTTGTTATGAAAGTAGAGGTAGGTATCGTTCCCGAATGATATTGGCATGATGGGTAGCGTGACCGACCAGCACGAACCCTAAAGCCAGCACTGAAATGGTTTGGTTAAAGGCCAGGCCACTACGTAGCAGCATGTCCTCATCGAAACTTTTATACAAAGCAATGCTTGACTGCCTGACGGCTGCATACTCATCATACAGATCAGCAATAGTTCGGCTGACAGCGTTCGTATTGTAACCAAACAACACTTCGTCGTAGCCCGGAAGCGCTGTTTTGTCGTTACGGGCAAAGCGTAGTGCACGGTACGACATAATGCGCTCGTTGTCGATAACATGCTGAATAATATCCTTCACTGTCCATTTGTCGGGCGCGTACCGCAGATCACCGAGTGCTTCGAGCGTTTTTGCAGGCACCAGATTCTCAAACGTAGCACCCTGGGTTAATGCATCAAGAATCAGTACGTTATCGGCGAGATTAATGTATCGGTCGAAAAACTGAGGCATTACAGGAATTTCAGACTTGGTCATAGGAAGAAAGTTTACGGTTTACGAGATACAGATTCTGGCGTTCGCTTTTGCGTTGCTCCCTAAATTCCAGAATCTGTACCCTGAACGCCCAAAACTACAATTATTTCTTTACCGACGTAGTCTTGCCAGGCGTACCAACCAGTTCGTTGATAAGCCGGTCAGCTTTATAGATGTAGCGCATGGCAGCTATAATACCCCCCGTGTGGACAGATATGGTCCGGTTGGCATCGGGCACGAAAATGAATTCACCCGGCAGGCTTTCCATGTTGCCGTCGAAAGCCAGCCCAACGGCTTCCCGGTTTTTGTTGATCATCGGGCTACCCGAATTGCCACCTATAATATCATTCGTTGAAATAAAGCACATGGGTTGTTTCAAAAACTTGGCTGGTGGGTTTTTCCAGCGAGCGGGCAAATTCCAGGGGGCCTTATCGTTAAATGAATAATTTCGGTCGTACAAACCCGCAAACGTTGTCAGAATAGGCGCTTTCGTGCCATTATAATCATAGGATTTCACGACTCCGTCGTTGATGCGCAGGGAGAACGTAGCATCGGGCGGAACAGCCGTACCATACACATCATACAGCATATGCCCCAACTGACCCCGTAGAATTTCCTGTCGCTGAACAAGCTGACGTGCCTGACGGGCGGCCGCTACGTAACGCGGGAAACCAACCCGAGCCAACGCCAGGAGTGGATCTGTAGACGAAGCAACAGCGTTCGGACGGGTCATCAGTTCGTTCAGAAAAGCAGGGTCGGTTAGTTTGGTATTCTTGATCAGATAAGCCGCGGCTTCTTTTGGCGTTCGGGCAACACCACCCGCACCAGTCAGTGCCGCTTTTACGTAGGGGTCATCTTTACCTAAATTGGTCTGTGCATCGGCAAGGTGAGCGGCCAGATAGGCTTCTTCCAGAGCCGTACTTTTTACGGCTGGAATTTCCAGCATAGAGCGTGCACGTTCGGCATCCTGCGGCCGAGTGGCCAGCAATTCACTAAACTGCGTAACGACATTAGCAAAAGCCAGTAATTCGCCCGTAGTACGATCGCTGGGTGCCAGATAATTCGCATCTCTAAACAGACTACGTAGCTGAGCCGTGTTGTCCGCAATTTCATCCCAGGTCTTGAGTTGGTCAGCGGGCAGGTTTTTAGCTTTTGCCGCAGATTTAAACTGGTTTTCAAAAACGACTTTTCTGGCCAGCAAACTGGCATCGCGTAGTCCGGCCAGTTGCCCACCATACGCTTTCAGGCTATTTTCATAGCTAAATATCTCATTCAGAATACTGTCATTCTTCGCCGTCTGATTATAAGCCTGCAACGCATTCACCCGGCTGCGAAGAAGCTGAATGGTGGCGGGAATCTGCAAATCGCGGTCAAATTCGAGTTCGGCTACGGTCTTGAGCCGATCCGTATGGCCGGGGTTTCCAATCACGAAAATAGGTTCTCCATCGCGAACGCCATTGGGGTTGAATTTAAAGAAATGCGTTGTTTGCAGAGGCTTACCGTTGTCGTACACACGAAAAAACGAGCAATCGAGTGCGTAACGTGGGTATGTAAAATTGTCATAATCGCCCCCAAAGAATCCCAGGGCTAATTCGGGCATGAAAACCAGCCGAACATCTGTGTAGCGTTTGAAGCCGTACAATGCGTAGCGGCCGCCGTTATAGAACGTAATGGCTTGTAGTTCAAGGCCCTTCCAGCCTTCCTTCGTACTGTATTCCTGTTTGATTGTCGAAAAAACCTGCTCACGAGCCTGTAACTGAGCTTCGTCGGATTGAGTCTGAGCGGATTCGACGCCGACCATGGCAGCCTGAACGCGTTTGGTGATGTCTTCGATCTTTACGAGCTGATCAACGAACAGGCCATCTACTTTGCGCTCTTCAGCCTGTGTTTTGGCAAAAAAACCCGTTGCATTTAAATCTTCGCCTTTTCGCGTTACGCCCGTTCCCGACTCGCGGGCGCAATGGTGGTTGGTCATAACCAGCCCATTGGCCGAGACAAATGATGCCGAACAGTAATCAGCAAACCGTAATGAGGCCAGCCGGGCTTCGTCAAACCACTTTTCGTCGGCTGTGAAATTGTATGTCTTCTTGAAAAAGGCTGTAGGTGGATTATCGAAGGTCCACATCTTCCCTAAATCCAGTGGACCACCTTTAGTACTGTCGGTGAGGTTGTCGGAAACAGATTGGGCTGTAGATAAGCCAATTGACAGGGCCAGGAACAACCCTGTGACGATTGTGGCGCGAGAATTAATATGACTCATTAGTCTAATCAGGAAAGTTGGTGTTACTTAATAGAACGTGATTTTGTGTCAAACGTTTTGTTAACCCCCGCAAAATGCCTGCCTGTCAGAACTTTAATTAAAGCTTAATCAACAGGATTTAATCGATAAGTACTATAGATTATCTAATTCATGAATTACACAAAAGAGTAATACAGTCATGAAAACATCAAAATTGTCTGGATTCCTGATAGTGCTGGTACTCCTTGTATCAGTCAGCAGTTGTACAAGTTATTACAATGGCCGCCCCAATTACGGTCGTCATTATGGGTACCGGCATCCCGTGCATTCTCGGCCGGCCTCTCGTCCGTATGGTGGTTATTACGGCCATCCTGGTTGGTAAATGAATAGTGACTTGCTATAAAAAAGGGTGCCTATCAAACTGATAGGCACCCTTTTTTATAACAAGTCAATGCAAAGCACAAACTTACATTGGCTTGTTAGCTCATTTCGTTCTGAGTGACCATTTCCTGCCCAACTTTGTCGTCTTTTCGAACGAAAGGCCGGATGATGATACGTGTTCCGCGTTGATATGTAAACAAACGGTATATCCAGTTACTGAATACAATCAACTTACTGCGAAAGCCGACTAGATACCAGATGTGTACGAATAACCAGGCCATCCAGGCAATAAAGCCGCCCAGATGAACATTTCCCGGCAGGTCGGCCACGGCCCGACTACGCCCAACAATTGCCAGCGACCCTTTGTCAAAATATTCGAAGGGTGTAGTCGGTTCGTTTTTCATGAGCCGACGCAGGTTTTTGGCTAAATGCTTGCCCTGTTGAATAGCAGGCTGCGCTACGCCCGGATGCCCTTTCGGATAATCGTCCAGTTTCATAAAAGCGATATCCCCAATGGCAAAGACATCGGTTAAGCCCTGCACCCGGTTGATGGGATCGACCAGAATTCGCCCTTTTTCGGTGGATTCAGCCGGGATACCGTCAATCAGAGCGCCCGTTACGCCAGCGCCCCAGACCAGTGTCTGCGTTTTTATCTGCTCTCCACCTTTGAAGGTTACCGTTTCGCCGTCATAAGATTCGACCAGCGTATTTAATTTAATAATTACGCCCAGATCTTCCAGATACCGCTGTGCATTTTTCCCGGCTTCGTCGGACATAGGTGGCAATACCTTACCTAATCCTTCCACTACGTAGATACTCATCAGGCTGAAATCGAGTCCCGGATAATCATTCGGCAGTACGTGTTTGCGCATTTCGGCCAATGAGCCGGCCATTTCGATGCCTGTCGGACCAGCACCGGCTATCACGAAGGTAAGCAGGCTCTTGCGTTCATCAGGGTCGGTTGTCACACTAGCCTGTTCAAAACACTGTAGGAACTGACTGCGAACGTTAAGGGCTTCGGGGATGGTCTTCAGCGGAAACGCATATTTCTGAATCTGCTGATTACCAAAGAAATTAGACTTCGAACCCGTAGCAATCACCAGATAATCGTAATGAAGGTCCCCAATGAGGGTCGTTACGGTTTTTGAAGCCGGGTCAATTTTACTGACACGTACCATCCGATAGTGGAAATCATCGAAGTTATCGAACATTTTGCGAAACGGCTCGGCAATGGCGTCGGGCTCCAAACCGGCGGTGGCTACCTGATAAAGCAGAGGCCAGAAGCCATTGTAATTTTGCTTGTCAAAGAGCACCACCTGTACGTCGGCGTTACGTAGACTTTTGGCCAGATTCATTCCCCAAACCCGCCACCGATGATGACGACGCGTGGTTTGCTGGTGTCCGGTATATTCAGCGAAAGTTTATCGAATTGAAGCATGATGGTTATGGCGTCTGCACGAAGCTGGTTCTGTCTTTAGTACCTTATTGTCAGACGTTTTGTTTTACATACATAACAAAAAAGAACGGCTTCGGGTGCTGCTTCAGCGAGTGATATACGATTTCCGGCTCAGAAATGGTTAATAAATAGATAGCTGTCTTCAGCGGCCTTTTTACGGGGTTTAGACGCTATGATGTCTTGATTGCTTTGATTCTTCCACTGTATGCATTTAGGTTTATTTAGCCTGCTTTTTTTGTTTTCGTGGTATTCTGGTTGGGGGCAGGCGCCGACTGCTCGTTTTACGGTTAGTGGGTACGTTCGTGAAGCGGGTAGTCAGGAAGCGCTGATTGGCGTAAACGTGTATTTGCCAGGTACCACAACGGGCACAACGACCAATACGTATGGCTTTTATTCAATTACCTTACCGGCTCAGGATAGCGCACGCCTGGCTTATTCATTTGTAGGGTACGAAACCGTAGAGCGCACCCAGGCACTGCGAAGTAACCGGACGCAGAATGTACTGCTCATGCCCGGTCGCCAATTAACGGGAGTCGATGTAAAAGCGGGTTCGTTGGTAGAAAAAGTGAGCGAAAGCGCCCAGATGAGCTCCATTGACGTACCCGTGTCGCAAATCAAGAAAATTCCGGCTTTTCTGGGCGAAAAGGACGTATTGAAAGTGCTGCAGCTGATGCCCGGTGTTCAGAAAGGCTCTGAAGGGCAGACCGGCATTTACGTTCGGGGCGGTGGCCCAGACCAGAACCTCATTATTCTGGACGATGCTGTCGTTTATAATGCCAATCACCTGTTCGGGTTCTTCTCGGTTTTCAACGGTGATGCCATAAAAAGTGTCGAATTGATCAAGGGCGGTTTTCCGGCTCGTTATGGTGGACGACTTTCTTCGGTCATTGACCTGAACATGAAAGATGGCAATCGGGAGAAGCTGCATGGCGAAGGTGGCATTGGGCTGATTGCTTCGCGTTTGATGCTCGAAGGTCCCTTAACAAAAAATAAGAAAGGCTCTTTTCTGGTATCGGGTCGGCGAACCTACCTGGATGTAGTGGCGGCTCCTATCATTGAAGCACAGACGAACGGTCAGACAAAGGCGGGGTATTATTTCTATGACCTGAACGCCAAAGCGAATTACGATTTCAGCCCGACCGATAAACTTTACATCAGCGGGTACTTTGGCCGGGATCGATTCTACGCCAGCGATAAAGTTCAGAATACCGATACGGGCCTGAGCTGGGGCAACGCTACCGGTACGCTTCGCTGGAACCACCTGTTCAGCCAGAAACTTTTTTCAAATGCGTCGCTGATTTTCAGTGATTATAAATTTCAGATTTCGGCGGTAGAACGAGGTACGAACGACGCTGAAACGTATTTATTACAGTATAACTCCGGTATTCGGGATTTCGGTCTGAAATACGATATCGATTATTACCCGTCGCCACAGCATTCGATACGTATGGGTCTTCAGAGTACGTATCATCGGTTTACGCCGAGTGCTGTGGTCCTGCAAAATGCGGTTATTAACCAGTCAATCGATAATGTCAGCAACATTGACGTACTGGAATCGGGTATTTATGCTGAAGATACCTGGCGGCCCAATAACCGTTGGCGGCTGAATGGCGGACTTCGGCTGAGTTATTTTAAAGGTGAAAATATCGCCTACGTCAGACCCGAACCGCGTCTTTCGGTAGCTTATACACTTAAGCCCGATTTATCGGTGAAAGCATCCTATGCGCTGATGAATCAGTATGTTCATCTTCTGTCAAACACAGGCATCGGCCTGCCTACGGATTTGTGGGTGCCTACAACAGACCGGGTTAAACCTCAGCAATCGCAGCAGGTAGCGGTAGGTATTGCCAAAGACTTCACCGATAAGGGACTAACTCTGACCGTTGAAGGGTATTACAAGGGCATGAACAACATTATCAATTATAAGGAAGGGGCTAGTTTCCTGCTCATCAACGACCCGACTCAGGCGAACAGTGTGCGTTGGGAAGACAACGTAACGGCCGGTCGAGGTTGGTCATATGGTGCGGAGTTTCTGTTGCAGAAAAAAGTCGGCCGGTTTTCGGGCTGGGCGGGCTATACACTCTCCTGGACCCAATGGCAGTTTGCCGAGTTGAATGGTGGAAAGCCGTTCTATCCGCGTTACGACCGTCGGCACGACGTTTCCCTGGTTGGTATTTACGAACTCAACAAACGCATTACGTTATCGGCTGTCTGGGTGTATGGTACTGGCAATGCGCTGACGGTACCTGTTGGACGCTATGACACGTACCGACCTTTCAATACGTTGGTTTATGGGGGAGGGCCGGGGCTTGTGCAGAACCTTTTCACGCAGAATGTTCGAACGGTGGATGATTACGGAACACAGAAAAATACCTTTCGAGCCGAGCCTTATCATCGATTTGATGTGAGTATTCAGTTTCATAAGCAGAAAAAGCATCACGAACGCACGTGGGAAATCAGTTTTTACAACCTCTACAATCGTCGAAATCCGTTTTTCTACCGACTCGAATCCGTAACAGCCACTGCTACTGAGCCTGCCCGAACGGCTTTATTTCGATATTCTGTGTTTCCGATTGTACCAGCCGTTAGTTATAACTTCAAATTCTGATGCTATCGATTCTGCGACTATATCGCTATATACGGCCCACGCTGTTTTTCCTGATTGGAATGAGTTTGCTAATCGGCTGCTCCAGCTTACGAAATGAGGTCGATCCGGCTATGTTGGGCGTTCAACCAACCAAACTGGTAGTCAGTTGCTTTATCTCTCCTCAGGATACGACCTTAGCCGTTAAAGTAACCCGCTCCAATACGGTAGTTGGCGACAGTATTAGTCTGCTACAAACGGGAAACAACGTAACAAACGCTACCGTTACGCTCGCTGAAGGCAGCAAATCAGTTGTATTGCCCTATAATAATGTAGTAAAAGGCGATACCGTAAAGAGCCGTCTGTATTATAGTGTCAATGCCCGGTTGTTGCCTATTGTGGTAGGGCATACCTACACGCTTACTGTGGTGGTCAATGGTGAGCGGGTGAGTAGTAGTTGTACCATCCCGGCCGCTGTGCCGCTGACATCCATTACGCTCGATTCGTTAAGTCGTCGGTATTATGTGCTGGCCCGTTGGCAGGACCCTGCCGGACAGGCCAATTATTATCAGGTCGCTGGTATTTTTCGGTACATCACCAGCACCTGCAAAGCCTGTCAGAATGAGAGTTATAGTACGTTGTCTTTCGATGATGATAATCGGGGATTATTCGATGATGCGGGCGTTGATGGACGTGAAAAAGTTTCGGGTAAAGCCTATTTAACTCCTTCAGCCACCAACAACTTTTACAACCAATATAAAACCGCCAGCGTAACGGTAAACCTGATGAGTGTCGATCAGAGCTTTTATCGCTTTCAGGAAGCGGTAATTCGCCAAAGACGATCACGTAACAATCCCTTCGCCGAGCCCGTCCTGATTCCAAGCAATATCGAAGGCGGACTTGGGTGCTTTGCAGGCTACAATAATGCCACGAAGACGTTGACGTTAAAATAAGAATAGCCGCCTTCTGCCAGAAGGCGGCTATTCTTATTTTAACGTTTATGCTTATGCGCTTTGAGCAGCGCTATGGATAATTTCCGTTTGTTTCCGGATTGATTCCATGTGGATGATTTTGTAAATCTCTTCCACTAATTCAGGATACAAACCTAGTTTTTTACCCAGTTCAGTACGTGTTTGCAGGATTTCTTTCCAGCGCTCAGGTTGGAACAACGTAACGTTGTTGTCGCGTTTGTATTCAGCTAACCGTTCTACCAGCGCCATACGAGCCGCCAGCATCTCAACAATCTGCCGGTCTACGTTATCGATGCTCCGGCGCGACTGCTCTGTAAAGGTCTGAAAATCCCGGTTTGACGATTCTACCTGCCGAATTTCCAGATGATCGAGCATTTCGCCGAAAGCGGCTGGCGTTAATTGCTGAGCGGCATCACTCCAGGCTTTGTCAGGATCGATGTGTGATTCAACAATCAGGCCATCATAGTTAAGATCCAACGCCATTTGAGCCAGCTCGTTTAGGTAAGCACGCTTACCCGCCATATGGCTTGGATCACCGATAATTGGCAGTTGGGGGAAGATCGATTTAAGCTCGATGGCCATTTGCCACATCGGGATGTTCCGATATTTACTCGCTTCACCCGTAGCAAAGCCGCGGTGGATAGCACCCAACTTTTTGATACCGGCTCCGGCGATACGTTCGAAGGCACCCACCCAAAGAGCCAGATCCGGGTTTACCGGATTCTTGATTAATATGGGAACGTCAACACCTCGAAGTGCGTCAGCAATTTCCTGAACGTTAAATGGATTAACCGTTGTACGGGCTCCTATCCACAAAATATCTACCCCATATTTTAACGCCAGGTCGATGTGTTCGGGCGTAGCGACTTCTACCGCAAACGGAAGACCCGTTTCGGCTTTAGCACGCTGAAGCCAGGGCAGAGCGGCTTCGCCCATGCCTTCGAAACTACCCGGACGGGTACGTGGCTTCCAGACTCCAGCCCGGATAACATGGACAGCGCCCAGTTCTTTTAACTGGCGGGCGGTCTCAACTAGCTGATCTTCAGTCTCGGCACTGCATGGCCCAGCAATGATCAGGGGTTTGCCGTTGGTCTCAATCCACGATCCCAGCGGCTCTACGGCTAAATCTACTTTCATACTAGGGGTAATCTACGAGTAATACCTGTACTCTATCGGGAACTTTCAATCGATTTTTATGGTATATTTGCATAAGGAACCAGCTGAATCTCAAGCCGGTTCCTTCATTTGTCTAAAAGGGTTTTTAATTTGTTGAAATAAGCCGCGCCGGGACATTAACTGATTGACCGAATTTTCGTTTTATATTTCGGTCGTATTTACCGACACGCACTGTCAGCTATGCAAATAGCACCGCCCAAACGGAGCACTATTATGTCGAACCGAAGTAATCTAATGCCGGAGGCTGTCCAAGGGATTACAGAAGTAAAACCTGTTTCATTTGAGGACACTTCGATTGCTTTTTCGTCCCAGTCCAATTCCAAACTTCGAAAAACGTACTGGTTATTTTCGTTGATGAATCAGGGATGGCTGGTAAATTTAGGAACTTTTTTCATAAAGATTGCCCTGCGTCTGCATCTTCCCATTAAATTCCTTATAAAGAATACCATTTTTGAGCAATTTTGTGGGGGAGAGAGCATTCGTGACTGCGAACTAACGATTCAGCATCTTCATAATGCGCATGTGGGTACCATCCTCGATTATTCCGTTGAGGGTGAGGATACTGAAAAAAGTTTCGATGAAACAACCCTCGAAATTCTCCGAACAATTGAACGCGCCAGCGAATCCGCTGATATTCCATTCTCTGTTTTTAAAATGACGGGCATCGCTTCGACGGAACTCCTCGAAGCCGTTCAGCTTGGCGATTCGCTAAAAAAAGAGCAAAAAGGAGAGTTTGACCGAGTTATGGGTCGCGTAGATACGCTCTGTCGGCGTGCCTACGAACGTAATGTCCGTATTTTCATTGATGCCGAAGAGAGTTGGATTCAGGATACCATCGACTCGCTGGCGTATGAGATGATGGATCGCTATAACCATGAGCGCCCCGTTGTCTATAATACGTACCAGATGTATCGCTGGGAGAGCCTCGATCATCTTCGGCGCGATACCGCCGAAGCACAGGCCAAAGGCTATTTTCTGGGCGTGAAACTGGTTCGTGGCGCGTATCTCGAAAAAGAACGGTTACGGTCACACGAAGAAGAGTATCAGGACCCTATTCAGGCTACTAAAGAAGATACCGACCGGGACTACAACGCAGCCATTGATTTTTGCCTGGAGCACCGTGATATCATCTCGATCTGCTTAGGGACGCACAACGAAGCCAGCTGCCAGTATTGCCTCGACCGTATGCAACAGCTGGGGATTTCACCGTCCGATCCGCACATTTATTTTGCGCAGCTGTTGGGCATGAGCGATAATATATCCTACAATCTGGCCAACGCGGGCTATAATGTTGCGAAGTACGTTCCTTACGGTCCGGTAGATACTGTAATGCCTTACCTGTTTCGGCGGGCTGACGAAAATAAATCGATTGCCGGTCAGAGTAGCCGGGAATTTACGTTGGTAAGTGATGAATTGAAACGCCGGAAGAACTGCCGGTCAAAATAAATGGTCAGGAATAGTCAGGTAGTAGTCAACTGTAGTCAGGGATTAAGGGGCAACTCTTAATTAGAAATGACGGCTCTGATTACTGCCTGACTACGTTTTGGCTGGTATCTACTGACTGGCACAGCACCCGCCGGAGCGGACTTCGTGCTGTGCCATATTTTTTATTATGATTCGGAAAAATCCGCTTAAGTTCTTTCTGCTAACGCTGATCCTGATTCTGCTCGATCAGGGCGTGAAGCTGGCTGTACATTTTTATATGGCTCCTGGCTTTGCGGGCCAAATTAAGCTCGCTGGCGATTGGCTAAAGCTGCACTACGTATTGAATCCTGGTATGGCGTTCGGGATGCAACTGGGTTATGAATATGGGAAACTGCTGCTTAGTATTTTCCGGCTCTTTGCTATGGTGGGTATTGGCTATTATCTGGTCAATCTGGCTCATCGGGGGGCTCCTGAACGGTTTGCTATGGGCAATGGCAATGATTCTGGCCGGGGCTGTCGGCAATGTAATTGACAGTACGTTTTACGGCGTTTTTCTGAATAATGCCCCTTATGGCTCGCCAACGCCCTGGTTTCATGGGCAGGTTATCGATATGATTTTTGTGGATGTGTGGGAAGGGTTTATTCCTGAATGGGTGCCAATCTGGGGGGACAATATTACTCAACGCCAATTTTCAACATTGCCGATTCCTGCATTTTCATCGGTGTTTGTTTGATTCTGTTTTTTCAGCGTCGTTTCTTCGGTGAGCACCAAATGGAAGATGCTATGCTGCCTGTTTCTGGCCCCGATGCTACCGATGCAACTGTGCTACCAGCGGCTGAATATTTCGAGGAAGAGAAAGAAAAAGAAGAGCATGTCTCAGAAGAGGGTGCCTCCAGAGATGATATAAAGCCACAGACCGACCCTGAATCTGTTCTGCCAGATGAACAGAAGACGAAAGAGTAATCTATCTTGGTAGCTACTCAGTTTTAGAATTTAAAGTGCCTGATGCGTACAAATGATCTTTTTTGTACGTATCAGGCACTTGTCATTTGTTTTGTTGTTACTTTGCCCACCATAATAAGCTGGTAACATATTAATCAAGTGAAATTTTTCAGATCCTTTGCGATGGCGCTTACGCTGATGCGCCTGTCAATATTAGTCGGGCTTGCACAACGTTCTGAAATCTGGCGGGAGAAACCAGGCACATGGTTATTAAATGCCGGTGTTGGCATGACGCGATACGTTGGTGATCTGAACGAACGTACCGATTTGGCCCATTTACGATTGGGAACAGCGATTAATGCTGCCGTCTCCTATCGATACTCTCCTCAACTTAGCTTTCGGGCCGAAGCACAGCTATATTATATTCGGGGCTCCCAAGCGAATACCCATCTAGCCTATAACAATCTCTCTTTTCGAAGCCTGAATCCTGATATATGGGCAGGTCTGCAATGGGATTTCTGGCGAGCTGAAGATCGAAACCACATTGTTATTCCTTATGCGCTTGCAGGCATAGGACTGACGTACCTAACGCCCAAAACGACCTATAAAAACAGCACGGTTAGTCTGGCTTTACTTCATACAGAGAGTGTTGCGTACAATCGGCTACCGCTTATTGTACGCTATGGTTTGGGGGTACCGGTTACGGCTACCGAGCGCTTCAAATTTCATCTGGAAGGAACGTATACTCATGTATTTAGCGATTATGTAGATGATGTCAGTACAGTATATCCAGACCGGAGCCATATGGAACCACTGGCCGCTGCCTTATCTGACCGGCGTGCGGAATTGGGCCAATCGCTGAACCCTCCCGGTGCTAAACGGGGCAATTCGGGCAAACGCGACGGGTACTTTGTGCTATCTGCCCGGCTGGTCTTCATTATTAGCACACCCTCTCAGCGAAATTATCGCCGAACGTTTGGCGGTTAGGCTTTTGGAGGCTTTTGCTGTACTTTTGAACTTCAAAACCAACAGAAGACTGCCGCGCCGAATGAATCCAGCTATTTTTATTGATGCTCTCCAAAGCGAACTTCAGAGCATTCAATATGGGCAACAGCCGCCTGAACTTTACGATCCGATTCGGTATATTATGCGTATGGGTGGTAAGCGTATGCGTCCTCTAATGACGTTGATGGCTACCTACCTGTTCACCGACGACTGGCAGAAAGCCGTCCGACCAGCGCTGGCAATCGAGGTGTTTCACAATTTCACCCTGATGCATGATGATATTATGGATCAGGCTCCACTTCGCCGGGGGCAGCCTACAGTTCACGAAAAATGGACCGAGAACATCGCTATTCTATCGGGCGATGTCATGATGGTGAATGCCTATCAACTGCTGTTGAACGTAGAGACAGATAAACTCCGACCCGCTTTGGAACGTTTTAGCCGAACAGCGGCTGAAGTATGTGAAGGGCAGCAGATGGACATGAATTTTGAAGCCCGATGGGACGTAACGGAAACTGAATATATTGATATGATTCGGCTGAAAACGTCGGTATTACTGGGTTATGCGCTTGAGCTGGGCGGGTTAATTGCCGGTGCAGACAACGAAACTACCCGGCACCTGTACGAAGCGGGCATGAATATTGGCGTGGGATTTCAGTTAAAGGATGATTTGCTGGATGTATATGGCGATCCAGCCAAATTCGGAAAGCAGGTAGGAGGGGACATTATTGCCAACAAAAAAACATTCTTACTTATTGAAGCACTTCAGCAAGCTACAGGCGCTTGTAAAGATGAACTTATTGACTGGCTCAATCGAAAGGACTTTGATAAAGCCGAAAAAGTGCAGGCCGTTACGTCTATTTACAATCAATTGGGTATTCGCGAACTGACTGAATCTCGAATCAGCGAGTACTTTGCCCGCGGTTTTGCCAACTTTGATGATGTGAAGGCGGATTCGGAACGTAAAAAATTATTGATTCATTTTGCCCGGCAATTAGTCGAGCGCGAAAGCTGACAGACAATTGAATGAGTAATGGAAACTGAATCGTAGACGATGCTCTGAGTAATCTATACGCTTCGTTTTGCAGTGTTCATTTTACATGATTTCCTTCTCTATGAGCATAACCCTTATCATCGTTGTCGTTACGGTCATTATCAGTATTATGGCCTGGAACAATTATAGCCTTCTGGACCGCTGGGTGATGAATCCGTACGATGTGGTAAAAAAAGGGCAATATTACCGGCTTATTACGTCTGGTTTTCTGCACGCAGACTGGAGTCATCTGCTTTTTAATATGATGAGCCTGTATTTTTTCGGCGGATTCATTGAGCAGATATTTGGTATGTTGTTTGGCTCTCAGGAGCCACTTTATCTGATTGGTTTTTATCTGATTGCCATTGTTATTTCAGACATTCCAACGCTGCTAAAATACCGGAATGATCGTAGTTACAATTCGCTGGGCGCTTCCGGGGGCGTATCGGCGATTCTTTTCGCTGCTATTCTGTTCCGGCCACTAACCCCGATCTACCTGTTTTTTATACCAATTGGCATTCCGGGCTTTATATTCGGAGCGCTGTATTTGACCTACTCATATTATGAAGCACGTCGTGGGCTGGGTACCGTAAACCACGACGCGCACTTTTACGGCGCTTTGTTCGGCGTGCTGTTTATGATTGTCGTGTATCCGCCCGTTCTACCGCAATTTTTTGAGCAGGTTGCTGGCTGGCGGCTATTTTAGTAGATGTGAAAGCTGTTGAGATGATATGCTCAGCCTGTTCAACCAACCTTATCCGACTAATAATGATCTTCTGCCTGCAATACGCAGGGCAGTTATTATTGGATTATTTATCAGCCTGTTTTTACTGGTGTTTCAACCGTTTGGCCTGAACACCTGGGAAACACCCAATAAGCTGCTCAAAATAGGCGGATTTGGCGTCGTTACGTTCGTTATTACCGCCTTTAATTTTGCTACCTGGCCGAAATTATTTCCCCGGTCATTTTCAGAAGAGAACTGGACAGTCGGCCGGGAAATTCTCTTCATATCGACCAATGTGCTGCTGATTGCCGTTGCCAATCGCTTTTATCTGGAAGAATTATTAGGGCCGGGTGAAGACAGCGGATTGGGGTGGTTCGGTATGATCGTAGTTACTTTTCTGATCGGTGCTTTTCCAATCACAGGTCTTGTGTTGCTTAGCTACATCCGGCATCTTAAAAAATACAGTCGAACAGCTGCAGAACTACCCATCAATGCCTCGATATCTGGTAACCAACGTATTGATTCCATCAGCACTAAGAAACCCGGCGAATTCCTTCAGGCGTCTATAACCCTGCTTGCCGATAATGAAAAAGACAGGCTGGTTCTTCCTGCGGATGAATTGCTTTACATAGAATCAAGCGATAATTACTGTACAGTTGTATATCTAAAAAACAATCAACCCCTTAAATTACTTCTTCGGAGCAGTCTGAGCCGGTTAGAAAAGCAGATTGCTCAGCCGCATATCGTTCGGTGTCATCGTTCGTACGTTATCAATCTTAGTCGGGTCGAGCGGGTAACAGGTAATGCGCAAGGGTATAAGCTTCATCTATTGGGAGGTCTTTTTCAGATACCCGTAGCCCGGCAGTATAACGAAACGCTGGTGGCTGAACTGAAATCTTTGTAAAACATCCCTCCATTTGCCCCAGAGGTGCTGTTTTCTTGCTAAACGTCCCAAACACAGCTGTTTGGCCCTTTGTGTTTCGGCTGTTTAACGGGTTGCCGTAGGTTTGTCTCAACAAACGATAACCTAGTGGGTCATGAAAACACTTATTATTTCCTTTCTGATACTTCACATTGCTACTGGATTTACGGCTTTACTGGTTGGGCTGATTCCTATGTTCTCTAAAAAAGGGAGTCGGCTGCATAACCGAGCTGGCCTGATCTATGTGTATTGCATGATCGTGGTAGCCATTACCGCCTTATTGCTTTGCGTACTGCAACCGTTTAAAATGATGCGCTTGTTTCTGACGGGCATTGCCATTTTCAGTTTTTATCTGAGCATGACAGGCTGGCGCGCTACCAAACAGAAAACAAAAGCACCCGGTTTTAGCGATAGGCTGCTGACTTATGTTACGTTAGTTGTGAGTGTAGCTATGATTAGTTTTGGAATTTATTTGATGAGCCAGCCCGGAGATGCGTTCTTCCCGATTTTATTTACGTTCTTCGGTGTGTTAACCGGCATTTTCGCGCGGAAGGACTATAGTTTGATTGGCAAGCCAACCGAAAAAATGCACTGGTTCTTTCAGCACTTCACCCGTATGGGAGGTTCCTATATTGCTACCTTTACAGCGGCTTTAGTGGTGAATATCGGACGTGTGTTACCGCCTGACACGCCAGGATGGGTCAATACGATTGGCTGGATTGCTCCTAGTATTGTCGGTGGAATACTAATTGGACGTACCGTAGCGTATTATAGGCGGAAGTTTGATACGTCCAAACTAACTGTGCAGGTATAACTCTACAGACTGCTTAATGGATTGATCATTAATGAGTAACCGGTTTTGCAAAACAGCTAACACACTCTGTTAGTTGTATGGGGTAGCACGTATTAAACGACATTTATTATGAACCCGGAAAAGATTATACCAGTATGGTCCGTGAGCAAAATAAAAGGGCGCCTATGCTACCACTCAGCATGGCCTGGGAATTTATGCCGCGACCCATACACCAGCCCGCGTTCTACGAATCAGAAGCACTGACCAGGTTAGCTAAAACAAACCGTTGGCAACTGCCTTCTACCGTCCGTCAGTTGTTAAGGCAACCCGATTGGGCGTTGGTTGTGACAGACCGACAGCAGATTATTCAGTATGTCAACGAGCCGTTTATGCTGATGACAGGCTATAATCAGGCCGAAGTGTTGGGACAAAAGCCTTCATTTTTACAGGGAAAGGCTACTGATATGGCCGCTAGTCAACGTCTTAAAGCGGGTATTGACCAAGGTGTTCCCGCCAAAGAAATGTTGCTGAATTATCATAAAGATGGCACCACCTATTGGTGCGATATTACCATTTTTCCAATCTGCAACGATCGGCAGCAACTGGTTAATTTTATTGCTTTTGAGCATGAAACCGTTTTATGACATCTTCAGCCTGCAAACACGATGAGTCAGTCTGTCCCCGCTGCGCAGTAGTTTATGAATGCAGGGTTGGTCGCATTACGTCGTGTCAGTGTATGTCTGTTAAATTAACAGAAGAGCAGCGTCAGTACGTTAGTTCGTTATTTAATGGTTGCCTCTGTGCGAATTGTTTACTAACCTTACAAACAGAATATATGGAGATTGACCGCATGTTGGATGCCTATTAATTACCTGATGACTTCAATTGATCAACGAATAAAGGACGCTGAAACCCACGTTTTTAAAGCTGTTTTTCCGAGTACAACAAATCATTACGATACGCTGTTTGGTGGCACTGCCATGCAGCTCATGGATGAAATTGCATTCATTACGGCAACCCGCTTTACCCGAAAACGAGTCGTGACGGTTTCGTCCGATAAAATAAATTTCACCAAGCCTATTCCGGCGGGTACTATTATCGAATTGATAGGCCGGGTTGCCCGTATTGGGAACACCAGCCTGCAGATAAACGTCGAAATATACGTAGAGGAGATGTACAGCTTCGAACGGCATCAGGCCATTCATGGCTCGTTTACGTTTGTTGCGATTGATGAGGACAAGCAACCCATTCAGGTTGTATAAACAGCAGGATTTACTTCTGCAGAATCTCTTTTACAACAGGCAGCGTTTTTTCGGCCCACTGCCGCATTTGCTTACCTGAGTAGTGTAAGCCGTCTGACGCGAATTGCGAATCATCCCCCGCTGCCGAGCGAGTCAGGGGCGTAATGTCTATAAACGCGATGCTTGCCTTTTTGCATTCCTCTCTTGCAATGGTATTAAAAAGATCGATTTCCTGACCTATTTGGGACTTGTTACGTCCGGTAGCAAAAGGAGAAGCACCCCAGTCTGGAATGGAAAGGACAACAACATGGCTGGCCTGGCCTTGTGCAAATTGAGTGGCTGTCTGGAGCAGTTCCCAAAATTCAGTCCGATACCGCTCAGAACTTTGCCCACGGTATTGATTGTTTACACCGATGAGCAACGAAACCAGGCTGTACGTTTTCTGATTACCACTGGTTTTTATCGCTTCCTGCAGTTCAGCAGTTGTCCAGCCTGTTCGGGCTATTATATCAGGATCACCTAAATCGATTCCGCCGTTACGTACCATTCCGGCGAGTTGTACGCTCCAGCGGTCGTTCTCTGATACGCTTTCGCCAATTGTGTAAGAGTCGCCCAGGGATAGAAAGCTGTATTTGGGTGGAGCAGCGTTTCGGGCTGTCATTGCGTTGGGTGCTTGTGCTTGCTGTGCATAAGCCAATAAAAAGGAGGCTATGAAAAGTAAAGAAGTAGTCATGTGAGCTACAAAGATGATGACTACTGTTAAGACTGATTATACAATTTTATGACAGTTTCTCGCATCATTCGTCCGGTATCATTTAGCATAAAGGCAATTAACTCGGCAATATTGGTGGCCGGAACCCAACGGCTTGCGTCAGCATCGGGCATGGCTGTGCGATTGGTCGGCGTATCAATGGTGCTGGGTACAATCACTGATGCAGTAATATTTTTTCCTTTGCCCTGTGCATTAATCAGGTTAGCTAACTCAAATACCAGCGATTTACTGAGCGCATAAGCTACCATATTCTTGCCATCTGTAGGCTGAAGCGCCGGGCGCGAGCCGATCAGAATAAACTGCCCTCCGTTCTGCTGTTCAAACCGAGTCATAAGGGGCTTAATGAAATTGAAAGCTGACAGGAAGTTAAGCTCAAACATGTTTTGGAGTAAATCGACGGTTGTTTCCTGAATAGTGCCCATGGCAAAACCACCAACCAGCAAAATCGCAGCCTGGATGTCGGTCGATGGGTTACCGTCCAGGAATTCAACGACGCTTTTTTCATCCACTACGTTTACCACTCGGGTCTGCACGTTCGGCAACTGATCGAATAGATTCTTGTGGTTATCCGAACCAACAGTAGCCAGAATAGGATACCCCTGATTATGCAAATAGGCCACTACGTCCTGGCCAAGTCCTCCCGATGCGCCGGTAATTACTATCGTTTTCATACTATCAGATAATTTATACAAGGTACACAGGAACGCAAAATACACCCTGACTGACCTTAAAACAACATGGGGGCGAGTTTCTGAAACTCGCCCCCATGTTCATGAAAATATAATGAAGCTTGTATTGAACTAGTAGAATCTACAGGCTGGTCGATGTAGATCAAACTTCCTGTTCCAGCAAAAATGCTTTAATAAACGGATCGATTTCACCGTCAAGCACCGCGTCGGTATTTGAGGTTTGGTAACCCGTGCGGTGGTCTTTCACGCGCCGGTCATCCAGAACATAAGAACGTATTTGCGAACCCCACTCAATTTTCTGTTTACCGGCTTCTACTTCGGCACGGGCCGCATTACGTTTCTGAACTTCAATCTCATAGAGTTTTGATTTCAGTAATCGCATCGCTACTTCCTTGTTCTGCAACTGGCTCCGTTCCTGCTGACATTCGATAATTAGTCCCGATGGCCGGTGGCGTAACCGAACGGCCGTTTCTACTTTGTTTACATTCTGTCCACCAGCACCACCCGACCGAAAGGTGTCCCAATCGATATCGGCTGGATTAACCTCAATATGGATCGTGTCGTCTACGAGTGGATAGGCAAATACCGAAGCAAAGGACGTGTGCCGACGCGCATTGGAATCGAATGGCGAAATACGTACTAACCGGTGAACGCCATTCTCGGACTTTAGAAAGCCGTACGCTAACGGACCATCGACCTCGATTGTTGCTGATTTGATTCCGGCGGTATCACCCTCCTGATAATCAACCTGTTTGAGCCCATAGCCATGTTTTTCAGCCCAGCGCATATACATTCGATAAAGCATATCGGCCCAGTCCTGGCTTTCCGTACCACCGGCTCCCGCGTTGATTTCCAGAACGGCACTAAGCTGATCTTCTTCGTTACCGAGCATTTTCTTCAGCTCGAGCTCTTCCAGCGTTGCCGATACTTTTTTGCCTTCCTCGTCAACTTCTTCTTCGCTGACCTCACCGGCTTCATAAAATTCGAATAAGGTTTCGAGGTCTCCGAACTGGCTATTCAGATTTTCGTAGCCAGTAATCCAGCCTTTCAGCGCTCTAACCTGCTTCATTACGCCCTCGGCGCGGCTGGCATCTGTCCAGAACTCAGGCTGGAAGGTTTGCTGTTCGAGTTCGGCTAATTGTTCCTTTTTTGTGTCGTAGTCAAAGATACCTCCTCAGAGCCTCTACTCTGGCTCTCAAGTCGGTCAACTGGTCGGTTGTCATGAACTTGTCGTACTGTTTTAATGAGAAATTGGGCGAATAAGTGATTACGTCACTATTCCCGCATTGCTACAAAGATAGAACAAAAGATGGTGGGGTAGTGGTTTCCGGGCCTGACGTAGCAGTGGCCCGCCTGTTTGCGAATTTCTTCTGTCAGGCTGCCAATGGCAACGAACTGGCAACTGATGCCAGTAAAGTAGTCAAGTACCATCTGAATCAACTTTTCGACCTACCTTTGCGTTCTCTTGGTGAGAGGGCTTACATTATTCATTCTCTAATAATTCATTCATAGATAATGGCTTCACAGTACGATGTAATCGTTTTGGGTAGCGGGCCTGGCGGCTACGTAGCTGCTATCCGGGCATCGCAGTTGGGTTTAAAAACCGCCGTTGTTGAGCGCGAAAGCCTTGGCGGTATTTGTTTAAACTGGGGCTGTATTCCCACCAAAGCCCTGCTCAAATCGGCGCAGGTTTTTGAATATATCAAACATTCGGCCGACTATGGGATTACGGTTTCGGGCGAGTCGAAACCAGATTTCGGGGCCGTCATCAAACGAAGCCGGGGTGTGGCCGAAAGCATGAGTAAGGGCGTGCAGTTCCTGATGAAAAAGAATAAAATTGATGTGATTTATGGCACAGGGAAGCTAAAACCCGGTAAAAAAATCGACGTAACGGCTGCCGACGGCAAGGTTACGGAGTATGAAGCCAAACACATCATTATTGCTACCGGAGGCCGTGCGCGTCAGTTGCCGAGCGTACCCATCGACGGTACCAAAGTGATTGAATACCGCAAGGCAATGTCGCTTGAGAAACGGCCAGATTCGATGCTGGTAATCGGTTCAGGCGCAATCGGCGTTGAATTCGCTTATGTGTATGCCAGCATGGGTACCAAAGTAACCATTATTGAGTTTTTGCCGAACGTAGTGCCGGTTGAAGATGAGGATATCTCGAAGGAACTTGCCAAGCAGTATAAGAAAATTGGTATTGATATCTACACCAAATCGGAAGTAACGAAAGTTGATACCAGCGGTAACGGTTGTAAGGTGTTCGTAAAGACACCCGATGGCGAAAAAACGTTTGATGTCGACGTAGTCCTATCCGCTGCGGGGGTTGTTGCCAACATTGAGAATATAGGACTGGAAGAAACGGGCGTTAACGTTGACCGGGGCAAAATCGTAACGGATGATTACTATCGTACCAACGTAGATGGCTATTACGCCATTGGCGATTGCACGAAAGGTCAGGCGCTAGCACACGTAGCATCGGCTGAAGCGATTATCTGCGTTGAAAAAATTGCTGGTCTTCCGCATGTTGAGCCGCTCAACTACAACAACATTCCGGGCTGTACGTACTGCACTCCTGAAATTGCTTCGGTAGGCTACACCGAAAAAGCGGCACGCGAAGCCGGGTACGAACTAAAAGTTGGCAAATTTCCCTTCTCGGCATCGGGTAAAGCGAAAGCAGCCGGTACGCCGGAGGGTTTTGTGAAAGTTATTTTCGACGCGAAGTATGGCGAATTTCTGGGGGCCCACTTCATCGGCAACAACGTAACGGAAATGATTGCCGAAGTGGTAGCTGCCCGTAAGCTGGAAACAACCGGTGAGGAAATTCTCAAGGCTGTTCATCCACACCCAACCATGTCGGAAGCCATTAAAGACGCGACAGAAGCAGCCTACGGTGAAGCCATCCACCTGTAGCTAAGATATAATAACTACGGCAAAATGATAACCGGGAAGTAATCAGTATTCACCAGTCATTTTGCCGTAGCTATTTATTTCAGGATTTTCCAGTGCATAATTCCAAGCTTTGTCAGGAAGTACAAAAATGACGTCCGCAAAACGCCCAGACCGTAAATGGAACTGCGTCGAAAATTGATTGACGAGGCTTCATCAAAATACTTGGTAGGGCAGGTAACTTCACCGATTTCGTATCCCTTATAGAAAATCTGGGCAATCATTTCATTGTCGAAGATGAAATCGTCGGAGTTGTCGGAAAAATCTAGGCTCCTGAGTACCTCGCCCGAAAAAGCGCGGTATCCGGTGTGATATTCAGAGAGTTTCTGATTCATCAACAGATTCTGCGCAAAGGTCAGAAACCGATTGGCAATGTACTTGTACATAGGCATTCCACCTTTCAGGGCACCTTTCCCTAAAATTCGGGAGGCAAAAACAACCGGGTACAGGTCGTTACCAATAATGCTGACCATGGCAGGTACAAGCAGGGGCGTGTACTGATAATCTGGATGAACCATGACTACAATATCTCCACCAAGTTCAATAGCTTTAGCGTAACAGGTTTTCTGGTTGCCGCCGTAGCCTTTATTCTTGTCGTGCCGGATTACATGCCTGATGCCCAACTGGCGAGCTACTTCGACGGTATTGTCAGGACTGGCATCATCTACCAAAATAACTTCATCCACTAAATCTAAGGGAATTTCGCGGTAAGTACGTTCCAATGTGAGTGCAGCCCGGTAGGCAGGCATCACTACAATCACTTTTTTATTATTAAACATGGGGCAAAATTAAGAGGTCGGTGTTACGATGCCAATAATTTTAGCAAGCGTAGCCGTTTCCTTCACCATATTGGCTGTAGATTTGTTGTTTAACCAGCTACAGCTACCGAATCCAGGCCTTAATTGGCTGTTTATTTAGCAATTATGTTTTCAAGCGAAACCGTTTTTTTTCTTGCCTTTGCTGCTTTTGTGCTTCTTATTATGATGGTCGATCTGGGCGTTTTCTCCCGGAAACAAAGCCATGTTGTTCAATTCAAAGAAGCGGCTATATGGAGTGCTATCTGGGTTGCTTTATCACTTGCCTTTTATTTTTTCCTGCAGAATTTCGGCTATCTCGTTCATGGTATCGACTCCTTTGCCCGACTAAAAGAAGTGCGGGACCTTTATGCCGACCATGTTGAGCTAAATCCGGCTAATTTTCCGGTCAGTTTAGCCCGTTTTCAAGCCAATATGGCACTGGAATATATTACGGGCTATCTGGTTGAGTACTCGCTTTCAGCCGATAATATTTTCGTATTTATCCTGATTTTCAGCTCATTCGGTGTTCATGAGCGGTACTATAAGAAAATCCTTGTCTGGGGTATCCTGGGGGCAATTATTCTTCGGTTTATCTTCATTTTCCTGGGTTCAGCGTTGATTCAGCGTTTCGAATGGATCATGTACCTGTTCGGAGCTTTCCTGGTGTATACGGGTATTCAGCTTTTTTTTCAGAAAGACGAAGATGAAAAAATTGAGCCTTCCAAACATCCGGTGGTTCGGTTTGCCAGCAAATACCTCAATGTGTACCATCGAAACGTAACGGATAATTTCTTTATCCGCCGGAAAAAGGACAGGAAACTGTTTGTTACCCCATTGTTCCTGATCGTTATTGTGGTTGCTTTTACGGATCTGGTATTTGCCGTTGATTCCATTCCGGCTATTTTCTCAATCACAAAAGACCCTTATATCGTCTTCTTCTCGAATGTATTTGCTATAATGGGCCTGCGTTCAATGTTCTTTTTCCTGTCGAGTATTATGAGTCAGTTCCGATTCCTGAAGATTGGCCTGGCCGTTTTACTGACATTCATAGGGGCTAAAATGCTGGCTGAACATTGGCTGGCTGAACAAGGGTTTAAGCCGGTTTATTCACTGTACATTATCATTGCCATTCTTGGTATAAGCATACTGGCTTCCTGGATCATACCTGAGAAAAAAGAACAGAATTAGCATTTCTGATGCTCAGTGATTCAATTACTTCTTAACGGCTCTATAATCTGCTTATATGGCCATTACATTTTAGGCCTACAATCAAAATTTCGCCAGAACATCTATGAATTTTCTGGCGAAATTTTGATTGTAGCCTGAATAACGTCGCCCATTTTGAGCCTATTTGTGACGACTGGGTTTGGACGACGAGGTACGTCAGATAAATAAGAACATCGCCATGGAGTTAATTAGAGTATTCATGGGAGATTTTGGTCTGAAGTTTCGTCCGGCCCCAAAGTTGTCTACTGCCCAATTAGCCAGATTAATTGATGGGATTTACAGATTTTTTACCTTGCAAAACGTTATTATCCTGACCATTAAATCCCGCTGGGCTACCGGTGTAATTCTGACTTGTGAAAATTCTGAATCAAACGGTTCTTAAAACTTTTCGTCGACGTTTAACTAACCTTAGCAGCCGCAATCGCTCCTTGTTGTTGACGAGCTTACCTGCCGGACAGTTCCTGGATCTACATGAAGTCGATTTTCTGCTGAACAAATCCTCATTCACAATCATCACGGAATTGATCGGGCGCAAGCCATCGGTTGTCCTGTGTGAAGTGCTCGATGCAAGGCAGGAACGTAGTAACGAAGTCAGTCGTAAACTTCGCCGGATTGATCGTACCGCCCGATTTATTGAGGAGGAACGCGGTACAGAAGATTTGTATGTTGGATGGCCGTTTGTAAAAGGCAAATTTCTGGACGAAACTGTGGTTCATGGGCCACTACTGTTTTTTCCGGTAAAAATAGAACACCAGGGTAAATTCTGGAAGCTGACGCGACGGGGCGATGAACTGGCTTTTTTGAACCCGACTTTAGCGCTGGCTTATGGTCAGTTCAATCAGGTTAGTATTCCGGATGAGGTTGTAGAAAGAACGCTAGATGACCTTGACCGTGATCCGCTGGTGTTTCGTACGCAACTTTATGAATGGCTTAAAACGACTCCGCTCGAAATTAATTTCAATCAGGATTTATTTACAGATAAACTTCAGTTTTTCAACAAACAGACTGCGAAAGACCTTACTCAGCTTGAGCGAACCGGCGAACTAAAGCTTTATCCTGAGGCTGTTTTGGGCATTTTCCCGCAAGCTGGATCATTTCTGGTACCTGATTACGATACGTTGATAGGTGAGGAAGAAGCTCGAAAAGAGAGCGACAATGGCGTGAGTAACTCGGATAACTTTTCACCGTTGCTCCCCTTTTTTCCATCCTCCAATCTGCTTTCTTCCGCTTTTCTGCCCGAAAAATCGATTCATACGCCCTTGCCGATGGATGCGTCGCAGGAAGCAGCTCTACGCGCTGTAAAAGCTGGCCAGTCGTTAGTTGTTCAGGGGCCTCCAGGCACAGGTAAGTCGCAGCTTATCGCAAACCTCATGGCTGATGCTGCGGCTGCAGGAAAGCGGGTGTTACTGGTTTGTCAGAAACGGGCTGCATTGGACGTCGTGCAAGAACGACTTCGTCAGGTAGGTATGGCACCATTTTTGGCCCTGATTCACGACTTTCAAGATGATCGGCGGGCATTATATACACAAATTGCAGATCAGATTAATCAAATAGAAGCGTACCGACAACAAAATAATAGTCTGAATGCGGTATTGCTTGAACGCGATTTTGAAGCGGAAAGCCGACGAATCGACGAAACTGTTGCCGAATTACAACGATTCAAAGAGGCCCTTTTTGATACCAGCGAATGTGGGTTTTCGGCTAAGGAGCTTTACTTGACGACGAGTTCAGCAACTGTACCAATCCCGCTTGACGATATTTATTCACAGTTTTCCGCAGCAAATGTGGATAACTTTGTCCGAAGGCTCTCGGATTATGCAGCCTATCAGCAGCGCCTTGGTCCGAATCATTCCTGGTCTGAACGTGTCAGTTTTGCCACATTTTCGAATGCCGATTCTGCCAGAGCTGAGCAAGTCATAAATCATTGGATAGAGCTACGTACTGATAGTAGAAGGCACATACAGGAATTAACGGGTAGTTTCTTTTCCCTGAAGCAACTGGCTGACTGGCAGGCGCATGATTGGGAGTTAACGGCCTTACTCAACCTATTGGATTCACCGGATGCAGATCGTTTATGGGAAATTGTCAGGACACTGCAAAACGTTTCTGACCATCCTGCTTTAAGTGCAGAAGAAGCAAAGTTTGAGCAGATCGCTCAGGCCTGGGATGATACCCTGGTTGCGCCTGGACCTGAGTTATCCTTATTAACAACTGATTTACGGGCTTTTCGGGCGGTATTGTCAGAAGCTATTTCGGCCCGTTCTTCGTGGGTAAGCTGGCAATGGTGGCAATTAACCAACGCGGGAAAAGAACAATTGCTATCGGTACTTGATGACAATAAGCTCAGTACGTCGGAAGCGGACCTGCAACTGTTGGCTACCAAGATTGAGAAACGCATTCGACTAGAGGCAACCCGATTTGAAGCAAGTACGTTATTATCCGGCCTAAACCTACCCGAAACGTCTGATAGCATACGATTTCTTCGTCGGGCGCAGCACATTACTGAGCGTCTGAAGGCTATTGAGCCTTTGCAGGTATTGCCGGAATCAAGCAGACAAAATCCCAGGCAATTTATTGACGCTGTAAAACGGCTGTTGCGTTTTGCTTCAGACGTTGAACAAATGCGGATCACAGCTCAAACCTATCTTACAACGAATCAAATTGAAAGAATTTGGGAAGATGACGTAGTAGGCAATACGCTTCGTCAGTCGCTCCGTAATGATTTTGATTTGCTTGTAGAATCTGACCGATTGCAGGAAGGCTTTTCGGAAGGAGAAAAAACGGTTATCGAGCGGCTGACAGAGCATAACCCTGTGGAGTGGAGCGCATTATTTCAAACGAGCCTGCGTCGAGCCTGGCTTGATCATATTGAGTCTGTACATCCTGATCTACGTAGTGTTTCATCGCTAAAGATGAATCAATGGGAGCAATCGTTGCAGGAAAGTATATTACGAAAACAATCCCTGAGCCGCGATATTCTGCTGGTCAAACTACGTGAACAGACGTATCGAAATCTGACACTTAATCGCTTGAATAACGTAACCACGTACCGTGACTTGCTGCATCAAACAACAAAAAAACGGAATGTGTGGCCAGTGCGAAAGCTCATGGAATCGTTCGCGGATGAAGTGTTCAAACTTGTTCCATGCTGGTTAGCCTCTCCCGAGTCCGTATCAGCTATGTTTCCGCTGCGGGAAGGGCTGTTTGATCTGGTCATTTTTGATGAAGCGTCTCAATGTTTTGCCGAAAATGGAGTACCGGCTATAATACGTGGCAGACAGGTTGTTGTAACAGGCGATAACCAACAGCTTCGGCCGAGCGATCTGTACCGAATCCGGCTGGATGATGCTGATCAGGATGAAGAAGTGCCAGTGGCTCTCGAGGTGGAATCGTTACTTGAACTGGCCGCTCAACAGTTGCCCCAAATTTCGCTGACGGAGCATTATCGTAGCCGTTCGCTCGAACTCATTACGTTCTCGAACGAACATTTTTATCAGAGTAAGCTATCGTTGTTGCCTCATTTTGAGGAGATAAATCGACGTGAGCCAGCTATTCGTTATTTGAACGTAAAAGGAACGTGGCAGCAAAATACGAATCCGACTGAAGCGGAAGCCGTTCTCCAGCTTTTGAATGAATTCATTACAGAATTGCCAGGTCGTTCTATAGGCATCGTTACGTTTAATTATCCGCAGCAGCAGTTGATTCAGGATATGCTGGAGAACGCTACGTTGATGGGGAATGGCGAAGTCGATCAGTCCATAAATAGCCATAATACAGACAAGGCTGCTGACTTACATCTGTTTGTCAAAAACATTGAAAACGTACAGGGTGATGAGCGGGACGTAATTATCTTCTCAATCGGCTACGCTCCTGACGAGCGTGGTCGTATATCGGCCAATTTTGGTAGCCTGAATGCCCGTGGGGGCGAAAATCGGCTAAATGTGGCCGTTACACGAGCGCGTGAGCGTATTTATGTGGTAACGAGCCTGTGGCCTGAGCAATTAAATGTGGCTGATGCAGCTAATGAAGGTCCTAAGCTGTTAAAGTCGTATCTTGAGTATGCGTTGACGGTTGCCCAGGAGCAATTTCAGCCAGCGCCGGTACATCAGCAGTCGTTACCGTCGAACGTACTGTTAAAAACCCAGTTAGCTCGTAAACATCCGGAATGGCAACCCGAGCTTCCTTTCGCCGACTTAACGGTTAAATCGGGTGCCATGTATGAATCGTTGATTCTGACGGATGATGACGCCTATTACCAGCAAACGTCAAAACAAGCTCATGCTTATTTACCAATTGCTTTACATACTCGTAAATGGCCTTTTCAACGTGTCTGGAGCCGAGAATTCTGGAGAAAGGCGCAGTGAGTGATGTGCGACACTGGGCAGGAGTGGAGAGGCATCAACCAATCATAAAATAAGCCTGAGTTGCCTCAGGCTTATTTTATGCGTAATTTATTCATTCATCAAGTTCACAAACTGATCAAATAAGTAGTGCGAATCATGCGGCCCTGGCGACGACTCGGGGTGGTATTGCACCGAAAAGGCAGGTTTATCCTTCCGCCGAATGCCCTCAATGGTTTTGTCATTCAGATTGATATGGGTCAGTTCAACATTGTCGGTATCCATTACCTCTTCTGCCTTCACCGCGAAGCCATGATTTTGAGACGTAACTTCACAATGGCCGGTAATCAGATTTTTAACGGGATGATTCAACCCGCGGTGGCCATTATGCATTTTATAGGTTGAAATACCACTTGCCAGAGAAAGTATCTGATGGCCTAAACAAATGCCAAATAAAGGCTTTTCGGTATCTAGCGCCTGTTTAACAGTTTCCACCGCGTAAGGCATAGCAGCAGGATCACCAGGGCCATTGGCAATGAAGTAGCCATCAGGGTTCCAGGCGGCTAATTCATCATGCGGGGTCCGTGCGGGAAACACTTTGCAGAATACTCCCCGGTTATTTAAATTACTCAAGATACTTCGTTTAACACCTAGATCCAGTACAGCAACTCGTAGCTTAGCCTCTGGATCGCCTTGTTCGTAAGATTCTTTTGTACACACTTCTGAAGATAATTCAAGACCAGCCATGTCCGGTACTTTATTTAATTCTGCCAGAAGCTCAACCGGATCCAGAATCTCCGATGAAATAATACAGTTCATTACGCCTTTTGAGCGAATGTAACGTACTAGCTGTCGGGTATCCACACCATGTATACCAACAATATTGGCCCGTTCGAAATAATCCTGTAAGGAACCGTCAGCCGTATAGCGGGAGTGAATATTCGAGAAGAAATTACAAACCATGCCACGGATTTTAATTCCGTTAGATTCCTGTTCTGCGTTGTTCAATACGCCGTAATTTCCAATGTGGGAAGTGGTATTGATGATAACCTGACCATAATAAGACGGGTCAGTATAAATTTCCTGATAACCGGTCATACCGGTGTTGAAACAGATTTCTCCACCGGCTGTTCCAATTTTACCAAGTGCCAGACCACGATATACAGTTCCATCCTGCAAAACTAAGAGCGCTTCAGGTTGCTGGGTATGTTTCATCTAAACGTTTTGGATTAAAAGACTAAAAAAAGGGCTAACCTTCGCGGTTAACCCATTTCTATATGACGTGTTTATGAATCACTTCGTTATTCTTCTTTACCGCCTTTTAAACGCTCCTGAAGTTCATTCAGCTCATCCCATTTACCGTCACGGGCTAAAGCGGCCTGCTCGTTCCAGGTTGTTGCGTCATGTACGTTAAACCGAGGACCTGCATCAACTAATGCTTGCTGCACCGTTTCGTCCTGAGCGTCGGCTAGTTGTGCAAAGGTAGTGATACCTGCATTATTCAGCAACTCGGCAATCTTCGGACCGATACCTTCGATTTTTGTCAAATCATCACCAGCCGCGGGCGTTACCTCTTCTGAAACAGGAGCTGCTTCAACTTCAGCAACCGTAGCCACTGGAGCCTCCGTTGCTGGCGCTGTTTGGCGTGAACCACCACTCCGGCGGCTACGACGTGTTTTGGTAGTAGCTGCCGCTTTCTCTGCAACAGCAGCAATCAGCAATTCGTTGAAATCGACCAGTTCAATCAGGCAGGTTTCAGCATTATCACCCAGGCGATTGCCTAGTTTAATAATGCGTGTATAACCGCCTGGACGGCTGGCAATTTTGTCAGCTACTGTACCGAACAATTCTTTAATCGTCTCTTTGTCATGTAAAGATTGGAACACAACCCGACGATTCTGATACGTGTCATCTTTCGCCCGTGTCAGGAGAGGCTCTACAAATTTGCGGAGTTCCTTCGCTTTGGCAACGGTCGTTTCGATCCGCTTGTGCAAAATCAGCGAGGATGCCATGTTTTGCAACATCGCTTCGCGGTGCGAATGAGTCCGACTGAGGTGATTATCTTTTTTACCGTGTCTCATTTTCTTGGAGAAGGGAGAAGGGAGGAGGGAGAAGGGAAGAGCTAAACTCCTTTTCCCTTTTCCTTTTTCCCATATCCTTACGTTTTAATCTTCGTCTAGTCTGTATTTAGAGACGTCCATACCGAACGTCAGGTTTTTCTCGGCAACTAATTGCTCAAGCTCCGTTAGTGATTTCTTACCAAAATTACGGAACTTCATCATGTCCGAAATTTCCAGTCGAACAAGGTCTCCCAATGTCCGAACATCAGCTGACTTAAGGCAGTTGTAAGCACGTACTGATAAGTCAAGATCGGCCAGCGAGGTTTTCAGAAGCTTACGCATGTGCAGCACTTCTTCATCTACCACATTCTCCTCTTCAGGCTTCGTCGTTTCAAACGTCATCGTCTGATCGGAGAACAACATAAAGTGTTGAATAAGAATGTGGGCAGCACCTTTTAAAGCTTCTTCTGGATGAATAGAACCATCGGTTTCGATATCCAGCAACAGCCGCTCGTAGTCGGTCTTTTGCTCAACCCGCGTATTCTCAACGCTATATTTCACGTTTTTGATAGGCGTGTAAATGGCATCGATAGGAATATGGCCAAAGGGAAGATCATTGGCCCGAGGTTCGTCAGCTGGAACGTAACCACGACCTTTCTCGACAAAGATTTCCATCTCCAAATCCCGCGTATCATCAATGTGGCAAATCTCCAGATCGGGATTCAGCACTTCAAATGAGGGAGAGAATTTAGATATATCACCAGCCTTCAGGACTGATTGTTTCTTGATGTTGACGGTAATTTTATTGTCGACCATGTCCGAAATCTTCTTAAACCGAACCATTTTCAGGTTCAGGATAATTTCGGTCACGTCTTCAACAACACCCTCAATTGAAGAGAACTCGTGTAAAACACCCGGAAATTTTACGCTTGTTATGGCGTATCCTTCCAGCGATGATAGCAGGATGCGACGAAGCGCATTGCCGATTGTTACACCGTAGCCTTTTTCAAGGGGTTTAAATTCAAACGCACCGTGGAAGTCGTCAGCTTTCTCCACTACGACTTTGTCGGGCATTTGGAACGCTAATATGGACATACGTTTCGTATTTTACAGCAGTTCTCTGCCTTGGCGTGAAGACTGAAATTTAATAAACGGTTTTCAGTGCTTCGGTTTTCGGTATCCTCTTAAACTAACGACTAGCTTTCAACCGAAAACCAATCAACGGTAAACCGTAGTATATAAACCCGGCAGAACCCATGTATGAGCCCTGCCAGTAAGCTTATTTCGAATACAATTCGACGATTGCCTGTTCGTTGAAATTTTCTGGAATTTGATCACGCTCAGGATAGCTGATAAATTTACCGGCCAGCTGTTGCGCATCCCATTCAACCCAGTTATACCGCTTAGTATTGCGAGCTGCTACACTAGTCGAGATTGCTTCCAGCGACTTGGATTTTTCGCGTACGCCAATCAACTGACCAGGTTTCAGCGAATAAGAAGGAATATTGACAACTTCGCCGTCTACAATGATGTGTTTGTGAGCAACAAGCTGACGAGCTGCTCGACGTGACGAAGCAATACCCAGACGATAAACAGTGTTATCAAGACGGGCTTCGCACAATTTGAGCAGGTTTTCGCCGGTGATACCTTCACGAACCTGTGCCCGGTGGAACAAGGCCCGGAACTGACGTTCCAGAATACCGTAGGTATATTTAACTTTCTGCTTTTCAGTTAATTGGAGCGCATATTCAGATTGTTTCCGCTTGCGGCCCCGACCGTGCATACCCGGCCCGTAATTTTTCTTTTGAAGCGCTTTGCTGGGTCCCATTACGGGTTCACCGAACTTACGCGAGATTTTGGCTTTTGGCCCTGTGTAACGTGCCATTCTTTAATGAATGAATAATTGTGAAACATTGGCCAGACACAACTAAATGTCGCCTGACCCTATTCATGTCATCCGTACTTATACGCGACGACGCTTTGGTGGCCGACAACCATTGTGCGGCAACGGGGTAATATCACGGATAGTGGTCACTTCGATGCCCGAGTTCTGAATGGTACGGATCGCCGACTCACGGCCTGATCCTGGACCTTTCACGAATACTTCGGCTTTGCGCATTCCCAGATCGTGGGCAACGGCAGCACAGTTTTGAGCGGCAGTCTGAGCGGCATACGGTGTATTTTTCTTTGAGCCACGGAAGCCCATTTTACCGGCCGATGCCCAGGAGATAACCTGGCCGTTCATATTAGTGATCGAAATGATAATGTTGTTAAAAGTAGCCCGGATGTGCACCTGACCGACGGGTTCAACAACTACTACCCGCTTTTTCGCTTTGTCTTTGCGTTTTGCTTGAGCCATTTTTTAGGTAATCGTCAATTTGCTACCGGTTGCATTACTTGCCATTTAATATAAACAGCCTCAAATACTCCGTGTACCGATGAACGACCGATTAATTATTTCGTTACTTTCTTCTTGTTGGCAACTGTCTTCCGCTTACCTTTCCGGGTACGCGAGTTGTTTTTCGTATGCTGACCACGAACGGGTAAACCCTTTCGGTGGCGTAACCCACGGTAGCAACCAATATCCATCAAGCGTTTGATGCTCAATTGGACTTCTGAACGTAACTGACCTTCGACTTTATACTCGTTGGAAATCGCGTTACGCACGGCGCTCGCTTCGTCATCCGACCACTCGCTGGCTTTTTTATCAACACTGATGCCCGCGTCGGTCAGAATTTTCTTAGCCCGGCTACGGCCAATGCCGTAAATGTATGTCAGCGCGATTTCACCACGCTTCTTGTCTGGAATATCAACACCTGCAATACGTGCCATTCTTAGCCTTGTCTTTGTTTATAACGGGGATTCTTTTTGTTGATCACGTACAGTTTCCCTTTCCGACGGATCACCTTGCAGTCTTCGCTGCGCTTCTTGATTGACGCCTTAACTTTCATGGTTTAAAAGTTTTCGGTTTTTAATCTGTCGCTTCGGTTTACTTGCCAAAAGCCACAAACTGAAACCTATTTATACCGATACACTATTCTTGCCTTACTTAGATCATAAGGCGACATTTCCAATTTTACGCGATCTCCAGGCAAAATTTTGATGTAATTCATTCGCATTTTACCAGAGATGTGAGCTATTACTTCATGCTTATTCGCCAACTCGACGCGAAACATTGCATTTGATAATGCCTCCAAAATTACACCATCCTGTTCTATAGAAGTCTGTTTAGCCATATTCGCTTTAGGCCGCTGTCAGTTCCTGAGTGTCAACCATCAGGCTTGTATTTGCGGTAACTGCTTCAATGTATTCAAAGGTTGTAAGAATCTCAGGTTTCCCTTTCCGTACAACTACTGTATGTTCAAAGTGCGCCGATGGTTTGCGATCAACAGTTCGGATGGTCCAGCCATCACGCTCCTGTACAACCCCTTTCTTGCCGAAATTGATCATTGGCTCTATAGCCAGAATCATACCTTCATACAACTTTGGGCCTTGACCGCGTTTACCGTAATTCGGTACTTCGGGAGCTTCATGCAGGTTCTGGCCAACGCCATGGCCCACTAACTCACGAACAACAGAGTAGCCAAATTTCTCTGCATAGGTTTGAACAGCATAACCAATATCGCCAACCCGGTTTCCTTCGACTGCCTTGTCCAAGCCAGTATAAAGAGACTCCTTTGTGCGAGTCAGTAGCCGACGAACGGCTGGGTCAACATCGCCTACCGGATAAGTATAGGCGCTATCGCTATGATAACCGTTCAGTTTAACACCACAATCAATGGAGACGATATCACCATCACGAAGTTCATAGCGGCCTGGTAACCCATGCACTACAACATCATTGACTGAAATACAGAGCGAAGCAGGGAATTTATTGTATCCTAAGAATGATGGAGTACCTCCATTATCTTTAATAAACGTTTCTGCAACCTTATCCAGTTCCTTTGTGGGAATGCCAGGCCGAATAAGCTTCGCTACTTCTGCATGAGCTTTTCCTAGAACCTGCGCACTAATTTTCATCAGAGCGATTTCTTCGTCGCTTCTGATAAAAATCATTTTATCCTTTTTGTCAGAACCAGCCATTGTTAATTATGCGGCTACTGTCTCACTTGTACGACCCTGTACCCGGCCTGACTTCATCAGTCCTTCGTATCGACGCATCAGTAGATAACTTTCTACTTGCTGAAGCGTATCAAGTACAACACCAACCATGATCAACAATGACGTACCCCCGAAGAATTGAGCAAAGCCACTTGTCATCCCTAATAGATTAGCAATAGCGGGCAGAATCGCTACGATACCCAGCATAACTGCGCCTGGTAACGTAATCCGGTCGAGTACAGTGCCAATGTATTCAGAGGTCTGAATCCCTGGTTTTACGCCTGGGATAAACCCGCCACTACGTTTCATGTCGTCGGCAATCTGCGTTGGATTGACTGATATTGCAGTGTAGAAGAACGTAAAGACAATAATCAGTAGCCCAAATAGGAGATTGTACTGCCAGGTTGTATAGCTCTGAAACGCATTTTGTACGCTAGCGGCAAAATCACTCTTCTCTGCAAATAAACCAGCAACATACGTTGGGATAAACATCAGAGCCTGAGCAAAGATTATGGGCATTACACCCGCTGCATTCAATTTCAACGGTAAATACTGCCGCTGTCCGCCTACAACTTTATTGCCAATAACCTGCTTTGCATACTGGATTGGTATGCGCCGAACGGCCTGCGTCAGCACAACTGCACCCATAATAACAAAGTAGAGTGCAACCATCTCCAATACGAAGATGAGAATACCACCTGAACCACGTGACTGGAATTCACCAATAATGGCGCCTGGAAGCCGCGAAACAATCCCGATCATGATGATCATTGAGATTCCGTTCCCAATTCCTTTATCCGTAATCCGTTCACCCAGCCACATGCAGAAAATAGTACCGGCCGTCAGAACAAATACGGATGATATAGTGAATAAGCTCCGATCAACTAAAAGCGCTTCAGCAGGAATTGTTGTCTGAATGTACGTAATAGCCTGAACAGCTGTTACGCCAATCGTGAGTATACGCGTAATCTGGTTCAATCGCTTGCGTCCCGACTCCCCTTCTTTCTGCATTTTCTGAAAGTAAGGAAGAGCTAACGTAAGAAGCTGTATGGCAATCGAAGCCGAGATATACGGCATGATACCCAGTGCAAAAATCGAAGCCTTGCTAAACGCACCCCCCGTAAAGGTGTCCAACAAACCGAGCAGCCCTTGTGGAGCCAGATTCAGTTTGTTAGGATCAACGCCCGGCAATACGATAGCCCAACCGAGACGAAATGCTGCAATGAACAGGATTGTGTTGAGGATTCGACTCCGCAACTCGTCAATTGCAAAAATATTTTTAAACGTGGTGATGAGTCGGTTCATAAAAGTAGGTCGGCTAGTGCCGTGCTACGACTTAATTAGCTGCTTCCTCGTTCGCTTCTCTAACAGGCACAATGGCCTTACCTCCTGCTTTTTCGATCGCTTCTTTCGCGCTTACCGAGAAAGCATGAGCATGGACTTCAACAGCGGATGTCAATTCACCACGGCTAAGTACTTTCACCAGATCCCGTTTGCTAACCAGGCCGTGCTGTAGCATAAAGTTAAGATCTATGACAGTTGCCTTGGTTTCATCGATAAGCGCTTGAATACTATCCAGATTCAGAGGTTTATACTCGACGCGGTTGATGTTCTTAAAGCCGAATTTTGGCACACGACGTTGAAGCGGCATCTGACCACCTTCAAAGTGTGTTTTACGACTATAACCTGAGCGCGACTGCGCTCCTTTGTGACCACGCGTAGACGTTCCGCCCATGCCTGATCCTTGCCCGCGTCCGACTCGCTTGCGCTCTCTGACGGAACCTTTTGCCGGTCTAAGGTTGCTTAAATTCATTGGTTTGTTAGTAAAAAGTGATTCTTTTGGCGTTTCGACGCTGCTCTAACAGTCGGTTAAAACATGCTGAAAACCAAAAGAATCGCAAAGGTACTTAAATTTCTTCAACTTTCACCAGGTGCTGCACCTTATTGATTGCACCTTTCAGAGCGTCGTTGTATTCCAGTTCGACACTGCGGTTGATTTTGCCCAAGCCTAATGACTTAATGGCGTTTTTCTGAGATAACGGCCGCTTAATGGTGCTGCGGACCTGCGTGATGCGTACTCGTGCCATGTCTGTTGCTCCTGTTTAATTAACCGTTGAATACTTTAGCCAAGCTCACCTGACGCTGGAAGGCTACCTGATGCGGTAAACGCATTTTCAGCAGCGCATCCAACGTAGCTTTTACTACGTTGTGCGGGTTCGATGAACCTTTCGATTTGGCCAGGATATCATGTACACCAGCCGATTCGAGAACCGCACGCATAGCACCACCAGCAATTACGCCTGTACCAGGAGCAGCTGGTTTCAGCAGGACAAAGCCACCGCTGAATTTACCTTCCATTTCATGAGGGACTGTGCGCTTTAGCAGTGGAACCTGCACAAGGTTTTTCTTGGCATCTTCTACGCCTTTGGCAATAGCGTCTGTTACTTCATTGGCCTTACCCAATCCGTAACCAACGACACCGTTACCGTCGCCGACGACGACAATCGCCGAGAAACTGAATCGGCGACCACCTTTTACCACCTTCGCTACGCGGTTGATGGCTACAACCTTTTCTTTCAGGTCGGCTTCGTTGAATTTTGTCGGTCTTGCTGAATTGATGTTCATCGCTTAGAACTTAAGGCCACCCTCGCGGGCTGCATCGGCCAGTGCTTTTACTTTACCGTGATATAAGTAGCCGTTACGGTCAAACACGGCTTCGCCTATGTTTTGAGCAACTGCTTTTTCGGCCAGGCGTAAGCCTACTTTTTTCGCCGTTTCAATCGTGTTGCCTTCGGCTTCGCTTTTCAACTCAACTGAAGAAGCAGCTGCCAGAGTGCGACCTGCTACGTCGTCAATAAGTTGTGCGTAAATCGCTTTGTTCGAGCGAAAAACCGACAGGCGTGGACGTTCGGCTGTACCAGATACTTTTGCCCGGATGCCAAACTTAATCCGCTGTCTTCTTTCTTGTTTATTCGTTGCCATCTTATTTGATTCCGACCAAATAGGCGTTTAAAAAGTTGTTGGTTTTGTTCTCGACAAGCCCAAGCTGACAGACTAGTAAGCAGTAACTTGAGGGCCGATAACGTTAACCTCTTATTTCTTAGACGAAGTTTTACCAGCTTTCCGGCGAACTTGCTCACCAACAAAACGGATACCTTTGCCTTTGTAGGGTTCAACTTTACGTAGTGAACGGATTTTAGCCGCTACATCACCGAGAAGTTGTTTATCAGAGCCTTCCAGATATACTTTGGGGTTCTGCCCTTTTTCTGTAACAGCTGTCACTTTAATTTCGCTTGGAACCGCCAGGTAAACGTTGTGTGAATAACCTAATTGCAATTCAAGAATATTATTGGTGACAGACGCTTTGTAACCAACCCCGATCACTTCCAGGTTTAGTTTGAAGCCTTCACTAACACCCATAACCATGTTATTAACCAGGGAACGGTATAAGCCATGAAGAGCCTTATGGCGCTTTTGCTCAGTGGGGCGGGTTACTTGTATCTGACCATCTTCGACGGCTACCGAAATGTCCGGATCAACCGACTGGGTCAGGGTGCCTTTAGGCCCTTTTACCGTCACAACGTTTTGCGCGTCGACGGACAACGTTACGTTGCTAGGGAGGGCGATGGGTTTCTTACCTATGCGTGACATCGTTCAGTTCGGATTAATATACGTAACACAATACCTCTCCACCTACGTTCAGCGTCTTGGCTTCTTTGTCGGTCATTACGCCCTTTGAGGTCGAAATGATAGCAACACCTAAGCCATTCAGAATACGCGGCAGATTGTCGGCTCCCCGATACTGACGCAGCCCTGGGCGGCTAATACGTTGTAGATCAACGATCGCTGACTGCTTCGTTGTTGGGTTGTACTTCAAAGCAATTTTGATAATGCCTTGTGGAGTGCTGTCATCGAACTTGTAGTTCTGAATGTAGCCTTTATCGTACAAAACCTTGGTAATCTCTTTCTTTATATTGGAAGCAGGAATTTCCACAACCCGGTGCTTTGCGCGGATGGCGTTTCTGACACGAGTCAGGTAATCTGCTATTGGATCTGTATTCATTCTTAGCGTTGCGTTACTTGCAAACTCCTGTTTTTAAGAAAGTTCGCAAAATTACGGAAACTGAATTACAAATAGAAATGGAATCTGGAATTACCAGCTTGCTTTAGTTACACCTGGAATTTTACCGGCCGATGCCATTTCCCGGAATGTAACCCGTGAAATGCCAAACTTGCGCATGTAACCCCGAGGACGACCCGTCAGTTTGCACCGGTTGTGCAGCCGAACAGGCGATGCGTTTTTAGGAAGCTTGTCCAGACCGATGAAGTCACCGGCAGCTTTCAAAGCGGCCCGTTTCGCAGCATACTTGGCAACTAACGCTTCGCGTTTCCGTTCCCGTGCTTTGATTGATTCTTTTGCCATTATTTTAGCCTTTGTGTCGGTTATTATTTACCACTTTTAGCAAACGGCATTCCCATTGCTTTCAGCAGCTCGTAGCTTTCATTATCGGTATTGGCGGTTGTCACAAACGTGATATCCATTCCCGAAATGCGGGCTACTTTATCGATACTGATTTCAGGGAAGATAATCTGCTCCTGCACGCCGAACGTGTAGTTACCACGACCATCAAATCCTTTGTCGCTGATGCCTTTGAAGTCACGAACCCGAGGCAACGATACCGTTGTCAATCGGTCCAGAAATTCATACATCCGCTCACCACGTAGTGTCACTTTCGCACCGATGGGCATTTTCTCCCGCAGTTTGAAGTTCGAAACCGCTTTCTTCGACAAAGTCGCAACGGCTTTCTGACCCGTGATCATCGTTAATTCTTCGACGCCTACATCAACCAATTTTTTGTCGGCGACAGCGGCTCCTATACCTTTATTGATGACAATTTTGCTCAGACGCGGCACTTGCATGACCGACTTATACTGAAACTTGTCTTTCAATTGAGGTACGACCTCACTTAAATATTTTTCTTTCAGTCTTGGCGTTGCCATTTTCTTAGACCTGCTTATAGGTTATTTACGAACATCTGGGATAAAGTTGCCCGTCTTCTTCGAGAAGCGTTGCAGCTTGCCCTTGTCGTTCAATTTACGACCCGTGCGGGTGGGTTCGCCGGTGGCAGGGTCAATCAATTTCAGATTGCTGATATGAACTGATCCTTCCGTTTTTTCCAAACTCCCCTGCGGGTTAGAAGCCGTTGGCTTTAAGTGCTTGGTAATCATAGCGACACCCTCAACCCGAGCGCGATCTTTCTCTACAATTACTTCTTTCACCACACCGCGCTGGCCTTTCGAGTTACCGCCAATCACGAGGACAGTATCGCCCGTCTTGATGTGGAATTTGTGCTTCGGTAGCGTTACTTTCTTTTCCATTACTTACAGTACCTCTGGGGCTAACGATACGATTTTCATAAACTGTTTCTCACGCAGTTCGCGGGCTACAGGCCCGAAAATCCGGGTGCCACGTGGCTCATCATTGTTGTTGAGCAACACAGCTGCGTTGTCTTCAAAGCGAATGTACGAGCCATCTTTCCGGCGTACTTCTTTCTTGGTCCGAACAACAACGGCTTTCGAAACCGTACCTTTTTTCATGCTGCTGGACGACAGGGCTTGCTTCACTGTCACGACGATCTTATCACCGACTGACGCGTATCGCTTACCTGTACCGCCCAGAACGCGGATAACCAGCACTTCTTTGGCGCCACTGTTATCGGCTACTCCTAATCTTGATTCTTGCTGTACCATAGCTTACTTCGCCTTTTCGATAATTTCAACTAATCTCCAACGCTTGTTTTTGCTTAATGGGCGGGTTTCCATTACGCGAACGGTGTCGCCGATACCACACTCATTGTTTTCATCATGAACCGTCAGTTTCTTCGTTTTTGTCTGAAACTTGTGGTATAACGGATGCTTTACCTTACGGTCAATAGCAACGGTGATGGTTTTCTGCATCTTGTTGCTGGTCACCCGTCCAATACGCTCTTTGCGAGCGTTACGTTCCGACGCCGAGTTAGCTTCGCTCGTTGCTGGAGCAGTTGCCTTCGGCTGTTCTGTTGTAGCTGCTGCCACCGGGGCTTTTACTTCCTCCTGTGGTGCTGGTGCTTGTTGCTCTTCCATCGTCGTGTCTTATTAGGCTTGCTTAGCTGTCAGTTCTGTATGCAGGCGAGCGATCCGTTTACGGCTCTCGCGGATGCGCATGGGGTTCTCGATAGGAGATACAGCATGCGCAAACTTCAGTTTCAGCAGTCGATCCTGTTCAGCACTAATCTCGGTACGCAACTGATCAGCCGACAATCCTTTCAAATCTTCTTTTTTCATTTTGTTCGTCGCTTAGGGATATTATTCCTCGACTTGCTCCTGGTAATCGCGCCGAACCACAAATTTGGTTCGAACAGGTAATTTTTGAGCGGCCAGACGCAGGGCTTCCATACCCGTTGCCAAATCAACACCCGTAGCTTCGAACATAATCGTGCCGGGTTTTACTACAGCCACCCAGTATTCGGGGGCACCTTTACCTTTACCCATCCGTACTTCAGCTGGTTTTTTGGTAATCGGCTTATCGGGGAAAATGCGAATCCAAACCTGGCCTTCACGTTTCATTGCCCGTGTTACGGATATACGAGCGGCTTCAATCTGACGAGCGGTAATACGACCTGGCTCCAGTGATTTAATACCAAACGTACCGAAGGAGATCTCATGACCGCGCGATGCAATGCCTGGAATCCTTCCTTTATGTTGTTTGCGGAATCTTGTTCTTTTTGGCTGTAACATAGCTCTACAAGTTGGAGTCGATAACAGTTAATCGATTTTATTTTGATCGACTACTGACGACTAAATTTATCGTCTTTGGCCTCCGCCCCGGTTGCCACCCTGGCCTCCGCCCCGGTTACCACCTTGGCCTCCGCCCCGGTTACCACCACGTTGTTCACCACGCTCTCCGCGGTTACGACCGCCACGATCATTACCATCACGGTCACCACGAGGGCCGCGACGATCGCCACGTTCGTTAGAAGAAGCGGAGCGTTCACCAGCTTGTGCCTGGCTCATCATGGCTGCTGGCGACAGATCCCGCTTACCATAAACTTCGCCTTTGAAAATCCACACTTTAATGCCGATTTTACCGTATACCGTTTGGGCTTCCGAAATCGCATAGTCGATGTCAGCACGAAGGGTATGAAGCGGAACACGTCCTTCTTTATATTGCTCCGAACGAGCAATTTCAGCACCTCCCAAACGTCCTGATACCTTTACTTTGATACCTTGTGCACCGACGCGAAGAGCTGATTGAATAGCCTGCTTCATGGCGCGACGAAACGAAATCCGAGCCTGTAATTGCTGAGCAATTGCTTCACCAACTAGTTTGGCATCAATTTCCGGGCGTTTGATTTCGAAGATGTTGATCTGAACGTCTTTACCCGTGATCTTCTTCAACTCCTCTTTGATCTTATCGACTTCACCACCGCCTTTACCAATGACGATACCTGGACGTGCTGTGTGAATTGTAAGCGTAACGCGCTTCAGCGTACGCTCAATAACTACCCGAGCAATGGCTCCTTTCGGAATACGGGCTGCTACGTATTTCCGGATTTTCTCATCTTCGACAAGCTTTTCCGAAAATTCTTTACCGCCGTACCAGCTCGATTCCCAGCCCCGAACAATACCAAGTCGCAGGCCAACTGGATTTATTTTTTGTCCCATTTCTTATTATTGTTCGTTTTCAGGGGTTTCTGCTTCTGCCGATGTTAATACCGGTTGCGCTGCGCTGTCGACTACAATGGTAATGTGGTTCGACCGTTTCCGAATCCGGTGACCGCGGCCTTGTGGAGCTGGGCGCAGGCGCTTCAGCATAGGACCACCATCAACAAAAATCGTTTTTACATAAAGATCAGCGTCTTCGATACGCTCATCCTCATTTTTTTGCTGCCAGTTGGCAACGGCCGACAAAAGCACTTTCTGCAATATGGCGGCACCAGCCTGTGGCTGATATTTCAATAGACCCAACGCCCGGCTAACGCGCTGACCACGAATCAGGTCGGCAATTAACCGCATCTTACGGGGCGACGTGGGCACATCTTTAAGTCTTGCTACTGCTTCCATGTTTTTTTATGGCTCGGAGCGGGGAGCGCGGAGCTTGGAATTATATTTCCCTGCATCTGGCCCCTAGCTCCCTGCTAGTTTATCGTTTGCCCTTGTCTTTTTTCGCGGTGTGTCCCCGGAAGTTGCGCGTTGGTGAGAACTCGCCTAACTTGTGGCCTACCATGTTTTCCGTTACGTAAACCGGAATAAACTTATTGCCATTATGAACGGCAAAGGTATGGCCTACGAAATCTGGCGAAATCATCGAACGACGCGACCAGGTTTTGATGACCGATTTCTTGCCCGAATCGTTTTGTGCCTGCACCTTATTGTCCAGGCGAAAATCAATATATGGGCCTTTTTTAAGTGAACGTGCCATGGTTATCTGTTACTTTTTGCGTCGGCTAATAATCATGTTTTCAGATGCCTTGTTCCGGTTACGGGTCTTCTGACCTTTCGCGAACTGGCCATTACGTGAACGTGGGTGACCACCCGAAGCACGACCTTCGCCACCACCCATTGGGTGATCGACAGGGTTCATAACTACGGCCCGAACACGCGGACGGCGACCTAACCAACGGTTACGGCCTGCCTTGCCGGTTACAACGTTCATGTGATCGGGGTTAGATACCGATCCAACAGTTGCCATACCAGCGCTTAAAACCCGGCGCGTTTCGCCAGAAGGCAGACGCAGGATAGCGTACTTGTCTTCACGACCTACTAACTGAGCGTAAGTACCAGCCGACCGAGCCATTGAACCACCCTTGCCGGGTGTAAGCTCGATGTTGTGAACAATAGTACCAATAGGCATAGAAGCCAGTGGCAGCGCGTTTCCGACATCAGGAGTGACACCTTCACCCGACATGATCGTCTGGCCAACGGTGATTCCTTGTGGGGCAATGATGTAGCGTTTTTCGCCGTCAGCATATTGCACCAGCGAGATGCGGGCTGAACGGTTAGGATCGTATTCTACAGTCAAAACTTCGGCGGGTTGGCCGACTTTATCGCGCTTGAAATCAATAATACGGTAGTGCCGCTTATGACCTCCACCAATGTAGCGCATAGTGCGGTGACCTTCGTTGTTACGGCCACCGGTTTTTCTCAGGGGCTCCAGCAGACTTTTTTCTGGCTTGGAGGTGGTGATTTCCGCAAAATCGGGCGCCACGCGAAAACGTGTGCTCGGTGTTACGGGTCTTAGTTTTTTAACTCCCATGACTGATTAATTGTAGAGCAATGCTCGGTTTACAGGTCAGCGTAAATGTCAATTACTTCGCCCTCTGCCACCGTTACGATTGCTTTTTTCGTAGTTGGCGTTTTACCCGATACAACACGGCCGTTGATGTTTTTGCTGCGCTTCTTTCCGTAGACACGGACCGTATTCACAGACTCAACGTTTACGCCGTACATTTTCTCGACGGCTTTACCGATCTCGAGTTTATTCGCTTGCAAGGCAACCTCAAAAGCATACTTCCCCTGCTTGTTAAGGCCCGTCATCTTTTCAGTGACGATTGGTCGTTTCAGTACGCTCATGATTATTTTTCGAACAATGTTTGAATAGTTGACAGCGCTTCTTCACTGATGAGCAGTTGATCGGCATTCATCAGATCGTAGGTATTTACCTGCGAGGCTGTGGTTACTTTCGCTTTTTGCACGTTTCGGCTGGACAGCACAACATTCAGGTTTACGTCTGGCAGTATCAGCAGTGTTTTACGGCCTGTTACGTTCAGAGCACTCAGGAATTGAATGTAATCTTTTGTGCGTGGAGCTTCCAGAGCAATGCTGTCAATAACTGAAATGCTGTTGGCTTTCGCTTTTACAGCATAAGCCGACTGGCGGGCCAGTGCTTTTACTTTTTTATTCAGCTTGAAGCTATAATCGCGGGGGCGGGGTCCGAAGATCGTACCACCTCCAACAAATACGGGTGACTTGGCGCTACCAGCACGAGCACCACCCGTACCTTTTTGCTTCTTCAGTTTGCGGGTTGAGTGAGCATTTTCAGCCCGCTCTTTCGCTTTGTGCGTTCCCTGGCGCTGGTTGGCCAGATACTGTTTCACGTCGAGGTAGATCGCGTGTTGATTCGGTTCGATACCGAAAACCTCCTCCGGAAGGGTGACCTTTTTGCCAGTGTCTTCGCCCTTGCTGTTATATACGATTACTTCCATGACTTACTTCTCGATAATAACGTATGAATTTTTAGCCCCGGGAATCGAACCGCTAACAACGAGCAGATTTTGATCAGGCATAACACGAAGAATACGCAGGTTTTGCACCGTTACGCGGTTGCCACCCATACGACCAGCCATACGAAGACCTTTGAACACGCGCGATGGGAACGAGCAGGCACCAATCGAACCTGGGTGACGACCCCGGTTGTGCTGACCGTGCGTTTGACCGCCCACACCACCGAATCCGTGACGTTTCACAACGCCTTGGAAACCACGACCTTTTGCTGTACCGACTACGTCAACGAAGTCTGCTTCTGCAAATACATCGGCTACCGTAAGTGTATCGCCAAGGCTGAACTCCTGTTCGAATTCTTTGAACTCTACCAGTTTCCGCTTCGGCGTGGTACCCGCTTTTTTGAAGTGGCCCAACTCCGGCTTGTTGCTGTGCTTTTCTTTTTTGTCGCCATAACCCAGCTGCACAGCCTTGTAGCCATCTTTCTCGACGCTACGGACTTGAGTTACGACACAGGGACCCGTTTCAATGACTGTACATGCCAGAGCCTGCCCGTCCGCATTATACACACTGGTCATCCCGATTTTCTTGCCAATTAAACCAGACATTTGTGTTTGTTTAAAGTAAGCAGGTAAAATTTAGATACTATTTCCCATCCAGACCTTCTGAATCGGGCCGCAAAATTAGATAAATAATTAGACGAATCCTATATCTATCTAAAAATCAGCCCTGAAAACAACATAAAAAAAGGTCAGATGCGCTGCACCTGACCTTTTACGGGCATACAATACCTTATCTGGTAAGGTCTGTTTGTCCAAAGTCAGATGTGGTTTCCGCCAAAGCAGACCTTCACCCTCATATAATGTTGACTCGCGGTTCCGAGTTTGGGAGTGCAAAAGTAGGAAATAATTAACAGATATGGAAAAATATTTTAAAGAAAGTTTGCCAATTGGCTATTGCGTAACTATGAGTAGTCAATTTAACTGATAAAACGTCGGAGGTATATTTGGTGCGGCTGGTAAGTGATCAGTAACTGTCCGGGCAGGCAGTACACGAATTTCGAGCTTACTTTGCTAATTGGTATTCGAAAATACGTAATGCTTCAGGCTATTAATAATGCTGTTAGAAGCAGTAGGATTACTTATTTTTCTCATTTATGAAGTAGTCGTCTAAACGCCTGAATTCTTAGCTCTTCATGTCGCAATCTGTAACTCGTCGTCAAACGCTGGCAGCTTTAACCGCTTTTGCCGGTACGTCTGTTTCCTCACCATCAGCAATGGCTGCCACCGCCCCAATGGCTCCCTTCACAATTTGTCTGAACATGAGCACAATTCGGGGGCATAAACTCGGATTTGTTAAGGAACTGGAAACGGCGTCGAAGGCTGGCTTCCGCTCAGTTGAAATATGGGTTGAAACGCTTCAAACGTATCTGAAGAATGGAGGCACTACGGCCGACGCTCGTAAAGTATTGGCCGATACTAATATTAAGATCGAAAATGCCATAGGGTTTGCGCCCTGGATTATCGATGATGAAAGTGCCCGGGCCAAAGGACTTGACCAACTCAAACGAGAAATGGAGATGTTGGCAGAGGTAGGCTGCAAACGGGTCGCTACCCCACCGATTGGCGCTCAAACACCGGGTAGTCCTAAAATTGATTTATACAAAGCTGCCGAACGATACCGTGCCATCCTGGAATTAGGCGATAAAACGGGTGTAGTACCTCAACTGGAGCTGTGGGGATTTTCGCCAAATCTAAGCCGACTGAGTGAGGTTATGTTCGTAGCCATTGAAAGTGGTCATCCGTCGGCGCGGGTGTTGCTGGATATTTATCACCTCTATAAAGGAGGTTCAGGGAATGTAAGTCTGCCGCTGGTAGGTAAGCCAGCCATTGAGGTATTTCACGTAAATGACTATACCGCCGACTTCCCAAGAGAGAAAATCACGGATGCTGACCGAGTTTTCCCCGGCGACGGCGTTGCGCCCATCCGTGATACGTTGAAGCTCATCAAACGCACCGATAAGCCCATTGTCGTATCACTGGAAGTGTTCAATAAAGCGTATTATGCGCAGGATGCCCAGACCGTAACGAATACGGCAATGGCCAAAATGAAAGCGATGGTAGCCGGAATTTAAAAAGCCCATGCCATCAGCCCCCCATCTACCGAGATCGTTTGTCCGGTAACGTAACCAGAGGCAGGCATACTAAGGAAAGAAATAACCGAAGCAACTTCCTCAGGCTCGCCAATGCGATTCAGGGGGGTTCGCTTCAGAATACCCGCGAGTTTATCCGGATTAGTCAGTACGGGAGAGGCCAGGGGGTATTAATATACCAGGGGGCGACAGCATTCACCCGAATGCCATCCGGTGCCCATTCGACGGCGAGGTTGCGCGTCAGTTGTAACAAGGCCGCTTTTGTCATACCATAAAGTGACCCGCTACTCGTGTGAGCCAAACCAGATACCGACGACACAAAAATGATTTTTCCATTGCCCGAAGCTTTCAACAAGGGATAAGCTGATTGGCTAAGCGCATAAGCGGATCGAAGGTTCGTATTTAAAATGTGTTCGTATTCGCTGGAATTATATTCAGCAGTGGGTTTTCGAATATTGGTTCCGACATTGTTGACGAGGATGTCCAATGAACCCCATTTGGCAGTAACAACCTTGATAAGCTGGTTTACAGCATTCGGCTGGCTTAGGTCAGCCGCTAACCCATCAATTGCATAGCCACGCCGTTGGTAATCAGCTAATTGCTTCTGTAATAAATTATTGTCTCGGGCAACGACAAAGACAGATGCGCCAAGATCAAGAAACTGTTTAACTACGGCTTCGCCAATTCCCTTCGTTCCGCCCGTTACGAGTGCTTTTTGTCTGTTAAGTGACCAGAGTGGTTGCTTCATAAAAATTTGGTTAGAGGCACTAGCTGTAGCTCTACTACAACTTTTCGCAAATTTCCTTACTTTTGTCCAGAGTTTTCGGTGCCTGATGTCGCTTCATGGCGACTTTCACGGCTTAATAGGGAAATTGGTGCAACGCCAATGCTGTCCCCGCAACTGTAAGTCTTAAGAAATGAATAGTGTAGAGTGAACAATGTATAATTGGTAAATTAACATCAGTATACAGGAATCATTATTCATTACCTAAAAGTCGGTTCATGCTACGTGACCACTGCGCTAATTATAGTGTGGGAAGGTTCGAGCCGATAAGATAAGCCAGGAGACCTGCCGACGACCATCCGCTGTTCTGGTGTTCGGTGGAAACGCCTTAATCGCGTGCTTTTTTAGCGCACTTTTTTAGCATAATCGTGGGAAAGCAACCCCTTTTCTGGTGGGTGATTGGTCTGTTTGTATACGTACTGACGGGACAAAACAGTTTTGCGCAATCGGATTCCTTATCAATGGGTCGATTACGTAATGGCTCTCCTGTGTCGTTATCAGCCGTGACCGTTCGGGCTATTGCTCCTGAGCGATTTTCGGTAGGGCAAAAGCTGCAACGGATCGATTCCGTAACCCTGCTTCAGTTTCGGTTTGGCTCATTAATTGATTTGCTGACGTTCAACACACCATTAGCGTTCAAAAATTATGGCCCAGCTCAGCTGGCAACTGTCTCATTTCGTGGGACTTCTGCTAACCACACGGCCGTTCTTTGGAACGGAATTAATATCAACCAGCCGAATCTGGGCCAGACGGATTTTTCTACGTTACCTATTTCTGGCTTTGATCGTCTGTCAGTACAATACGGTTCGGGCGGTTCGGTAATTGGGTCCGATGCTGTCGGCGGAAGTATTTTGCTCGGCAGTTCTCCCGATTGGCAACAGAGATTCAGCCTAACAATTGGCCAACAGATTTCCTCATTTCACAACCATCAGACACAGCTTGGCATCCGCTATGGAGGATCGATAGGGACGGCATGGCATTTGGCTGGTCGTACGTTTGCCTACCGGACTCAGATCAATAACGATTATCCATATCGGGAACGGAAAGGCCATTTTGTAGAGCCATCTATAACCGCTCAACGCGGACTGGTCCAAGATTTGTTTTTTCGGCATAAAAGCGGACGGCAGATATCGGTTAATGCGTGGCTGACAGACAATGATCTTGTAATTACTCCAGAGGATGTCATTGCCCGTGAACGCACACGAACGCAGTCGGCCCGGCTGCTGAGTACGTATGAAGCGAATAAATTGACTGTTCGGCTAGGCTGGATTCGTGATGTGATCGATTACGCAAAAGGTAATTTTAATGAACCCAGCCATACAGAAACCGACCGCTTTATCGGACGTATTGAACGAGAGTTTGCCATCTGGCCTACCAATCAACAAGTGAACCTGAATCTTCGAATTGGGGGTGAGTGGTCGCACTACCGTACGCACACGGATGGATATGGTGAAGAATTAATTACGGAAAATCGGCAGGATGTTTATGCATTATTACGTCTTCAAGCGAATCGTCTACTGCTGTCGGCCAATCTTCGCCAGCCTTTTGTGACGCGGTTCAATCCACCTTTGACACCCTCGTTGGGTGCTGAATATAAAGTTATACAACATAACGCTTTAACCTTGCTTGCTAAAGGATCGGTTGGCTACAGCTACCGGGTCCCCACCCTAAACGAACGGTACTGGCTTGTACTGGGTAACCCCAATCTCCGACCTGAGCGGGGTTTAAACGTAGAGGGAGGGCTATCTACAGTCGTGAAGTTCTCGGAACAACTGAACTGGGCTACAGACATCACTACGTACCATAACCGGATTGACGACTGGACGTACTGGAACCCTATAAAAGATTATCATGTCGAAAATCTTCAGTTAGTAGTGGCACGGGGGGCTGAGCTTACATCTGCTTTAACGTATACGAAAAGTCGATTTCAAGCTGGTTTACGAATAGGATACGCCTTGACGCGTACCTCGCAGGAACGGGCCTATGACGCATACGCGCAGGATATCGTTGGAAAGCAATTGCCCTACGTTCCGGTTCACACAGGAACGTTCAATGCTTATATACAGCGAGGTCGAACTCGGCTGACCTTGCAATCGCAGACTACGTCGCGCCGGTACGTTACATTTGATAATAGTCAGTTTTTCAAAGGCACTACGCTCGCCAACGTACTGGTGGAAACGACTGTCAGGATGAAGCCGGTGTCGGTCCGTATCCAGGGTCAGGTAAATAACGTATTTGATGCATTGCTTATCAACGTCAAACAGAATGCCATGCCGGGCCGAAACTGGTCGGTAAACGTACTATTAAATTTTCCTTCTAATACTCCATGAAAAAGCAATTGACGAGAGAAATCGCGTTGGGCCTTCTGGCCTTGAGCGTTTGGAACTGTAAAACGTCCGACCCTGAACCAACGCCTTATGATACGGGTGTGTACATAATGAATCAGGGCAATTTCTCCGATAATAACGGGTCTCTTTCGTATCTGCCCCGTGTAGGCAATACGGTGCAAACCAACATTTTTGTGAAGGCCAACCCTTCTCTTACCATCAGTGGTGGTGTGCAGGATTTTACGGAAGTGAACGGAAAGGGCTTGCTTCTGGTGGACAATACGGCTGCCAGTCTTGATAAAGTTGAGATAGTCGAATCAGGCTCGTTCAAGACGCGCACAACGTTAAAATCACCCGACATCGAAAACCCACGGCGCGTCGTTCAGGTAGGGCTAAATAAAGCGTATATCAGTTGCTGGGATGTATCGGGTTCGTTTTCCGACGGCTCATTTTTTAAAGATCCCGGTTACATTGCTGTCGTGGACCTGAACACTGGCACTGTTACAAAGAAAATTCCTGCCGTCAAGGGCGTTGAAGCCATGGTTGTGTCAGGTACCGAAGTATTTGCGGGAAGTGTCGGCTACAGTGGCGACAATAATCTGGCTATTATCAATACAGAAACGAACGAAGTCAAGCAGAAAATAGCCTTCAGCGCATCGCCCCAACCTGTAGCAGTAGATGCTGATGGTAAGTTGTGGGTGCTGGCGGGTTCTGAAATGATACGTATGGATATACCAAGCCGGTCTATCGAAAAACGACTAACGCTGCCTGCTTCGCCCGGTGCTATTGCCATTAGCCGGGATAAGAGAACCTTTTTTTACTCGGCCAATAACCGGACCTATAAATTTACCATTCTTGATGCGACGGCTTCTACAGCCATTCCGGTATTTAACAGAGCATTTAGTGCCTTAGGAGCGGACCCTCAGACGGGGCGGCTGTACGGAAGTGTAATCCCTTCGTATAAGCAGGCAGGCTACGTGTTACGTTACGAAGAGAGCGGTGCCCTTATCGATTCAGTTAAGGCTGAAATTGCGCCATCAGGGTTTTATTTCCGATGAGTCGGGCAAAAGCGATCATGAACTGGAGCGGGGGCAAAGATTCAGCCCTAGCCTTATACCACAGTTTGCAGGCAGATGAGTTGGAGCTGCTGGGGTTGTTAACTAGCGTCAATAAGCAATTCGAGCGCGTGAGTATGCATGGGGTACGGATAGAACTGCTAACTGCGCAGGCCGAACGACTAGCTCTTCCGCTGCATTTGCTGACGCTGCCTGGCGACGTATCGATGGACGTGTATAATAAGCGTATGCAGGAAGTGCTGCAGGTTTTTCAACAGAGCGAGATTACCCATTCTATCTTCGGCGATATCTTTCTGGAGGATCTTCGGCTTTATCGGGAAGAACAGTTACTACAGGCTGGCCTGAACGCAAGCTTTCCGCTCTGGCAACGTAACACGACCGAGTTAATCCACGAATTTGTCGATTTGGGTTTCCGGGCCGTTTTGGTTTGCGTGAATGACCGATACTTAAGCGCGGAATTTGCAGGTCGTGAATTAGACCTGGATTTGCTGAGAGATCTGCCAAAAACAGTAGATCCCTGTGGCGAAAATGGTGAATATCATTCCTTCGTTTATGATGGCCCAATTTTTTCCGCACCGATACCCTTTGTCAAAGGCGACGTAGTCCGGCGGAGCTATACTCCCTCTGGCAAAACGGATTGCCATTATACAACCACCAGTAATCATTGGGATACCGGATTTTGGTATCAGGATTTACAGATTCTGGCTTAAATACGAATAAAGAGTAAGTTAAATCCTCAGTTTGCTGTACCAGGAATGTCATGGTTTTTCGTTATGACGTTCGGTGTACAGTAAGCTGAGGATTTTCTTTTCTCTGATTTCTTTGGAGTAGGCCAAGGAAAATTTTGTGCTCAGATGCTTTTACAATTGATATTCACAGAAATCAGAAGCAATTTGCTACGTCCGGCTATCCGAAAATTACCCACAATACAATATATCTTTTACCAATTGCCAATTTTTTATTGTCTATGAAACGTAGAGAAGCTTTGCAACAGGCAGCCCTTATGATGGGCGGTATCCTGTCGGCACCTACCCTGGCGGGCGCAATGGGTCGCGTTCTCAACACCGGCCCCAGTGTTACTGTAACGGCTGAGCAGGAGGCTTTGCTTGCTGAAGTGGCTGATGTAATCATCCCAACAACCAGTACGCCCGGAGCGAAAGCTGCCGGTGTCGAAAAATTTATCGTTCGGGTTATGCGCGACTGCTACCCCAAAGCTGATCAGGACACTTTTTATGCCGGGTTAACGAAACTGGACGCCGATAGCAAAACAAAATTTGGCAAAAGCTTCACAGCACTGGATACAGCTCAGAAAAATGAACTGGTTAAAGAGCTGACGACTTCGAATAAACCCTTTTTTCTGCGATTAAAAGAATTAACAACGACAGGGTATTTTACGTCGGAAATCGGTGCCACCAAAGCGCTTGAATACCTTCCTGTACCGGGCCAGTTTAATGGTTGCATGCCACTCAAGCCCGGTCAGAAAGCCTGGGCGCTATAATCAATAATTCATAATAAATAATAAGTTGGGAAGAGCCTATAAACAGGCATTGCCCATCTTATAGTATTCCGTACCCATTCAAAAAATATGAACCTCAATATAGATTCTATAAAAGATCAGACCTACGACGCCATCGTAATCGGTTCTGGAATAACGGGCGGCTGGGCGTCGAAAGAACTGACCGAGAAAGGATTACGAGTACTAATGCTCGAGAAAGGGCATCAGCTCGAACACGTAACAGGCTACGAATATGCCATGAAAGACCCTTGGCAAACGAAGTACAACGGTCGATTGACGGAAGCACAGAAAGAATCACATCCGAAACTGATGCGCGATTACCCGTACAACGAAATGACCGAAACGTATTGGATGAAAGATACGGATGCCCTCTATAAAGAAGACAAACGATTCGACTGGTATCGGCCTAACATCGTTGGTGGAAAATCCATCATGTGGGGACGACAGTCGTATCGGCTAAGCGACATTGATTTCGAAGCCAACGCGAAAGATGGCATTGCTGTTGACTGGCCAATCCGCTATAAGGATGTTGCCCCCTGGTATTCATACGTTGAAAAGTTCGTTGGTATCTCGGGTGAAAAACTTAATCTTCCTCAACTACCCGATAGCGAGTTTTTGCCGCCAATGGAGATGTATTGTGTGGAGAAAGAAGTTCGCAAGCGCATTGAAAAGAACTTCCCCGGACGCACCATGACCATTGGCCGGGTGGCTAATCTGTCCAAAGCGGGGGAAGCGCAACTGGGTGTTGGCCGCGCTCCATGCCAGTATCGAAATAAGTGTTCGCTAGGGTGTCCATACGGCGCTTATTTTAGTACGCAGTCGTGTACGCTACCCCCAGCTGCTAAAACAGGACGTCTTACGCTCCGGCCCGACTCGGTTGTAACGGAAGTTCTGTATGACGAAAATAAAAAGAAAGCTACCGGAGTACGTATCGTTGATGCCGTTACGCTTCAGAGCAAGGAGTATTTTGCCAAAATTATTTTCGTGTGTGGAAGCTCGTTGGGAACGACCGCCATTCTTCTGAATTCAACGTCGAATCGCTTTCCAAACGGTTTTGGTAATGATTCCGGCCAACTGGGTCATAATCTCATGGACCACCATTTCCGTATTGGAGCCGCAGGTGAATGGGAAGGCGATCTGGACAAATACTATATCGGTCGTCGCGCTAACGGCATTTACGTACCACGCTACCGGAATATAGGTACCGATAAACGCGATTATCTACGCGGCTTTGGCTATCAGGGTGGGGGTAGTCGTCAGGGATGGCAGCGTAACATTGCCGAAATGAGTTTTGGGGCAGACTATAAAGACGAATTAACCAAACCCGGTCCCTGGACGATGGGCTTGGGAGGGTTCGGCGAAACATTGCCTTACTATGAGAACCGCATGTACCTCGATAAAAACGAAAAGGATAAATGGGGGATGCCGTTAGTGGTATTTGATGCCGAACTCAAGGAAAACGAGAAGAAAATGCGCGTCGACATGATGAACGACGCCAAAGAGATGCTGGAATCATCGGGCGTGAAGAACGTTAAAGCCTACGACCGCGGCTCTTACCTGGGAATGGCCATTCACGAAATGGGAACGGCTCGCATGGGCCGTGATCCGAAAACGTCAATTCTGAATGGTAACAATCAGGTTCACGAAGCCAGAAACGTATTCGTAACCGATGGAGCCTGTATGGTATCGGCGTCCTGTGTCAATCCGTCGCTGACGTACATGGCACTTACAGCGCGGGCTGCTAGTTTCGCTGTAGCCGAATTGAAGAAGCAAAATTTGTAAGTAACTAATTCAGAGCACAAACAGCCGTGTTGGAGGGATGCTTCCGGTACGGCTGTTTGTGCTCTAAAGTACTAGAATAGCCGACCGATAAAGATCAGCACGACGGCGCCAATTACTGAAATCAACAGATTCATTAGCAAACCATCGTTCTCTGGGTCGTTACCAAGCCGTTTGGCAATGAATCCTCCAACCCAGCCTCCAACAATACCCAACAGTATATTGATAAGGGCTGAATGATGACTGTCCATAATTCGACTGGCAATAAATCCGGCAATACCGCCTAATAAAATTGAATACAGAAATCCCATAGTGGTGAACGGTTTAGGGTTATTTGCCATCAAGGCTATGCAATGCTACGTAAATGAATCAAAATTAGTACTATATACAGAAAAAATTGACCTGATAAATTACTGATTTAATGGGTATAAATACGCTTTATTAGCACTTTATAGAGTACGTATACTTTTCTTAGTTCCAGTCTGACGCCTTCTTTCTCATACGATAAATTATGAAGCCATTTGTAGTTACTAAACGCTCCGTGATGTCCCGGCGGGCAATTGCCTTTTCTGCGTCGGCATTGATCATCGGCGGGACCTTTATAGGTGCTTATCAAAACCGAAGTCTTAACGCTGCTTCGGATCGTTACTTGACTAAGTTATTTGCTCAATTAAGCGATGATGATAAACATGATCCTAAATACGCTGTTGGTAGCCTGAACGTAGCATCTGGATTAGAAGCAACGCTTTTTGCTTCTGAGCCTATGTTGACCAATCCGACCGATATTGATGTGGATGCGCGTGGCCGTGTGTGGGTTTGTGAGGCTTACAATTATCGGCCCGCTATCAACGGCAATCCGACACGAAAAGAAGGCGACCGGATTATGATTCTGGAAGATCAGAACAACGACGGAAAAGCAGACGTCAGTAAAGTATTTTATCAGGGGACTGACATCGAATCGCCACTGGGTATCTGGGTACAGGGAAACAAAGTAATCGTGTCCGACAGCCCGAATGTATGGGTACTCACCGACGAGAATGGCGATGATAAAGCCGATAAAAAAGAGTTACTCTTTACAGGTATCGGTGGTGAGCAACACGATCATGGCATGCACACCTTCGTTTTCGGACCCGATGGGAAATGGTATTTCAACTTCGGCAATGCGGGTGAACAACTGCTCGATAAAGACGGTAAACCCGTTATCGATATTGCTACCGGCAAACCCATTGACAAGCAGAACTTCAAACAGGGAATGGTATTTCGCTGTGATCCCGACGGTAAAAACGTAGAGCTGTTGGGGCAAAACTTCCGAAATAACTACGAAGTGGCGGTAGACTCATACGGTACATTGTGGCAGTCGGACAATGATGACGACGGGAACAAGGGCGTTCGCATCAACTACGTTATGGAATACGGCAATTACGGCTATACCGACGAAATGACCGGAGCTGGCTGGCAGGCCAACCGCGATAATGTTGAACCGGAAATTCCCGGCGGCACTGGCATCTCAACGATCCCGGTGTTGTTCCGAATCTGCTTCAGACAGGGGCAGGCTCCCCCACGGGTATTATAGTTTATGAAGGCAAGCTGCTGCCGGAAGTGTTTCGCAATCAGGTAATTCACTGCGATGCTGGCCCAAACGTAGTGCGGTCGTATCCTGTACAAAAAGATGGCGCTGGTTATAAAGCTGAAATTGTCAATGTGCTTGAAGGTACTCGCGATCAGTGGTTTCGTCCCGCTGATATTTGCGTAGCGCCGGATGGGTCGCTGATCATTGCCGATTGGTACGACCCAGGCGTGGGCGGGCATCAGGCTGGGGATCAGAACCGCGGCCGTGTGTATCGCGTAGCACCGCCAAACTCGCCCTACAAAATGCCTAAAGTGGACGTAACGACTACGGATGGCGCCATCGAAGCTCTGCAAAGTCCAAATATGGCTATCCGGTACGCTGGCTGGCAAAAACTCCATGAAATGGGCGGTAAGGCGGAAAAGTCGCTGGCTAAATTGTATAAATCGTCGGATAATCCGCGGATGCAGGCGCGTGCATTGTGGTTGCTAAGCAAACTGGATAAAGGCAAAAAATACATTGAAACGGCGCTGAAAAGCGATAACCCGGATCTGCGCATAACCGCCCTGCGTGCCGCCCGTGAATTAAAGCTTGACATTATTCCCTACGTAAAACAACTTGTTAATGATCCCGACACGCAGGTACGGCGTGAATGCATCATTGCGTTACGTCGGAACACCTCGTCGGAAGCTCCGGCACTTTGGGCGCAGCTAGCCAACCAATACGACGGCAAAGATCGCTGGTATCTGGAAGCGCTGGGAATCGGGGCAGATGGCAATTGGGATACGTATTACACTGCCTGGGCCAATCAGAAAGACCCATTGGCCAGTGCTGCCGGTCGGGATATTGTCTGGCGTGCCCGCACGAAAGAATCCGTACCCATGCTGGCCAAACTGGCAGGCGATCCGGCTGTTGACATTAGCCAACGCTTACGTTATTTCCGGGCTTTTGATTTCAACCCCGGCGCTACAGAAAAGTCAACGGCTCTGTTGGCTATTCTTCAGGCAAACACCGGTTCAACCGACGTAACAAAACTGGCACTTCGTCACCTCGACCCTGCTTTTGTGCGTAATTCATCGGTTGCCTCAACGGCGCTTACCAAGCTCATGAAAGATGTGTATGGTACGCCCGAGTATATTGAACTGATAAGCCGCTATGAACCTGTTTCCGAAAATGAGCATATGCAGCAGTTAGCGGTTCAAAAATCAATGGATGGACTAGGACGTGACGCTGCCCGCCAATTGCTAAAGCAAGGTGGAGCGCCTTTGGTTTGGAACGTTATCAATGGAAGCGATCCGGAAGCGGCTGTTAGTATGCTAACGGCACTTCGCCGAGTTGGCAATAAAGAATCTATCGAGATTTTGAAGACCGTTGCGCTGGATGAAAATCGATCCGTAGCATTACGTCGGGAGGCTACCCGTTCATTAGGGGGTAGTTCCGAAGGGGCTGACCTGGTCGTGGCCTTGTTGAAATCAGGCGATATTAAAGGCGATTTCAAAAAAGCGGCTGCACAGGGCGTAAGCAACGACTGGCGTAAAAACATACGTCAACAGGCAGCCAGCTTCCTGGATGGTGGCCAGAGCGCCGAGGGTAAAAAACTTCCGAATATCAATGAACTGCTGGCCATGACGGGGAGCGCTGAAAAGGGCGTTAGCGTCTTTAAAAACAACTGCTCAATCTGCCATCAGATAAACAGTGAAGGGATGGATTTTGGCCCTAAGCTGTCTGAAATAGGCTCTAAATTGCCAAAAGAAGGTCAATACCTGGCTATTCTGCATCCCGACGCCGGGATTAGTTTTGGGTACGAAGGCTGGGAAGTGAAATTTAAAGACGGCAGTTCCATGACCGGTATTGTATCCAGCAAAACCGAAACGGACCTGCAAATGAAATTCCCGGGGGGCGTTGTTCAGAACTACAAAATGGCGGACGTAGTATCGATGAAGCAGATCGACTCATCAATGATGCCATCGGGCTTGCAGGAGGCCATGAATACACAGGAATTAGTCGATTTAGTTGAATATTTAGCCACTTTGAAAAGAAAATAAAACCGGATTTATGTGTTTATTTTGATTACCCTGATTTCTTTTCTTTCGCAGAAAGCTGATAGAAAATCATAGTCCGTCAAGTAAATCACATAAATTCTGGTTCAAACAACCATCATGCAACGACGCAACTTTGTAAAATCATCATTTGGCGCGGCTGGGCTGAGCCTGACTGCTGCCGTTTCAGGCGAATCGGTAGCTTCTACATGGCATTCACAGCCTAATTTCCTGGCCAAAAACAATTTCAAACTCAAGTATGCCCCGCATTTTGGGATGTTTGAAAACAGCGCCGGAAAAGATCTTATCGACCAGATCAAATTTATGGCCGACATGGGTTTCACGGCGCTGGAAGATAACGGCATGATGGGACGCGAACCCGCTATGCAGGAGAAAATCGCGCAGGAAATGAACCGCCTGGGCATGTCGATGGGCGTGTTCGTTCTCGACAAGGGTGGAAACTCTCAGAATACATTGGCATCTGGGAAACCCGAATACGTTGATATTTTCCTGAAGGGTTGTCAAAAAGCGGTTGAAACGGCCAAACGGGTAAATGCCAAACTAACCACTGTTGTACCCGGCGATTTTGACCGTAATCTGCCAATTGGTATTCAAACCGGGAACGTAATTGATGCGCTACGTCGTGGCGCAGACATCCTGGCGCCTGCTGGCGTAGCAATGGTACTGGAACCGCTAAGCGACACACCGAATCTGTTTTTGCGTACCTCCGACCAGACGTACGAAATTTGCCGGGCAGTGAATAGCCCTGCCTGTAAAATTCTGTTCGACATTTATCACATGCAGAAAAATGAAGGCCATATTATTCCGCATATAAATTGGTGCTGGAGCGAGATAGGCTATTTTCAGATTGGCGACAACCCTGGTCGTAAAGAGCCGACAACTGGTGAAATCAATTATAAAAATGTATTCAAATACATTTACGACAAGCAGAAAGCAGCTAATAAAGAGTACATCTTCGGTATGGAGCACGGCAACTCGAAACCGGGCAAAGAGGGTGAACTGGCGCTGATAAAAGCGTATGTCGAATCAGATAGCTTTGCTGTGTAACAACGGTTCTATAGGCATCCGCTATCAATTAAAAATGGGTAGTCAGACTTTGATCTGACTACCCATTTTTATATCTAGTAAATGTCTTTCTTAGAGAACAACAACTGAGTTCTCTTCACCCGCAACACCACTGGCTACGTATTTGTCAGCGGCCCAATCATTTATCCATGTTGCGCCATCCAGCACATAGCGATACTGATACTCGCCACCAACAGGCAGTTCTACCGTAGTTTTGTACGAACCATCTTTTTGTTTTTTCAACGCTGCTGCAGAAGGGTCCCAGCTGTTGAATTCACCGGCCAGAGCGACCGTTTTTGCACCATTGACGGCTTCTGCCGGCAACTCAAACGTTACTTTTGCAATAGGTTTGCTTTTGAGAAATTGTTTGGCAACTGCCATAGAGGTTCAATGTTTGGTTCTTTTTGCAAAATTATAGTACAAAATAAGTAATATCATAACTATCAGTAGTTTATAGGTTAAATTTCTTTTAAAAGTTCTATTTTATGAGTTTTGTATCATAATTGTATATCTAAAAAACGTCCTATTTTATTAACGTATCAGCTATCCTTTTAGCCGCTTCAAACCGCTCCGTATAACTACCGCTTACCAGCGTATATACGTAATTCCGCTTATCGAGTTCATACCGAAAACGAGACAGCATTTCAGAGCGCTGATGCCCAAAATCACGTAGATTATCAGCTACCCAGGGAATGTCGATATCCAATAAAATATAGGCGTCGTAACGCACCTGCATCTCCAATTCATACAGCACAGGCGGCACCTGCTGAAAATAAATACTAGCGTAAATCTGGGTAGTAATTACGTCGGTATCGCAAAACAAAACCCGATTGGCACTACGCTCGGCCAACTGGACAGCTTCAGTCTGAGCCTTTCCAATTTGAATAATGTCGTTGAGGGTAAAATCATTAGACGTAATCATACTACGGGCCATTTCCGGTACAAAACGGGTCTGGTATTCGTTGGCTAGCTGTTGCGCTAAAGTTGTTTTGCCTACGCTTTCTGGCCCGAATAAGCAGACCTTTTTTACGAAATAAGGACGAACTATCTCCGGAATGTAGGCCCAATAGCGGGCGGGCTGCTGACGGATTAACGTAGCAGAAACCGGTACCCTATGTCGGGGTGGATCAAAGGCAACATGCCGTAAACCCGAATGATGTGCTAATGGGATGGCGTATTCTTCTGATGAAAAAAACACACTTACGGTCGGAAAGCGTGTTTTAATGAAGGCGGCCCAGAGTTTGGTGGCTTCCCATAAAGGCAAGGTAGGATCATGGAAGTCGTCGGATTCGGCTACGACCTCAATCTCTGGATACGGCGCAAGTAGTTCTGTCAGCCAGTGAAAGCGAAGGTCGGGTTGAATGACATCGTCGGGCGTAATTGTCATGGACACAATAAGGCGATCACACTGCTGCCGCGCAAACTCGATCAACGCCAGATGGCCCTTATGAACGGGCATAAACTTACCGAAAACCAGTCCTGTCATCGTAGTATAACGGTATATGATTTAGGAGGAAGTAAGTGGTGTATAATCCCGGTACTCACGCGTCCAGCTCCAGGCGCCAATGGCCGCCACGAAGCAGAACACAAAATACTCGGCACCCACAAATTTGACGCCTTTCACAAAGTACATATACGTCAGAATGATGTCTACCCCTAACCAGACGTACCAGCATTCTACGCGCTTTTCGATCATCAGAAAAGTGGCCACGACACTCATAACGGTCGTAAAGGAATCGAGGTAAGGAAACGCGCTGGGTTGGTTGAACAGCAGCGGAAACCACTCGTGCAGGTTGCTGGCAAACGTACCAAGTACAGCTGTTGCCAGAAATCCAGAAAGCGTCCAGATTAGTAACTGTCGACCCGGCATCCGGCTGATGCGAAGTTCCTGATGCTGATCGGCCTCGTTTTGTTTCGGGTGTTTCCAGCGCCACCATCCCTGTATATTGGTGACGAAGAAAAATACCTGCAAAAACATATCGGGATACAACTGAATCTGGTAAAACAGAAAGAAAAACAGCAACACGCTAACCGCGCCAATAGGCCAGCTCCAGATATTCGCCCGTGCTGAAAGCCACACAGCTACGGCTCCGGTAGTGGCGCCGAAAAACTCCAGATAACTCATTGGGTAATCCCATACGGTAAAGAAAATGGTATGGATATCAAAAATGTTGGGCATGAATTAAGTAATCAGCAGAGTTTCCCCATATTTAACGCTGCGAAAGTACGGATTAACCTTATACCCCAACTCTTACCTATGCAACGTATTGCCATGCTCGGTGGCGGTTTTATCGGCCGCTTTTATGCTGATTCGATTCACGGACAACGCAGCCGCGATAAGGTTGTTGCCATTTACGCCCGACGGGAGGAAACGGCCAAAAAATTTGCTCAGGATTACGGCTGTGATTTTGCTTCGACCAATATGGAAGAAGTGATTGCGCATCCAGATGTTGACATGGTTTGCATTGCCCTGCCGAATAATATTCACGAAACCGCCGTCAATCTGTGCGCCAAGCATAAAAAATCAGTCGTTTGCACAAAGCCGCTGGGCCGTACGGGCGAAGAAGCACTGCGCATGATGAAAACCGTTGAGGAGGCTGGCATTTTCGCGGGCTACCTTGAAGACCTCTGTTATACGCCAAAGTTCCTTAAATCACTGGATAGCGTTAAGAATGGAGCCTTAGGCCGAATCCTCTGGGCAAAATCCCGCGAAACGCATCCGGGTCCTCACTCCGACTGGTTTTGGGACAAAGAGCAGGCTGGCGGAGGCTGTATGCTCGATCTGGGCTGCCACTGCGTTGAAATTGCCCGGAATTTTATTGGCAAAGATGTGAAACCCGTAGAAGTGATGTGCTGGGCCGCTACGCAGGTAAAACCCATCGACGCTGAAGATCATGCTATTGCGTTGGTGAAGTACGAGAACGGCGCCATCGGGCAATTTGAAGTCAGCTGGACTTTCCGGGGCGGTATGGATCTTCGCGACGAAGTAATGGGTACGGAGGGCACCATCTGGATTAACAACTTCCTGCGTACCGGCTTCGAGATGTTCACAACGGGGAAAGGCGCTGATTACGTAGCCGAAAAAGCCGAGTCGACTTCAGGCTGGCTATTTCCGGTGGGCGATGAAGTCAACGATCTGGGCTACAACCATATGTTTACCGACATGTTTAATTCGCAGGAAGCTGGCCGCGAACCCGCCGAAACGTTTTACGATGGCTATGTAGTCAATGCTGTGCTGGATGCCGCTTATAAATCTGCTGAAACGAAACAGTGGGAGAAAGTCCACCTGCCCGTTTGGCGGGGACAGGAAGGACTTAAGCCGGAATCGACCTTGGTGGATTATGACGATCAATATTACCTTATCAAGGAAGAAGTTACGCACGACGGTCGCCACAAGGTAATTCTGAAAGATAAACAAACCGGCAAAATCAGCGAAAAGGACCTTGTTTAAGTAGCTGTAAGTTATTGGTCTATAGTGTGTCTCACATCCCTTTGGCAAATACTGCCCGGGCATCTAAAGGCATACAAACTGCCTAACTCAACAATCAGTAAGTTGAGCGGACAAAGACTTTTATTACGTATCGGCATAAATACGTACCAATCGAATGTGGTTAGCATCTAAAAAATTAGTTGTCATTGGCGGCACTACGGGTATTGGCTTGTCGGCAGCCCTGGCCTTTGTGCGCGAGGGGGCTCAGGTTGTTGTCGTTGGGCGAAATTCCGAAAGCTGCACTACGGCCGAAAAAATGCTTGATGGTCAGGGGCTGGCGATGTCGGGCGACGGGGCTGATCCGCAAACGGCGCCTAAAGCCATCGCCCTGTGCCAGCAGATTTTTGGTGGCTTTGACGGATTGTACCACGTAGCAGGTGGCAGTGGTCGTCGGTTTGGCGATGGGCCGCTGCACGAACTGACGCTGGAGGGATGGGATTATACCGTTAATCTTAACCTTACGGCGCTTATGTTATCGAATCAGGCAGCCGTTCGGGCTTTTCGTGCTCAGCAAACTGGTGGTACCATTCTTAACATGGGATCTGTGCTTGGCTCCCGGCCTTCGCCAACCTATTTTGCTACTCATGCCTACGCAGCTGTAAAATCGGCCGTCATTGGTTTCACTAAATCAATCGCGTCGTATTATGCAGCGGACAATATCCGTATTAACGTATTGGCCCCCGCTCTGGTCGAAACACCTATGGCGCAACGAGCCGCAAAGGACGATGCCATTATGGCCTTTACCAAAACCAAGCAACCACTTGACGGGGGACGTATTGGGCAGCCGAATGATCTGGATGGTGCCGCCGTTTATTTTATGTCCGACTATTCGGCGTTTACCACCGGGCAGGTCCTGACAGTAGATGGCGGGTGGAGTGTTAGTGAAGGGCAGTTTTAAACACCATGGGTATATGATTGAAACCACTCGTCTGACGCTGATTCCACTCTCTTTGGAGCAGCTTCATCTGCATATAGCCAATACGCACCAGTTAGAAAAGACATTAGGCTTACAAAAAGGGCATCGGGAAGTCGTTGAACCGTTACGTAGCATCATTACGCATTTCGCTATTCCCCGGCTGGAAGACCCTGCGCTCGACCCGCTTTATCATACCATGTGGATGGCCATTGACCGGCAGAAGCAACAGTTTGTAGCAGAAGCCAAGTTTAAAGGCGAACCCGACGAGACAGGAAGCGTAGAAATCGGTTATGGTACCTATCCAGCACTTCATCGTCAGGGCTATATGACTGAAATGGTGGGTGGTTTGCTGAAGTGGGTCATACAGCAGCCAGACGTGCAGCGGGTGGTGGCCGACACGGAAGCCGAAAATGTAGCTTCGCAAAAGGTGTTGATAAAAAACGGGTTTCGCATGTTTGACCGGATAGAAAATATGCTGTGGTGGGAGTATATAATTTAACCTAATCGGTTTGCTTAGAAAACTATCACCCATCGATCTACTAACTCAGTTTATACCGTGCAACCCGTTCCTATAAAAACTACCGTTGTTGGTTCGATGCCCTTTCCGGGCTGGCTCGAATTCTCCAGTCAGCATTTGTCGCAATTTGGTCCGGCCGATATCAATGAAATGATTGAAGATGCCGTTGTGGCCTCCGTTCACGATCAGGTTGCGGCCGGACTTGACGTGATCACCGATGGCGAACAAACCCGGTTTGACTTCAATCTGTCCTTTTACGGCTATATCAACGGCATCCAAAATAACGAGACAGAACTCCGTCGGTTTGGCCCACCGGCTCACGATCAGCGCGGTAAGCACAATATTGTTGAACCCTTAACAGCACCAAAGGGATTGGGTGTGGTAGAGGAGTATCTGCGCCTGAAACGATTAGCACCTGCCGGACAGGGTCTGAAAGTGTCGATTCCCGGACCTTATACACTCAGCGGGCGGCTGCTACCGGGGAGCCTTTACAAAGATAGATGGGACGTAACAGAAGCGTTATTGCCTCTGGTCAACAAAGAAATTGCTCAACTGGTAGAGCTTGGGGTGCCTGAAATCTGTGTGGATGAGCCGTCAATGTCGTGCTATGCCTATCGCGAGGACACCAAGCGTTTTGTCGATATTTTCAACCGTACTGTTGCGCCGGGTGTTGGTAAAACCCGCTTGTCCATGCATCTGTGTTTCGGAAATTACAAAGGCCGTTCGGTTGGTAAAAAGACAATAGCGCCCATGCTGCCCGATTTTCTGGATATGACGGTTGATGAGCTGCACACCGAAATGACTGTTCTGAATTTTTCGGAAGTTAATCTTCTGGAACGTTTTGCGGAGCGTTTCGACGTAGCAGTGGGGGTAATTGACGTAAAAAGCTATTACATCGAAACGCCGGAGGACGTATCGGAGCGCATTCGCAAATGCCTGCCATACGTGCCTGCCGAAAAATTGGCCGTTGCTCCCGATTGCGGACTAAGCCAAACTGCCCGCTGGGCCGCCAAACAAAAACTGGCAAACATGGTAGCGGGCGCTAAAATTGTACGAGGAGAACTCTAAACCGCATTGGCGGCACGGCCTGATTTGAACAAGATTTAAAGAATTTCCGGGACTAAAAGTGAAACAAACGCCTAATGTTTCATCGTGCCAATCCTTAAATCTTGTTCAAATCCTGGTTCAGACTATCCGTCAACTGACAGCGTTCCTGCCGGAGTTTATCAATATTCTCATCGAGTAGCATCTTTGTTTTGGCGTTGTTGAAATATTCAGCGAAGGAAGTCCTGAGTTCTTTCCGCTTCATGGCTTCGAGAAAACGGCGAACGTCATCAGACGTTTCGAGCAGGAGAGGGGGCACTTCGGTTGGTCGATCATCATCGTCTTTCGCAACCATCGTGAAGTAGCTGGTATTGGTATGTTTAACCGTACCTTCTTTTACGTTTTCGGCCACTACTTTAATCCCCACCACCAGCGACGTACGACCGACGTAGTTAACTGAAGCCATAAGCGACACCAATTCCCCTACCTCAACAGGTTGGCGAAAATTGACGCCATCAACCGAAACCGTTACGCAGTATTGACCGGCATGTTTGGCCGCACAGGCATATGCCACTTTGTCCATCAGCGAGAGCAGAATGCCCCCGTGTACCCGACCGCCAAAGTTGGCATACGCCGGAATCATCAGTTCAGTAAGCGTGGTGCGTGAGTGGCTAACGGGTTTGGCTGTCATCTGGAACCGGGATTTATGTGATTTTTATGACTGACTATAATTTTGGCTTGCGCGTACTTCGCGAATACGTACTAATGCACTAAGGGTAGTAAAAGTAAAGAAGCTAACCCGGTGTAGAGTTGGCTTCTTTACTAAAATCAAGAAAATCATTTTAATCACATAAATCCCGGTTCAGACGGCAAAGCTTTCTCCACAACCACAGGTACGGCTGGCGTTCGGATTTTTGAACTGGAAGCCTTTACCATTCAGACCATCAGAAAAATCAAGTTCTGTTCCGGCCAGATAGAGCAGACTCTTGCGATCTACCAGAATCTTAATGCCTTTATCTTCAACTACATGGTCAGTTGGTTGCTGCTTGGCATCGAACTGTAGGTCATACATCAGACCCGAGCAACCTCCGCCCTGCACACCTACGCGAATTGCATAATCTTCTCCAAGACCATCTTTCTGGCGTAGTTCAACAATCTTATTTTTAGCAATTTCAGAAACCGTTACCATTGCAGACCAATGTATAATGAATAATGTGTAATTGAATTGGTAATGCCTTTGTAGGTTTGCAGTACCATAGATTTAACTTTTCCTATGGATGAAAAGTTTCCTGTTCAGCAGCCCATTATGTATCAAACCTCAACTACTACACATTTAGACTATGCTTACCAACGTTGAACATATCGGTATTGCCGTTCGGGATATTGCCACCTCAAACGAATTGTTTACCAGGCTGTTGAACGTAGCACCTTACAAATCCGAAACGGTTGAATCCGAAAACGTAACAACGTCATTCTTTCGGGTCAACCAGACCAAAATTGAACTACTCGAAGCGACGAGCCCCGATAGCCCGATTGCGAAGTTTCTGGAGAAGAAAGGGGAGGGAATTCATCATCTCGCCTTTGAAGTAGATGATATCCATGCCGAAATGGAGCGGCTGAAAAAGGAAGGTTTTATACTATTAAACGAAACACCCAAGCGGGGCGCTGATAACAAATTAGTGTGTTTCCTGCATCCGAAAGGCACCAACGGCGTGTTGGTTGAACTCTGTCAGGAAATAAAGGAGTAGCAAAGAATGAAAGATAGAAAAGGATTTTTAGTTGGATTACTTATTTTCACAGCAACGCTTGTCCAGGCTCAATTACCCGGCAATTTAGCCCGCTATACACAACCCGGTGTCGATGTTCAGCACTACGCTTTTTCGCTCACGCTAAGTGATTCGACCAATAAAATTCAGGGAGAGGCAACAATTCGCTTTATACGCGCTGACGACCGCCAGACCGTCTGGTTTGATCTGATAAGCCCAAAATCCGATTCAGCCAAAACAGGTATGACTGTGCGCGCTGTCACCCTGGCTGATGGAAAACCTACTCCGTTCAGTCAGCGTAACGACAGGGTGTTTATCAATCTTCCGGCGGCCCAGAACCAACCGACTGAACTTGTAATACGTTACGATGGTACGCCAGCGAAGGGGTTGATTATCAGTCGCAATAAGTTTGGCGAACGCACGTTTTTTGGTGATAACTGGCCAAACAACGCGCGAAATTACCTGCCCGTTGTGGACCACCCGTCCGATAAAGCAACCTGTTCGTTCAGCGTCAATGCACCGGCTACGTACCGCATCATCTCGAACGGTAAGTTTATGGGCGAGAATGGCCTACCAAACGGAAGAAAGCTAACACGCTGGCAGGAGAACACACCCATCCCGACGAAGGTAATGGTAATCGGTGCAGCCAAATTTGCGGTTGAAGAGGTTGGCTCTGTTGGTGGAGTTCCTGTACAAAGCTGGCTTTACCCCCAGGATAGTCAGAAAGGGTTCATTGATTACCGGCCAGCCAAAACGATTCTGCAATATTTTATCGATAAAATTGGCCCATACTCGTACGAGAAACTGGCTGACGTACAGTCGACTACGATTTTTGGGGGTATGGAGAATGCTAGCTGCATCTTCTATGATGAGAAAATCATTGTTGGTCGGAAAGATTCGGACGTAGAGGCATTGCTGGCGCACGAGATAGCCCATCAATGGTTTGGTAACTCAGCTACCGAAGCCGATTGGGCGCACCTCTGGCTGAGCGAAGGATTCGCTACGTATTTTTCGGCACTCTACCTCGAACATGCCTACGGACTTGATACGCTCAACGCCGTTCTGAATCAGAATAAAAACCAGATTTTCCGGTATACAGCCCTGAAACCCAAAAGCACCATTATCGATTCGACAACAACGAACCTGATGGATTTATTAAATCCAAACGAATACCAGAAAGGCGGTTGGGTGCTGCACATGCTTCGTCGGGAACTCGGCGATGATACGTTCTGGAAAGGGATTCGGGCGTATTACGAGAAGTTCCGTAACAAAAATGCTCAATCCAGCGATTTACAGGCGGTTATGGAGAGCATCTCGGGTAAAAAGCTTGGGGCATTCTTTCAGCAGTGGCTGTATCAGCCTGGCTACCCCGACGTAATCTGGGGCTCTCGCTATGATGCAGCTAAAAAGGCACTCGTAATCGACGTCCGGCAGGCACAATCAACCGGTGCGCTCTTTACTCTTCCACTAACGTTTAGCATTCGGGGCAGCAACGGCCGGGAACTGCAACGTACCGCCCGCCTAACCATGACCGAGCAATCGCAGACGTTCACCATCCCGCTGGCTACCAAACCTACTACCGTCGTCATCGACCCCGACAACAGTGTGCTAATGCGGGCTACACAAATGGCTAACTAAATCCTTAACTTGCACACCGACACTACGTAGCTGTTAACCGCTCAAAATCATGCTCAAGCGCGTTTCAATCCAGAACTTCAAGAGCTTAAAAGACGTAACGCTCGACCTTCAAAAAGTCAACTTGCTCATCGGTCCAAACAACTCCGGTAAGACTAATTTTTTGAAAGCGTTGGAACTTGTAGGAGATGCTAGAAATAAAGTAAAGTATAATCCTTCTCAAATAGCTTTTGCGAAACAATCACCAGCTAAGATTAATGTCAAATTATTATGGCCAACGGACGAAAAAAAATTTGACTATAAAATTTATAAAACCTATTTCGATGGCAGTGACATAGTGCGGAGATCTGGCTATTACAGATCATCTGAACCCGATTTGATAATTTCCGAACAGGTATCTATACCAGAACTAATACATTTATTCTCAGAAAGAATCAAAATTTATAAAGCTGACTCCAGTAAACTTGATAAACCTGGTCCAGTTGGCCGTGGAGACGATTCAATTACGGCTGATGCGTCGAATTTAATTGCTTTTTTTGACCGGATTCGAGACGAGTACCCTGCAACATTTAATCAAATAAAAGCTGACTTAGCAAAATGTGTACCAGAGTTTACGGAAATAAATTTTCAGAATATTGAACCTACAGAAGATTTAGTTAAGCAATTTGGTGATAAGACATTTAAACGAATTGGTCTAACCAATGGTCAGCAGAGAACAATTTACTGGGCTGATGAACTTTCAGAAGGCACTCTCTATTTTATTGGCCTTCTGTGCATTATTAACCAACCTAATCCGCCGAAACTTCTGCTTCTTGAAGAACCCGAAAAGGGAATTCATCCGCGCCGGATTCGAGAAATAATGAATTTTATCCGTCGGCTGGTCGCTGAGAAAGATATTCAGGTTATCATGACAACGCATAGCCCATTGCTTTTAGACGAATTTGCAGAATCGCCTGAAAGCGTTTTTGTCTTTGATAAAGATGACGATGGTGCTACGTTCGTTAAAAATTTACAACGGGAAATTATTGAACCAGCAAATCAGAAAAATGCAGAATTAGGTATACCACCTGTCCATTATACAGATGCATTGGGTGAATATTGGACAATTGGATTTTTAGGGGGAGTACCTCATGAAACAGTTTAAATACGGGTTTTACGGCGAGGATGATGCCCACAAAATCTTTCTTCACAATTACCTAAGTCATTTTGCTGATGTAGTAACCTTCGAGCGAGATGAGGAATTTTGTGAGAAGTTCAGAGCGAATAACAAAAAGCAGGTTGATACTAAGTTTGCTGTAGTAGCCCGAACGGGTTTTGGGTGGTATCAGCATCAAGTGTTTTTTGTTGTACGAGATGTCGATAGTTTACAACAGCAGGAGTTTGAAGCAAGGCATGCCCATTTTGCAAAAGAACAGATTAATAAACTTTTAGTTGCGCTTCCTGTGCAATGCATAGAGCATTGGCTTTTGTATTTAAAGCACAAAAAAGACAATCCTGCTTCAACAAAGAATATTTCATTAGAATCGCAACCACGTAAGAAAGTAAAATTTAGTCTATACGGTTACGAGGACCCGCCTAACGAAATATCAAATCCAATTGTAGATGATCTGTCCAGGCGTTTCGACCTCGATTGGCTGGAAACTCGTTCGGAGAGCTTTAAACATTTCCATAAACAGGTCATGGCCTTTCTTTCTCAACATCAATAACCAAACAGCCACGACCTTACGATCGTGGCTGTTTGGTATTAGCTAACCGCTCGATTAGTTAATTGAAATGGTGCGGGTAGAAACCTGAATGGGCTGACTGGCCAGTGTTACGGGGTAAACCGTTACGTCGTTGCCGGAAGAAAGTTCAACGGTGTAGGTGCCATCCTGAAGTTCCGACATATCGAACTGGAAGCGGAAATTGCCTTGTTTTTTGCTGATCAGCTGCTTGCCTAGTACTTTACCTTCTGTACTCTTTAGCGAAACGACCATCGATTGGCCTGGTGTCCGTTCAACGAAAACGTTCAGGCGAGATGGGGTGGCTGATGGGAAAACCGCTACTTTGTATGAACTTGTTGTTACGGTCGGATTTGCGGCCGTTGGTGTAGTGGCGGCAGTTGATGCAAAAGTAGCTGTGCTTAAAAGCAGAGCGGTCAGTAGTGAATGAGCAAACGTTTTCATGAGTTCTTCGTATTTGTGTTGTGTGGTGTTTTAAAGAATGGCTCAAAGGTATAGCCTCTGAAACTCCTCATAAATAGACGTTTGTATGAAAAAGCTGAATCGAATGCTGAACCGTTAGAAACGCCCGACGAATCGTAAGTGGCCTATATTCACGGAACCGTATTCTCGTTGACCAAACGAACTGATGTCTTCCGGCGTTATTGGTAGTAAACTAAACCACAGAGCGTAAAATCGCTGTGTACCACCATGAACTACTATAATTCAATCGTCGATACTATTGGAAATACTCCCCTGGTGAAACTCAACAAAGTCACCAAGGGCATCCGCGGAACTGTTCTGGCGAAAGTCGAATATTTCAACCCTGGCAATTCGGTGAAAGATCGCATTGCCGTTCGCATGATTGAAGATGCTGAGGCACGCGGTGTACTGAAACCGGGTGGAACGATCATTGAAGGTACGAGTGGGAACACCGGAATGGGGCTAGCGCTGGCAGCAATCGGCAAAGGTTATAAGTGCATTTTCACGATGGCTGATAAACAATCCAAGGAGAAAATCGATATTCTGCGGGCGGTTGGCGCTGAGGTAGTGGTTTGCCCAACGAACGTAGCACCCGACGATCCTCGTTCGTATTACTCAGTTGCCAAAAAACTTAATCGCGACATTCCCAACTCATTGTATCCTAATCAGTATGATAATCTGGCCAATACGGCTGCGCATTATGAAACGACCGGCCCTGAAATCTGGCGGGATACCGACGGCAAAATCACGCATTTTGCCGCTGGTGTTGGTACGGGCGGTACAATTTGTGGTACGTCGAAATTCCTGAAAGAGCAGAATCCCCAGGTGGTTTCCATTGGGCTGGATACCTATGGCTCCGTTTTTAAAAAATACAAAGAGACTGGCATCTTCGACGAAGGGGAGATTTATCCGTATATGACCGAAGGCATTGGTGAAGATATCCTCCCACAAAATGTGGATTTCAGCCTGATCGATCATTTTGTGAAAGTTACGGACAAAGACGCGGCTATCATGGCCCGGAGGTTATCCCGTGAGGAGGGGTTATTTGTGGGTTGGTCGTGCGGTACGGCGGTACATGGTGCGCTGGAATGGGCCAAAGAAAACCTGACGGAAACCGACGTACTGGTGATTTTATTACCCGATCACGGGACACGATACCTGGCCAAGATTTATAACGACGCCTGGATGAAAGACCACGGTTTTCTGGAAGATCGCTCGTTTAAAACGGCTCGGGATATTATTCATCATAAAAATGGCGGTGCACTGGATCGGCAATCAGCGCTGACCACAATCGGCACGGGTGTGTCGGTCAGCCAGGCGATTCAGGTATTGAATAAATACAGCATTTCACAGATACCCGTTACGGACGAAACCGGGCATATTGTCGGTAGTTTGACAGACTCGACCATCCTGAACCGACTCATCGAAGACCCAAGCGTAAAAGATCGTTTAGTAAGCGACGTAATGGATAAACCGTTCAAATTTGTTGGGCTGGATAATACCATCGATGCCTTGTCGTCACTGATTGATCGTGATAACAAAGCGCTGCTGGTTCGCGACGAAAAAGAACAGGTGCATATCATTACGCAGGCTGACCTGCTGGCGGCCATGACAAACTAACGGACGAGTTAACTATCGCCGATTGTCGCTGCCATCCATCATGCTTAGGTAGCTCATGTAGCGGCTCTCGGCGATCTCTCCTTCGGCAACCGCTTCTTTGATGGCGCAACCCGGTTCGTTGAGGTGAAGGCAGTTGTGGAAACGACACTGATTCAGACGATTGCGCATCTCGGGAAAGTAATGACTAATCTCCTCTTTCGACGTATCGATAAGCCCTAGTTCCTTTATACCCGGCGTGTCGATGATGTACGTATCAGGTGCCAGTTCGAACATTTCGGCGAAAGTAGTTGTGTGTACACCCTTATTGGCAAAAGTCGACACTTCGTTTGTGCGAAGATTCAAATCGGGCGCGATGGCATTGACAAGCGATGATTTCCCAACGCCCGAATGGCCTGATAATAAAGTCACTTTGTGGTCGAGCAATTGCCGGAATGCATCGATTCCTTCGCCTTCCGTCGCTGATGTGGATAAACAGCGGTAACCGATCAGCTCATACATGTCCATGATTTCCTGCTGATACGCCAGTCCTTCGTCATTTAGAATATCAGATTTGTTGAAGACGATTGCCGTAGCGATTCGAAACGACTCTGCCGAAACTAAAAACCGGTCAATAAACCCCAGTGAGGTACGTGGTAACGTAAGAGTTGCCAGTAACACAGCCTGATCGATGTTGGCCGCCAGAATATGGCCATGCGCCGTTTTATGGACGGATTGACGGATAATATAATTTTCGCGGGGCGCAATGTCGGTGATGACCGCCGTATTTTCGGTTTCGTCTTCCACATCAAACATGACTCGGTCACCCACCGCAATAGGATTCGTGACCTTTAGGCCCTTGATCTTGAATTTACCCTTCAACCGACCCTGAAAAATATGCCCATCCTCGTCACGAACATCGTACCAGGAACCTGTGGATCGTATGACTAAACCGTTGTACAATTTTTAAAGAGTGAAAAGGTGAAAGAGCGAACGAGAGTGATCAAAAAGTACTGATAAGGAGGCCAGCTTGTGTTGGTAGTTAGCTTTTCTCCCTTTTAGCTCGTTCGTTCATGAATTGCTTTACAACTTCCATAACCTGTGCTGTAGCGCCAATGTTCCGTTGGACATAAGCGCGGCTGATAAGGGCTGCTTTTGTTGGCTTGCTATATTGTTTTGAGAAGGAATTTATCAGCTCCGTTACGTTGCCAACCGGAAAAGCGGCCCCTTCCCGCAGCAGATCAATGGCTTCCTGAAATTTGTCGTATTCGGGACCAAAAAATAGGGGCATCCCGAACGTAGCTGCTTCCAGAATGTTATGCAGTCCCTGTTTAAACGCTCCGCCAATGTAGGCAAATTCGCCGTATTGATACAGCGACGAAAGCATACCGATGTTGTCGATAATAAGCGACTGCGTGAAGGGTTGAATGAGCGAAGGATCGGCAAGAGCTTCTGAATAACGTACCGACGGTTTAGTCAACTGCAAACGCCAGCGTTCAATTTCGTCGTCATGAATCTCATGTGGAGCAATAATCACCTTAAGTGGCTGGTCAAACGTATTCAGAAAAGGAATAAGAACGGCCATATCTTCCGGCCAGGCGCTGCCTACAACCAAAAGAGGATGACTATTTTTAAACGTAGCGGCCAAGGGAATTTCTTTTCTGGCAGCAGCCACTTCGGCTACCCGATCGAAGCGCGTATCGCCCGCCTGGGTCACGTTCGTAATGCCAATACGTTTCAAAAGACCAACCGACTCCTGATTCTGTACCAGAATGTGATTAAAATAACGAAGCATTGTCCGGTAAAATCCGCCGTAGGGTTTGAAAAAAAGCTGATCAGGACGAAAAATGGCTGAAAAGGAAATAGTTGGTATATGCGCTGTATTCAACGCATGGAGGTAGTTGTACCAGAATTCATACTTAATAAAAAACGCAAGCTGTGGCTTTACTATCTGAATAAACCGTCGGGCATTTTCAGCCGTATCGGCGGGTAGATAAAGGATGTAATCGGCGCCATCGTAGTTTTTCCGGACTTCATATCCTGAAGGTGAGAAAAACGTTACTAAAATTTTATAATCCGGATATTGGGCGCGAAAAGCTTCGATGACGGGCCGGCCCTGTTCAAATTCACCTAAAGAAGCGGCATGGAACCAAACTATTGGCGCTTCGTTTCCAGCCAGTTTCTGGGTTAACTCATTTGCCCAGTTTCGCCGACCTTCAACCCATAGCCGCGCTTTGGGATTAAATTGCGCAGCGAATCGCATCAGAAACTGAAACGTAACAATGCCGGTATTGTAAATTCCAGAAAACAAGCGAATACTCGGTTGGTTATATTTACAAAGCTACAAACTCACCATCAAATCACTCATTCATGCAAACCTACGATACCGTTACGGAAGCCCTGGAAGGACTAAAAAAACAAGGTTTCATACTGGACTACAATCTGAAACCTGATCGTTTACACTGTGAATCCAAGAATATTGAACTAAGTCCAGCCGATTTTGATATTGTCGATGTCTTTCGTTTTGAAGGGATGACCGACCCCGGCGACGAGACCGTGGTGTACGCTGTAGAAGCAACCAACGGCGATAAGGGAACCCTGGTTGATGCGTATGGTACTTATTCTGAAGCTATTTCGCCAGAAATGGCTGAGAAGCTGCGGTATACACCCGAAGGCTAACGAACTTTTCGGGGGCTAAAATGCTTCTACGTCCAGAGAAGGTATGTTACTAAAATGAACTGGAATAAACTAACGAGCGACGCTCAACTCGACGTAATCAAAGAAGAATCAGTAAAACAACCTGTTTTGATCTTCAAGCATAGTACAAGTTGTTCTATCAGCGCAATGGCCCTGAGCCGTATGGAGCGTAACTGGAACGAACAACTTGGTGTAAAACCGTATTATCTGGATTTGCTCGCTAACCGGCCGATTTCCAACAAAATTGAAAATGTATTCGGAGTAGAGCACGAATCACCTCAGGTGCTGCTTATTCGAAACGGTGAGTGCATTTATGATGCCTCACATATGTCGATCTCATTCGCAGGCTTGCAACAGGCAGTGTGAGATTAAATGACGAATGGACAATGAATAATGACTAGTTTTTAATGCCGTATTAGTCACTGTTCATTGTCCATTCGTTATTTAATTCCTCATTCTTTTAGGGTGATTTTGGCTCGGTGGCAGACCCCGCCTATGGGTGGGTTGAATTTGGATACGCTCACTTCAACCGCTTCCAATTCAGCATATTTAGCCCGGATTTCCTGAATGATCTGATGGGCAATATGTTCGAGCAGCCGGGCTGGTTTCTTCATGACGCCCGCAGTAATTCGGTATAAGTCCTCATAATTGACCGTAGCGCTCAGTCGATCACGTCGGGCGGCTTCCGAAAAATCAGCCGTCACGATAATGTCAACGGAATACTTATTGCCTATTTTTTGCTCCTCATCATAAAAACCGTGATAGGAGAAAAATTCCAGGCCTTCTAACGCAATTGTTCCCATACGTAATCGTGACCTGTAGAGCCAGCGTAATCCCGCATTCATTTACGGGGTTTTCTGCCAACGTTTGACGTCACTTAAATCTGATCAAAAAATGAGCCGCCTTTTCTGGACTGTGACTGCTCGGTCGATTGAGTAGGTTCTGGTTCAGGTGTGTTGACCTCGGCTATGGTTGAGGCTGGAGCCTGTTCCTCTAAGTTAGCTTCCACGCGGGTACTGGCGGTTTGCTCCTGTGAGGCTTCGGGTTGACCGGCATGATGAATCGCATCATTAAGCTTTTCTATGACAGACTCATCGAGCGGAATGGCTTCGGGGATTGAGGGTTCACGCTGGGTTAAAAGCGGCAGGTCTGCCACAGGATTAGCTGTTGCATCTGCGCTGGGGCTGGGTGAGGCTTCCGTAGCTTTATCCTGATCCGGGCTATTCTTAGCGTCAAGCTGCTTTAATTCGTCCTTGATCTGCGAAGCAACTTCATCAATTTTGCCTTTAAGGTTTTGTTTGGTAAACTTCTTCTCAAAACGTTCTACACTGTCAACGGCGTTACCGGCCAGGGTGCGGATCTGCACCGCTAAATTTTCTTTATAACCTTCCAGCGCTTTGAAATCGTGCTCTAAGGATTTAAGATCGTTTAAGATATTATCTTTCAGATAACGCGACTGATTCTCAGCATCCTGTACCATTAAGACAGAACGTTTTCGGGCGTCAGCCAGCAGCGAATCGGCTTTTTGTTTCGCTTCGTTAATGTATTTTTCGCCTGCTTTGTTCGCCTGATCAGTAATCTGCGTACTTGTATCTTCGGCCGTTTTCAGGGTTCTGAACAAGGTCATTTCGACTTCTTTCAGCTTTCCCAGTTCTTTTTCGGCCAGTTCAAGCTGCATTTTGAGCATTTTGTAATCGCTGGTTAAACGCTCCCATTCTTCGGCTAGTGAATTCAGAAAAGCGTCAACATCTTCTGTTTTATAACCGCGCAACCCCTTTTCAAATGTGTGCTGCCGGATTTCGATTGGCGTAATTTTCATTGGTGCGCTCAGGGTTTTGGTCGTTACTGATTGTCAGATAGAGGTGAAATAACGTGCATAATACTGATTTTACAAAAAATAGCCTGAAAAATAGGATATTCCTGGCATTATGTTGGCTATTCGCTCAGTTGCCACACCGAAACCGTTCGATCATCGCTAGCCGAAAGTAATTGCTGATGGTAACTTGTCCACAATAATTTGTTGACCGATGTTCCATGGCCTGCATGACGCGCTCTGTCGACAACTTTCAGTAATCGGTACGTATCGGCATCCCAAATTTTGATGGATTTATCCATGCTGGCGGTCGCAAATAAACTGCTATCGGGGCTGAAAGTCAGATGGTTAATGGCAAACATATGCGCCACAATATCAGTCTGTAGGGCATAGGTTTTCTCTACGTCCCAGACTTTCAGGTGGGCGTCGCGTCCGGCTGTCAGTAAATACCGAAAATCGGGCGAGTACGATAGGGTAAAAACGGAGTTTGAATGCGCTGGAATAACCTGTTTTAGCGCATGAGTTGCCAGGTCGAAAACACGTACTGTATGGTCACTGTACCCGACGGCTAGTTCACGTTCCACCGGGTTAATGGCAATGCATCGCGCTGATTGATCCGAAGCTTTAATATGTTTCCTGCTTACCAGCAACTCAGTATCAATCACAGCGACTACACCGTCTGCCAGGGCTACAAACGCGTCATTTTTATAAAATTTGATGTCAAAAATCGCCGATGACGTCAGCTTTATCGAGCTGACTTCTTTTTCTCGACCGTATCGATTAGATGTAAACCTTCGAAATTCTGGCCTACCCACAATAGCTTACTGACAGGGTGTATTGCCAGGGCGTAGATGGAAGCGGGGACTTTAGCGACTAAGTCACCTCGGTCGGGCCGGTCGAGCGACCACCGAACAACCAGGCCGTCGGCTCCGGATGAAAAAAACTGGTTGGCTTCCAGACCAGCTTCGAGTGCGTAAACACAGTCGCGATGCCCACCGAACGTATCAATTTTTTCTACAGTCACTGTAAAAATGGATAAGTTGAAGCTCAAAGGTCGGTAAACCTTTCTTTTTCTCGAATGACTTCCGACTTTTGATTTGTGACGTTTCAGATAGATATAAATAACGATTGTATTGTTTCGCTCCGGGCTATTACCGAAGACGAACCGACACTTTGGCGAGCCTTGTCGCTAACGGCGTCGGAACAGGAGGATTTAGCCGGTATAACACACTCGGCCCAACGGATCGAATGGCTGTCGTGTCGTGTAGCGGTTCAACAATTAATCGAATCGCAGGGAATGCCCTATGCTGGCCTGCAAAAAGACGAATTCGGAAAACCTCATCTTATCAATTCGCCCTGGCATATTTCCTTATCACATACGGCTGGGTGGGCCGCTGCTGTACTGCATCGGTCGCGTCCGGTTGGGATTGACATTGAGCCAATTCGGGAGCAATTCAGGCGAGTTGTACCTAGGGTTTTGTCCGACAGTGAAATTGCTCATGCAGCCGGTGACCCAAACCGCCTGGCTGTGTACTGGTGTGCCAAAGAAGCCTTGTATAAGCTATATGGAAAACGTCAGCTTACTTTCCGCGATCATCTGCACGTAGAGCCATTTGCCGATCAGGCCGATCACCTGGTTGGTCATGTGCGGCTACCAGATCATGAAGAGCAACTGATAATCCGGTGTTTCGAGGCCGGGCCGGGCTTGCTGGCGGTAGCATATTGAAAAAAGCGTACGTAATCATCAACTACAGATGATTACGTACGCTTAAAGGCATTTATTACCGTTGCGTATAATCCGACAGAGGAAGCCCGTCGCCATCGTCCTGAACGGTACTCAGAATTTTTTCAACCTCACGTACCCGCTCTATATCGCCGTTTTTTTCGAAAGCCAGTGTCAGATTACGTAATACTCTCCGAACAATATCAGTATTGGTGCAAGGCTGATAAAATGTATCCAATCGCTTGATATTCAACTGGTCGATGTACTGGTCAATATCTTTGGTTGTAAAGATCAGTCCCCGGTTGAATACGTTTATGTAGAACTGGATGCCGTTGCTGTTTTTGTATGTAAGCACAAATAAATTCGGCAAATTAACCCCATATACCGGCAAATTAAGGCGCTTCGCAATCAACATATACAGCACACAAAGCGTAATGGGATTACCTCGTCGTGATTCAAGTACCTGATTGATCATTGAATTGGCGGGCGAGTGAAAATGCTTCGTATTCGGAGCAAATTTCAATTTCGAGAAAAAAGCACTGTTCATCGCCCTGATCTGCTCATCGGGGTGCATATCGGGTTTGAAGTCGACCCATACATCGTAAAACAATTGCTCTACGTCCTGCTTTAGTTTGCTAAGCGATAAATCGGGATATTGATACGTAGCGATGATCCATAGTCCTTCGAGGAGATCCATTGCCCCGCCATTTTTCCAGTCGCGCATGCGTTCCAGAACTGATTCGTACTGAAGATCGTGAATAATTTCTTCAATACGTTTTTGCAGTTCAGGATTGAAACTGCCTTCCCACTCAGCTTCCAAAAACGGAATCATTTGCCCGCCTATCTGCCGAATTTGCTGTTCGACATGCTCGACTACCTCCTGGTCTTCATCATCTAAAAGCGAGATCAACGCTTTCAATTCATTGTCGTTCATGCGTTAGTATTACTTTTTGGGGTGACCCCAGAGTAAAAACTGTTTTCGGAAACCTCCTGAATATACTACTTTTGTCTGGTATTGTGAGTTACAGGAACAAAGTAGCAACAAAAATTTTATAAAAAACGGTTTGACTTCTACAAGCTCATCTCCCAAAATTCTGGTCACCGGTGGCGCTGGCTTCATTGGCTCCCATACGGTTGTATCACTGATCGAGGCCGGTTTTGAACCGGTTATTATCGACAACTTTTCTAACTCCGAACGCTCGGTCCTAGTTGGATTACGTACTATTTTAGGCCGTGACGTTACGTGCTATCCGGTCGATTGCAACGATGAAGCCGAAATGGAAAGTATTTTCCAGAAAGAAAAACCCATTGGGGTTATCCACTTTGCGGCTCATAAAGCCGTTGGCGAATCGGTTGCTCAGCCGTTGAAATACTATCGAAATAACCTCGATTCGCTGCTCCTTCTGCTGGAACTGATGCCCGCATTTAAGGTGCCTAATCTGGTTTTTTCGTCTTCCTGTACGGTATACGGACAGCCGGAGCAACTGCCGGTTACCGAAGAGACACCCCGTCTGCCTGCTCAATCGCCCTATGGAAACACAAAAGCTATAGGAGAAGACATTATTCGTGATGCTGTTCGGGCCAAAGTACCGGTCAAAGCGTTGGCGTTACGTTATTTTAATCCAATCGGTGCCCATCCATCGGCGCAGATTGGTGAGCTGCCTCTAGGCGTTCCGGCTAACCTGGTGCCTTTTATTACGCAGACAGCCGCGGGTATCCGCCCCGGCCTGACGGTATATGGCGATGACTATAATACGCCCGATGGTACGTGTATCCGGGATTATATCGACGTAATGGATTTGGCTGATGCCCACGTACAGGCCCTTAAGAAACTTATCGAGAAAGATATGGCTTCTTCATATGATGTTATTAATATTGGCACTGGCCGGGGCGAAACAGTCTTGAACGTCATAAAAACATTTGAAGAGGCAACAGGCGTTAAGGTAAATTATGCCATAGGACCACGCCGGCCGGGTGACGTTGAGAAAGTTTATGCCGATGTTTCGAAGGCCACCAAGGTACTAAATTGGTCTGCTCGCCGGTCATTAGCAGAATCTTTACGCGATGCATGGCAATGGCAACAGAAAATTAGCTAAATTGTTTACGGTTTTCAGTTTACGGGTTTTAAAGGGTGTTTCAATTTACCGTAAATCACAAACCGTAAACTATAAACTTGTATAAAATGAAACTTCTTATCACGGGTGGGGCTGGATTCATTGGATCTCACGTCGTACGATTATTTGTTACAAAATACCCCGAATACCAGATTTATAACCTTGATGCGCTGACTTACGCGGGTAATCTGGCGAATTTGACAGATATCGAGCACGCTCCGAATTATACCTTCATTAAGGGGGATATTACCGATGCGAAATTTCTGGAAGATATGTTCGCTGAATTATCGTTCGATGGGGTCATTCACCTGGCTGCCGAATCGCACGTAGATCGCTCCATTACCGACCCTATGTCGTTCGTTATGACCAATGTAGTCGGAACGGTAAATCTGCTCAATGCTGCCAAGAATAGCTGGACTGGCAATTTCGACGGAAAGCGGTTCTATCATGTTTCGACCGACGAGGTGTACGGTTCACTCCATAATCCGGAAGATTTTTTCACGGAAGAAACACCCTACGATCCACAATCACCTTATTCAGCGTCTAAAGCTGCATCCGATCATTTTGTTCGCGCTTACGGCAATACGTATAAACTCCCGGTTGTCTTATCCAACTGTTCAAATAACTATGGCCCGAATCATTTTCCGGAAAAACTCATTCCGCTGATGATTCATAACATCCGCAATAACAAGCCATTGCCCGTATACGGTAAAGGTGAAAATGTCCGCGACTGGTTATTTGTAGTCGATCATGCCCGGGCTATCGATGCGGTTTTCCACACCGGAAAATCAGGAGAGACCTATAACATCGGTGGCTTCAACGAGTGGAAAAATATCGATCTGGTCAATCTGTTGTGCAAGATCATGGATCGTAAACTAGATCGGCCTGAAGGCACGTCGGCCCAGCTCATTACGTACGTAACGGATCGCGCCGGGCACGATCTTCGCTACGCTATCGATGCTCACAAAATTATGAATGACTTAGGCTGGCAACCCTCCCTTCAGTTTGAAGAAGGGCTTGAAAAAACGGTCGACTGGTTCCTGGCCAACCAGGCCTGGTTAGATGATGTGACCTCGGGCGCCTACCAGAGTTATTACCAGGGAATGTACGCGAATAGATAAATATTGAATGAGTGAATGAGCAAATGAGTGAATAAAATGTTTGTAACAGCTATTCACTCATTCGCTCATTCACTCATTCGCTCATTCAACTAATGAAAGGAATCATACTTGCCGGAGGTTCGGGTACGCGCCTTCATCCGCTTACGCTGGCTGTTTCGAAACAGCTCATGCCTGTTTACGATAAGCCAATGATTTATTACCCGCTATCGATTCTGATGCTGGCGGGTATCCGTGAGATTCTGATTATCTCAACACCGCACGATCTGCCCCATTTCGAGAAACTCCTCGGCGACGGAACACGTATTGGCTGTCAATTCAGTTATGCTGTTCAGCCTAGCCCTGATGGACTGGCGCAGGCATTTATTATCGGCGAGGAATTTATTGGCAATGATAAAGTTGCGCTTGTATTGGGCGACAATATTTTTTACGGTTCGGGCTTATCTAAGCTGCTTCAGGCCAACAACGACCCTGATGGGGGCGTAGTGTATGCCTATCAGGTACATGATCCCGAGCGATATGGTGTCGTTGAGTTCGATGATCACTTCAACGTACTGTCTATTGAAGAAAAGCCCGAAAAGCCCAAATCAAATTATGCTGTACCGGGTTTATACTTCTACGACAATGATGTTGTGAACATTGCCAAAAACATCAAACCATCACCGCGGGGAGAACTGGAAATTACCGACGTAAACCGTGTATATCTGGAGCGCGGCAAACTCAAAGTGGGCGTACTGGATCGGGGAACAGCCTGGCTCGATACGGGTACGTTTGAATCGCTGATACAAGCTGGCCAGTTTGTCCATGTGATTGAAGAGCGGCAGGGGTTAAAGATTGGCTGCATTGAAGAAATTGCATACCGCATGAAATTCATTGATGCCACCCAGCTTGCTGAGATTGCAAAGCCGCTGGTAAAAAGTGGGTACGGCGCTTACTTATTGAACCTGCTTAAGTAGATCCTGATACTTAAAGAGAACATGAATTTCTATGAAAAAAGGCCGGGGCAAACTGCTCCGGCCTTTTTTGTTAACCTAACCTATGAGATGAGAAAAATCGTTTTGGATTGGCTCAGCCCGTTACGTTACAAAAGTAATGGCTTCGTCTAGCCGTTTTAAGCGCAGAAACCCCGTTTTTAAGCCCGCAGCCTAGAACAGGCAAAAGTCCGCAATCTACTACGTAGAAATACGTATTAATGAAATTAATTGGACGGTATAATAGATTGATAATTAACTAATTATACTTAAATGATAGGCTACTGTCTGAATTGGGGTAGAAACACAGGTGGTCTATATTCGGGCATGCTTTCCGATTTTGTCCACCCACTAAAATCCCTATTAACTAAATTCTAAATTTTTTCTGTATGAGTGCTTTCACTAAAGATGCAGGGCGTATCCTTGACTCAAAAGAGACAAAATCCATGACGGGCGCCTACCGCGAACGTAAAATAGAAACGGGGCTAAAACCAGATGAGTACGTCCGCTCAGAATTTTTTGGAATCAATCAGGTCTTGCATCTTCTTGAACAGCCTGGCTGTATCGGCTTACGAATTCACCATGCCAAACGCTGGGAAGATGAGAACGGTAACCCAACCGAACCCGGCAAGGGTCAGCTTAAACCACGCGTTCTGCTTACGGGCGTAGATGCCCAGGGTAAAGATATGCCTGTTTATACTGATAAGGCGGGTATGAAAGATATGGCAAGTGGAGGTGGTGGCGGCTCCGTAGGCGATGGACTACCTTGTCCGCAACATTGTGGCGATAGTAACTAACTAATTACTTACTATTATGCTCGACAGGCTACTACTACTGTATGAAAAATATCCGTTAGATTTTATTACACATTTGAGTAGTAGCCTGCCCATTTTATTCGGCATTGTTAGATATAAATACCTTAATACAGCGTCAAAGCTTATCGTTAGCTTCTTTTTATTCTTCTTTATAAAAGAGACGTATGGAACATGGCTGGCGGTTTTGAAGGTGAATAATTACTTCCTGCAAAACCTTGAAACCATTGCCCAGACGTGGATCGTATTAGCCATTGCGCTATTGTGCTTTCGGACCTCTGGTTTAAAACGGCTAAGTGTAATTTTAGGGATTATATGCTCAATTGCCTGTATCATAACGTATCAAAGTGATGCTATATCCTCAGTAAGTCTATCTTCATTTCGTCTGTTTGCCATATTTTTTTGTTTAGCTTATTTCAACAAAATATTAATTGATATCCAGGTAAAAAATATTCTTCTCCACACACTCTTCTGGTTTTCAACGGGTTTACTTATCTATTCTACAGGAACATTTTTCATTGTACTCTTTAGCGAATACTGGTATAAAGACATCAATAAAGTTCCGGCTGAAGTGTTCGATAAATACTGGAATGTAGGCCAGGTTTTATTTATCATTTTTGCGCTGTTGTCAGCGCTGGGGTTGTGGACTAGTAAGTATGACCGGGAAAATTTACTATAATGGTCGGGGCTTACTTTCGTTTATACTATCCCAGCTACGTATAAAAGTTAACTGAATCTATTTTCGTATTGCCCTTATACTGGCTGTTATTACCATTGGCTCAATCATGTAGGTAAATGATTGACATTCAGGTCATGATTAGCCAACTTTACTAATTAGTGTTCATTTTTAGATTGTCCTGATGTCAGTAGATTCCGGTTTTGTCATTGCCGTCGGTACGGCCGTGTTGTTGATGATGGCTGTGTTCATCATCATCTTCGTGGCCTATTACCAGCAAAAACAGGCGAAGCAACAACTGGCTCTCAAGGAGATGCAGGCCCAGCACAGACGCGAGCTTATGGCTGCTACGTTTCGTGGGCAAGAGGAGGAGCGTAAACGGCTCGCTGAAGACATGCACGACGGGATTGGCACGATGTTGTCGATCACTAAAATGAGTCTAAACCAGCTTGAGCAGAAACTGGGCGGTGAAGTACAGGTGGGGTTCGAGTTTCAGAAAACCCGCTCGATGATCGATGAGACGATGACGAATGTCCGACGTATCAGCCGGAATCTGGTGCCGACGACCCTCGAACGATTTGGCTTACTGGCGGCCCTGGAAGAATTGGCTGACCGGGCTAATGATGGTGAACTGGAAGTAGAGTTGAATTATCCTGAAACTGCCGTTCAGATTCCTCCAACGCTGGAGTTGATGCTGTATCGCATCAGTCAGGAATTGGTGAATAACGCCATTCGACATGCGCGCGCCCGGCATATCACCATTCAGCTTATCTGTATGGATAATGAGATTCGTCTGTCGGTTGTCGATGATGGCGTAGGATTTGATTTTGACGCTATTATGGAAAACCGGCAGGGCGGGCTAGGGTTACGAACTATCGAGAGCCGATTGAACGTAGTGAATGGCCATGTCACGTTCGACGTAGCGCCGGGCCGGGGCTCTCAGATTCATGTGCAGGTGCGCCTGCATGATGCGCAGCCTGTCGATTTATTGAGTTAATTTGTTTGCTGAACAGTTGCTGTTCGCGACTAATCCTGCATTGACCTTTAACTCTTGCTACTCTATGCGAAAAATTAAACTGGCCCTTTGCGACGATCATACGTTGTTCCGCGTCGGAATGGCCACCATTCTCGGTCAGGTTCAGGATTTTGAGCTAATTCTGGAAGCGAGTAATGGGCAGGAACTGATTGATAGGATTTCCCGCAAAACACCCGATGTTGTTTTGCTCGATCTGCAAATGCCGGTTATGGACGGCACCGCTACTGCCGACTACATGCGTGAACATTATCCGCTTGTTAAAATCGTCGTGCTGACCATGCACGACGAAGATCGTATGGTGTTGCATTTGCTCGAAAAGGGGGTTAGTGGGTATTTGCTCAAAGATGCCGAAGCGGGTGAAGTCGAAAAAGCCGTTCGGAAAGTGATGGATGAAGGCGTCTACCTCAATGAATTTGTGTCGAAGGCAATGCTTCGCAAGATGACCAATAAGACAACGGTAAAGCCTGTTAATGCGTTTTACAACAGTAAAATTCTGCTTTCCGAACGGGAAAAAGAAGTACTAGCGCTCATTTGCGAAGGCCTTTCGACCAATGAGATCAGCGAAAAAATCTTCCTGAGTCCACGTACTGTTGAAGGGCATCGTCTGCGAATTCTTGAAAAAACGGGCACTAAAAATACCGCGGGTATGGTAGCTTATGCCTTCAAGAATAGTTTAGTTTAAAAAAATAAGGCAGAGCCCCGAGCTAGCGACGGCAGATGTCGGACAATGGTCACTAGCACTTTTGTGCCGTACGTTTTTATAAACTTCCTGTTTTTCCGCCGTCTACCGGAACGTTGATACCATTGATAGAAGCAGCTGCGGGCGTGCATAGAAAGGCCACAGCCGCTGCGACTTCTTCTGGTTTAATAAATCGTCCGGTTGGAATTTCATGCTCCAGTTGAACGGCTATTTCGCTCTCCGTTTTGCCTGACGTTTTGGCTCGCATACGAATCGTTGATTCCAGCCGAGCAGTTTGCGTATAACCAGGCAAAACATTATTGACCGTAATACCAAACTGAGCGATCTCCAGCGACAACGTTTTTGCCCACTGCGCCACAGCCCCCCGAATGGTATTGGAGACCCCCAGGCCCACAATCGGTTGTTTGACAGAGGTTGATATAATATTGACAATACGACCATAACCTGCCTGTTTCATAGCCGGAAAAACGGCTTGTACTAACACCTGATTGTTAATGAGATGGTTATGAAATGTTTGGGTTAATTCGTCAGGTTTAGCCTCTATTAACGGTCCTCCTGCCGGCCCGCCCGTATTGTTGACCAGAATGTGTATATCCGGAAATTGAGCTAAATGACTTTTAATACCCTGATCTACAGCATCAGGCTGGCTAAAATCGGCTACAACGTAACGATGCTGCTGACCGGCCTTTGTGGCCAATTCGGCTATTGTGTCTTTAAGCGCCTGCTCATTACGTGCCATTAGTACGATATTGGCACCCAACAAAGCCAGTTCGATGGCCGTAGCGCGGCCAATTCCCTGTGTACTTCCGCAGACGAGAGCGGTTTTTCCGGTTAGGTCAAGATTCATTATGTTGCCTGCTTTGAGTTTATAAGCCCATTTTCCGAAAAGTAAGGTATACCAATCATCAAGACAAATACCCAAACAAAAATGGCAAAAGTACCGTTAGCGTAGTTTTACATAAACTAATTAGTAGTTTTGGCCAACTTTGAAAGCAGTACTAACCTTTTGCATTCTAACAAACCATGTCAAAGACTTTAATTATTGTAGTAGTAATTGCCCTTATTCTGGGCATGTACGGCTGTAGTTCATATAATGGGCTGGTTCAAAGCGATACTAATGTACAGGAGAAATGGTCGCAGGTTCAGACGCAGTACCAACGCCGGTCTGACCTGATTCCGAATCTGGTTCGGACTGTACAGGGCGCTGCCAATTTCGAGAAAGGGACCCTAGTGGCTGTTCAGGAAGCACGGTCTAAAGCTACCAGCATCAATCTGTCGGCCGATCAGTTGACGCCGGAAAACATTCAGAAATTTCAGGCTGCTCAGGATCAGGTAAGTGGGTCACTGTCGCGGTTATTGGCCGTTGCGGAAAACTATCCTAATCTGAAAGCGAATCAGAATTTTCTGGAGCTACAGGCCCAATTGGAAGGCACCGAAAACCGCATAGCTGTATCCCGAAATGATTTTAATGGGGCTGTAAAAACGTATAATCAGTCAGTACGTTCGTTCCCCAACAACATCTTCGCTGGTATATTCGGCTTTCCCGTAAAAGGGTTCTTCGAAGCTTCACAGGCTGCCCAGAGCGCTCCAACAGTACAGTTTTAATTAGTTAGGAACCTGAGCAGGACGTAGGGATTCTTTCCAAAATTCCACTCCCTGCTCAGGTTCCGGGCTACCTGCTCTATGCCAACCAACCTATTTACTCCTGACGAGCAACAGCGGATTGTGGATGCCATACGGCAGGCCGAGAAGGCTACGTCGGGCGAAATCCGTGTGCATGTTGAACCAAATTGCCCGAGCACTGACCCCGTAGAACGGGCTATCGAACTATTTGCCCGCTTAGGTATGCACCAGACGAAGGAGCAGAACGGTGTATTATTTTATCTGGCTCACGACGACCGTAAATTCGCTGTAGTGGGCGACAAGGGTATTGATGCAAAAGTGCCCGCTAATTTTTGGGAAGCCACAAAAGAATTGATGAAAAGTCACTTTGCAGCGGGTGAATATGCCAAAGGATTGAGTAAGGGAATTGAGCGGGCTGGCGAACAGTTGAAACAATATTTTCCGTACGCCAGCGAAGATACCAACGAACTTGCCGACGATATTTCGTTTGATTAATACTGACGTGAACGTACCCCTTTTTCTTATACACCTAGCCCGAACGCTACGTATCGGTTTGCTCTTCGTGCTAATTACCGCACCGGTCTTATGGGCGCAGGATACTACCGACGACAGTTCAACGGCTAATGCGGTTATTCCTGATAAGCCCAATCCTCCTCGATTAGTCAATGATTTTGTGGGTATTCTAAGCAGTTCGGAGCGGTCGCAGCTTGAGCAAAAACTACGTGCCTATAACGATTCAACCTCGACTCAGATCGTAGTTGTTATTGTAAAAACAACAGAACCATATCCCATCGGCGATTTTGCATTTCAGGTGGGTCGAAAATGGGGCATTGGGCAAGAAGGAAAAAATAACGGTCTGGTACTGGCCTGGGCTACCCAGACACGAAAGATATTCATTGCTACCGGCTATGGCCTGGAAGGAGCCATTCCGGATGCTATTGCCAAGCGAATTATCAGTAACACGATTGTTCCAGCCTTTAAGCAGGAACAATATTTTCAGGGCCTAAACGAGGCTACGACTGAAATTATCCAGCGGGCAAGCGGTGAGTACAAAAGCGATCCCGATACAAATACAGGTGATGGAGACGGCTCCAGTGGCTTGTTCATCGCACTAATCGTCTTTCTAATCATCATTTTCATTATTGCCCGTCGTAACCGAGGTGGCGGGGGCGGTAGTAATCGTAATCGAGGGGGCGGTTGGGGCCCCGTCTTTTTCCCGACATCAACTTATTCTGGCTGGGGAAGCTCAGGAGGTGGCTGGAGTGGTGGCGGCAGCAGTGGAGGAGGTTTTGGTGGCTTTGGTGGCGGTAGTTTTGGCGGTGGAGGAGCCGGAGGAGACTATTAAGTAGAAATACGCGTGCACCTTTACCGATGAATAGGCTGTATCGACCGTTCAACCTCAACAATCTGATTCGACCAAAGCCTGTTGCTTAATTTTGGTGGATAATACCTCCACCTCAATGTTATCCTTTATTGTTCGCTGTTGGCTCATTTTAGCCTTACTTCCGCTTTATTCCTTCGCACAAACCAATTCTACGGTACCCAATACGGCGCAGTCGGATGTCGTTCAACCCGACACAGCGCGGGATGGCGCAATTGATCAACAGAGGCTGAACGGGCAGGTAACAACAGGCCAGGCGGTAATTTTTGCTCCACCCAAAAAGCCTAGAATCATACAGGCAGTTGAAATCAGTGATAAACTCAAAGTAGACGGGCATTTGGATGAACCTGAATGGCAACGGGCAAAGCCGGTTAACCGATTTGTACAAGTTGATCCTAAGCAGGGCCGTCCGGCTACTTTTGATACAGACGTCCGGGTGTTATATAATCGACACTTTCTTTACGTAGCTGCTATCAATTACGACACGCTGGGTCGCAAAGCCATTCGAACGCCAAACTTCAAGCGTGATTTTTCTACAATGGCTAACGACCTCTTTGGCGTTGTCATCGATGGGTTTAATGACCGTCGAAATGCCATGACGTTCGCCACGAATCCGTACGGAACACAACGGGATTTGCTCTCGTTCGACGATGTGTTGAACGATATCGATTGGGATGGTTTCTGGAAAGTACGTACCAGTCGCACCGATTCAGGCTGGGTAGCCGAAATACAGATTCCGTGGCAAACGCTTCGTTACGCCCGTTCGGCCGATTCTACGCAGTCGTGGGGGATCAACTTCTTCCGCAACCGGCGTTATTCAAACGAATTGTCAGCCTGGTCACCTTATCCGCGGGCGTTTACATCAAGCCGGGTGGCATACGCTGGCCTGATTATGGGGTTGAAGCCCCCGCCACCTTCGCCCAACATTCGCGTGCAGCCCTACGTATTACTCAGCGATGATCGCTTCAATGGTACCGAAATCGGACATACTCAGAGCGCAAAGATCAAATTAGGTGGCGATGTAAAATGGGCCATCAATCCGAACACAGTTCTTGATTTGACATTGAACACCGACTTCGCACAAGCCGATGTAGATCGCCAGGTAAATAATCTTACTCGGTTTTCGGTGTTGTTTCCAGAACGTAGAGCTTTCTTTCTGGAAAATGCGAGCTTGTTTGGCGCGGGTTTACCAGGAAACGCTAACACAGGCGAAGGGGGGAGTATGATTATTCAGCCCTTTTTCAGCCGGACAATCGGATTGGCAACGCTTCCGGATGGTACGAGTACCCCTGTGCCGATAGATGCTGGAGCCCGCTTAGTGTACAGGTCACTTAACCGAAATTACGGAGGTATGCTCATTCGCCAGCGTGGTATACCCGGAAGCCCAACAACGGACTTTGCTGTTGGACGTTACGTTGAGAATGTAGGTCGTCAGAACCGAATTGGTGGATTGGTTACGCTAAAAAATGTACACGCTGCTGATAGCCTTACCGGCCGCCAGAATGCAACCATTGCCCTTGACGGATTTTTTCGGCTGAACCAGACCTTATCTTACAGCGCTATGGTAATCAATACCCTAGGCTCAACTGGTGCTGATCGGGGAATGGCAGGGTACAGTCAGCTGATGTATCGAACAAATCAGATTGTCGCCTGGTGGACGGAGTCGATAGTAACGAGAAACTTTAATCCTGAAATGGGCTTCGTGTCACGTAATGACGTGATTGCAACAACGCCGGGTGCCTATCTGGTTAATCGCGGCCGTTGGTTGCCCCGATGGGTACGTGGTTTTGAGCCAGGCGCTTTTCTAGAACTCTATCATAAAGCGTCGACGGGCTATTTACAGGAAGCGCAGTACAACATGAATCCGGTCTGGCTGACGTTTCAGAATGGCGGCAATATCGGTCTGTTTGTGAACCCTACTTTTCAGCGTTTAGACGACGGCGATTATCGTCCTTTGAGTTTGAATATAGCTTCGGGCAAGTATCGTTACGTTCGTTATCAGATCATGTTTAGCACCGATCCATCAAAAAAACTGTCCTTTCAGCTAAATGGTGAAACAGGTCGCTATTATGATGGTCAGCTCAACTACGGCCGTGGCTCGATGGTACTGGCTCCTATTCCACATATGTCGTTTACACTAAGCGGAGAGGTAAACAATTTTGATCGGGTAGGAGGTTATACCGGTACCATTGGCTTATACAGCATCGAAAGCCGAATGGCCGTTAATCCAAGATTACAGTTAATCAGCTTTTTCCAGCGTAATACGTATACCGATAAAAACGTCTGGAACATTCGGCTTGCCTGGGAATTTCAGCCCTTATCCTTTCTGTACATCGTTTATAATAACGGCACTTATGCCGGTTCGCTCCGGGCTACCGATCGTCAGCAGGAGCAGCACATCATTGGAAAGCTATCGTATCTGAAGCAATTCTAAACCGCATGGGCGGCCCATGCGGTTTATATGACCTGCTTTTCAATCAGCAATATAAACAGGTGAATCACTTTTATGTGGATTTCCTGAATACGGTCGGCGTATCCAAAGTGAGGCACGCGGATTTCTACGTCAGCCTGACCAGCCAGTTTTCCCCCGTCTTTGCCAGTTAGCAGCACCACCTGCATACCTTTCTGGCGGGCTGCTTCAACCGCCCGGATGACATTAGCCGAATTACCGCTGGTACTGAGGCCAAGCAGTACGTCGCCCGGATTGCCTAAGCCCTCGACAAATCGGGAAAAGACAAATTCGTAGCCATAATCATTACTTACGCAGGAGATGTGGCTGACATCCGAAATGGCAATAGCGGCCAAAGAGCGACGATCACCACGGTAACGTCCCGAAAGTTCTTCGGCAAAATGCATCGCATCGCAATGCGAGCCACCGTTGCCACACGAAATAATTTTATGGCCATTTTTAAGGGCATTGGCCATCAATATAGCCGCCTGTTCAATGGCTGAGAGATGAGCGGGATTGCTGAGAAATGTATCTAAAACGGACTGGGCTTCGGTCAGTTCGCTACGTATGAGATCAAGCATAAAAGTCGTAAAATCGTAAAGCCTTGTAACCGCAGAGGAATTACAAGATTGCAAACTTACTTAGGTCTACTGACTTTTTCGACTTATGCCAGTTTTCAGAACACCAAGTTTCGATAAGGAATATTCCAGCGAAGTGCGAAGCTGGCTACCTGATCGGTGTATCGATCGGGGCGATACTGGCTGTCCTGGAACCGATACAGATAACGGCCTTCCAGAAATATGTTATGCCGAATCATATACGAAGCTCTCGCGTCAATGTACGTAATGACTGTTTTACGGCCCTGACCAATAAAATTGCCTTCGTCACGTATACGGCCATTATAATCCTTTAAAATATTCCCTCCGTAATTAATATCGGGTGCTGGATCTGCGCCATACATCATCAGACCAAATATGCCGTTGGCCGTCAGGCGCTTTTGCTGATAGCGTACAATACCGATGCCTTCCAGAAAATTTCCGCCCAGGGGATGCGCTAATGGTTGATTATAATGAGCATAATTGGTTTGACCCGAATTGACGCTAGGTGTCGACTCGTGGGAGTACGTAAACGGGCGGGCCAGATTCAGCTCAGCTTGCAGGTCAAGATTAGGAACGTTGAAGGCATCGATGTATTTGCCCCCTACCTGTACTGCAAATTTATTGGTCCAGTCTCCTCTGCCCTCCCGTAAGGCGCCAAGCCGAAACTCATCGATCATGATCTGACTGTAGACCATAAATTGAGAGAGGAAATTAGCCTTAAAATCGATACCAATCATGGCATTATCGGCACTCCCCTGACTCGATTCAACGTAACGGTACAGAATGATCGGATTTAAATAACTAATGTCGAATCGATCCCGGCTAAACACTTCGGCTTCAAATATGCCCAGGTTCATGTGGTCATTCAGGTTGATGCTCAGGTGGTGAATGGCCGTGAACTTTTGGGGAATCAAATGTTCGCCCTTTGGCAAAGGAGCCTGCTTGTTTTGCAAAGAAGCAAACAGGTTTGTGTATTGAATACGTTTGCCCAAACGGGTCGATAATTTCAGAAATAGATAGGGCGGGCTGTTGTCGGAGAGTAATAATGACCGAAAACCGTTACCAAAGAAATTCCGGTCGTGCCCAAATTGAATATTGATGACCTTGAGCGCATTAAACGTAATGTAGCCTCGGGCCGACAAATAATCGACAGCTCCGCTGGAGCCGAAGGGTTTCACAAAGCCTTCGCCGGGTGCCGAATTGGTGGAGTCGCCCGAATAGATTTTCCCGTATTGGCGAACGTATTCAGGATAGGATGCCTGCGTATCGGAAAAGAACGTATAAAAACCCAGCTTACGGCCAATAGAACCGCGTATTTCCAGCCCCCGCGTATTTACGAATAACATACGCTGATTGCTGGTCAACTCATCCGATTGCCCCGACCGATTATCGAGGCCAAAACCAACATATACGGCCGGGTTGATGTGCAGATCAACATCGGGCGTTTGCAGATTATAGAAATCGGCTTTTTTATGAAAAAAGTGCTTTAGAACAGGCTGGCGGCTATCGCCTGGTGCACCCGGCTGGCGAACGTACTTAGTAAAGGGGTCCAGCCGTATCGAATCTCGGGGATTGACCCATTCCCAACTGTCATTACGCAGATAATCGAAATTGAAGTAATCAGAATCTGAAAAATCGCGGCCGGGGTGCGATAACAAACTATCTGTCAGTTGAATAATGCTCTCCCGATTGTAGGGCTTTACCGTACTATGGAAACCGTCGGCCCAACGATTCTGCCGAATTTCAAGCCGGTCGATAAGGTGATAATAATCTGCGTTGAGGGGTACAAAAGGGCTCTGCGCCCGAGCAGTTAACGAAAGAAGTAGACAACAGAAAACGTAAACGTTGCAGCGCATGTAAATTACTGACTGTCGAGCCGGTCGTGCTTTTTACAGACTCAGTGTACTAAATGAATCGCTTAAATTAGGGAATTGGTTTGGATATACGCTAACCTTGCGGCTAATTTAGAGCGAACGAACCCCTGTTTCTATGTTTGTCTTTGCACAGCAGTCCTCTCTGGCTAATCAGTTTATGGCCGAACTCCGTAATGTTTCTCTTCAACAGGATCGTCTGCGGTTTCGACGTAATCTGGAACGCCTTGGTGAATTGATGGCTTACGAGATTTCAAAAAAGTTAACCTATCAAAACGTATCGGTGCAAACACCACTAGGTATTGCCAATACGCAAGTGCTTCGGCAGCAGCCAGTTCTGGCTACTATTCTTCGGGCAGGTTTGCCTTTTCATCAGGGGTTTGCCAATTATTTTGATCAAGCCGAGAACGCCTTTGCTGGTGCTTATCGTGGGTATGTGCCCGACGGAAATGATGAGTTTGAAATTGCTATGGATTACATTGTCAGTCCCGACCTGAGCGGTAAAGTGCTGATTCTGTGCGATCCAATGCTGGCCACTGGTCGTTCGCTCGAAAAAGTGTATCATGCTTTGCTACGTTACGGTATCCCAGCCCAAACGCACATTGCGGCCATTATTGCCAGTCCGGAAGGAGTTCGTTACGTTCAGCAGCGACTACCTCAATGCCATCTTTGGCTCGGCGCCATCGACGATCACCTTAACGAACACTTTTATATTGTTCCCGGCCTGGGCGACTCAGGCGATCTGGCATTCGGAGCGAAAGTATAAAAAGCGTAAGCCAGAAGCCACCCACGTCAATATCGGGTAACTTCTGGCTTACGCTTTTTATATTTTACGTTTTGGCCATTACCTCAGGTCCACAACCTCAACGCCCGGATATTTTGATTTATCGAAGACGAATAAGGCGTCGGGGGCATTTACGTTGGGGGTGAACTTAGTAATGGTATACGACGTACGTTTGCCATCTTTATTAATAATCAACCAGTTACGTACTGACTTATCAGCTTTGTCGACCGAAATTTCCACGGTTGAGATCGGGCTTTTTGGGCGATTCGGTGTCAACTCGATTACTTCAACTGTCCGGCCACCCTGTTTTTGTTCTTTCAAAAAACGGTAGTTAAAGCCACGTTTATAGATAGAATAAATCTGAGTCGGATTTAATTCGCTGCTGGTGCCGCCTTCATAGTCCTGTACGTTTACTTCGTTAGACTCTTTGATGTAAGTCGACATCGTTTTTCCATCGGTAAATACTTCTTGCCCTCCCAACACCAGCCGGAATTTTTCATTTTTTACGGTCAAATCGCCTTTATAGGATTCTTTCGTACCCGCTCCCGCGCTAGCGTATGTAAAGGCAGCCTGATAGGATTTCAGTGCTTGATATTTTTTACTCATCGCATCCAGAATCTGCTGAGCTCGTTTATCTTTTTGAGCCATGGCAGGTAGCGTTACGACTAACGCCAGATTAAGCATCCAAACTATTTTCTTCATTTTTATAAATATTACTCGTAAATGCAAGATTATGAATCGCTTCCTGCGACTATTCTGCTTGTAATAGAGACCAGAAAACGTCAGAAAAGTTTAACGAAGTTGGCTGGACGCACTTCCTTTTTGCTGAAAGCGCACTCGATGCAGGCTGGCTATTCCCCTTTTAGCCGCTTGAGCATTTCTTCCAGCATTTGTAGATCGGCTACCAGTACGTCGCGAGCCTTGCTGCCTTCAAACGGGCCGACAATTTTAGCGGCCTCCAACTGATCGACCAAACGTCCGGCACGGTTGTAACCCAGTTTAAGTTTACGCTGAATCAGGGATGTACTGCCTTGTTGATGGATAACAATCAGCCGAGCAGCTTCATCAAACATTGGGTCCCGGTTGGCGAGGTCGACATCTTTATCATCGCTTTGTCCGCCGTCGTCACCGACAAATTCAGGCAGAACATACGCGTCATCGTAGCCGCGCTGGTTGCCTACAAACTCACAAATCTCTTCAATCTCATTGGTGTCGACAAATGGGCACTGGAGACGAATAATGTCGGAGTTTGACGACAACAGCATATCCCCCTGACCAACCAATTGTTCGGCACCACCCGTATCCAGAATGGTTCGTGAGTCAATTTTTGAGGTTACTTTAAACGACAACCGAGCCGGGAAGTTGGCCTTAATAAGCCCTGTAATAACGTTGACCGACGGGCGTTGGGTTGCCACTACCAAGTGAATACCGATAGCGCGAGCCAACTGCGCCAGTCGTGCAATGGGCTGCTCGACTTCCTTTCCCGCCGTCATCATCAGGTCGGCAAGCTCGTCAATGATCAACACGATGTACGGTAAGAAGCGATGGCCTTTTTCGGGGTTCAGCCGCCGTTTGACAAACTTCGCGTTGTATTCTTTTAAATTACGGCAACCCGCATCTTTAAGCAGGTTGTACCGGTTGTCCATCTCGATACATAATGAATTCAGCGTATTGACGACTTTCTTCGTATCGGTAATGATGGGTTCCTCTGAATCAGGGAGCTTAGCCAGAAAGTGCCGTTCCAGCTTATTAAACAACGTAAGCTCCACTTTTTTAGGATCAACCAGCACCAACTTCAATTGCGAGGGGTGCTTCTTATAAATCAGAGAGGTAAGCAGTACGTTCAAGCCAACGGATTTTCCCTGACCTGTAGCCCCGGCCATAAGTAAGTGGGGCATTTTTGCCAGATCCGCTACGTAAATATCATTCGAGATGGTTTTACCCAGTACAACCGGCAAGTCAAATTTGCTGTTGTTGAATACGTCACTTGTAATAACCGACCGCATCGAAACCATCTCACGGTTCTTGTTGGGCACCTCAATCCCAATGGTGCCCATACCGGGCATCGGGGCAATAATACGGATACCAAGCGCCGATAGGCTCAAGGCTATATCATCCTCCAGGCTCTTGATTTTCGAAATACGTACACCTTTGGCGGGTACAATCTCATACAGGGTGACAGTGGGGCCAATAGACGCTTGGATTGAATCTATTTCAATACCGAAGTTGCGCAGGGTCGTTTCAATACGTTCTTTGTTGGCCGTCAACTCATCATCCGACACATTGGCTTTTCGGCTGTTCTGGTAATCAACCAGCAATTCATTTGTAGGATACTGATATTGGGGCAGATCAAGCGTTGGATCATATAATCCATGAACCGACACTAAATCATCATCTTCAAACGGGTCGGGTTCAACTGCCGAAACCGGTGTTGTAACAAGTTCTTCATCGGCCGACGTATCAGAGACAGCATCCCGGTTTTTAATAGTCAGAGTAACCCCTGTTGTTGTCGGAATTACTGAATCGACGGCGGGCGCTTTGTCTGGGATAATTTCACTGGTAGCTATTCCATTGACATGCGGCTCCTCCTGGTTAATTGGCGAATAGTCAGGTTCCGGTTGATAGTGGGGCTCTGGTTCCTGTTCTTCGTCCAGTTCCAGCTCGCTCTCCTCATACGTTTGTAGTGGGCTATCATTACGTTTCTTGGGTCTTGGCTGACTGATACGTGAAAAATCAGGCACACTAATCTTGCGGACATCGAAAAAATAAACGACGAAGAAGAACAGTAAAAATCCGATAAAGGCCAGATTTCCCCAGCCAAACAGACCGTAAAGGGCTACGTTGGCCTCGTAGCCGATGCCCCCACACCACACACTGGCCGTTTCGACAGAGTTGGTCGCAAGTACGATATAACCCAGGATAAGACTGCACCATACGGCCGCAAAGAGCAGCGCAGTAGTGGTTCGGCTCAGTGGGAGTAGTTCATAGCCAAATGTCAATTTGAAGCCAGCCAGAAAAATAATGATCGGGAAAGCCAGCGCGCCCACGCCAAACCAGCGAAAAACAAAGACATGCGCTACGTAGGCACCAACCAACCCAACCCAGTTGCGTGTCTCGGTAGCAGCCTCGGCTACTGGCTGGGTAAACGCAGCGCCGACTACGCTCTGATCAGCCGAGCCAGTCATCAAATAAGAAATGAAGGCAAACAGTAAGCCAATGGCAATCACCATCAGCAAAACGCCCAGCGTTAGGGTTGAGCGCTGATCTGTAAACCATCGGTCGATAGCGGCTCCCCAATTGAACGACTGTCGCCGGGGCCCACTACCTGATGTACCATTGGTTAAGCGAGGGCGAGGTTCGTTACGTTCAACAGGACGTCGGAGAGTATTCTGGCGTGGAGATGTCGTTGGCTGTGCCATGCGTTGGGGTCGGACTATGCGGCAGGTAAATTTCCTTTTTTTTTAACGAAAAACCACGGGAATTTGATTTTACATTTCACAAATGTAAACTAAAGTTGGATAATCCTAAACCTTCCTATTGTGCGGCTCTACAAGGCTTTCAGTATTCCCTGATTTATTTTTTTTGCCAGCCCCGGACCTTCATAAATAAAACTGGTGTACACCTGGATCAGACTGGCACCAGCGTTGAGTTTTTCCTGGGCGTCCTCAACCGAAAAGATACCCCCAACCCCAATGATGGGGAATGAACCACCTGACTGCTGGTGCAGATAACGAATCACCTCAGTAGCCCGCTCACGTAGCGGCAACCCGCTTACACCGCCCGCTCCAATCTGGGAAACAGTAGATGGATCGGTGATCAGGTTTTCGCGGCTGATGGTTGTATTTGTTGCAATGACACCAGCAATACCCGTTTCAGCCACTATGGCAATGATATCATCTAACTGACCATTGGTAAGGTCTGGGGCAATTTTGAGCAGAATGGGTTTTGCGTTTGGGCGTTGTTTGTTTTCCTGCTGCAAGGCAGTAAGCAGTTTTGTGAGGGGCTCGCGTTCCTGCAAATCCCGCAGCCCCGGTGTATTCGGCGAACTGACATTCACAACGAAATAGTCGACCGTATCGAATAGTTCGCGAAAGCTAATGAGGTAGTCACTCAGCGCTTCTTCATTAGGTGTGTCTTTGTTCTTACCAATATTCCCTCCTATTATCACCTGGCGATTGCCCCGGTTCTGGCCAAACTGACGAAGCCGGCCAGCCGCCGGGCCTACCCCTTTGTTGTTGAACCCCATGCGATTAATCAAGCCTAAATCGGCTTTCAGACGGAACAGGCGAGGCTTCGGATTGCCGGGCTGCGGACGGGGCGTTACGGTACCAATCTCAACAAAACCAAATCCTAAGTCGCTCAGCTCACTGACCAGATCCGCATTTTTATCGAACCCGGCCGCCATACCAACGGGATTTGGAAAGGTAAGACCAAATACGGTCCGGTTTAACCGCTTGTCTTCCAGTACGTACCATTTTCGGCAGATGGTTGAGAACCCTGGAATAGCCAGAACGAATTTCAGTAAAGTCGATACAGTGTGGTGAATCGTTTCGGCGTCGAAGCGGAAGAGAAACGGTAGGATAATACGCTTGTACATAAGCGCAAAGATAATGTAGAGTCGCCCCTGCGGGTTGGACGTATGTGAAAAAGATTCCGTACGTCGACCCGAAGAGATGGCAGTATGATTAACCGAATAGATTTGACGAAAGATAACGGTCGCCCCGGTCGCAGATGATGCAAACAATTACGCCGGATTCCAGCTCATTGGCCAGCTCGACGGCGGCATGAACGGCCCCACCGCTGCTCATACCCGCAAAAATGCCCTCTACGTTCGCCAGCTTACGTGTCATGGCTGTTGCTTCCTCAGTCGACACTTCCATAACTCGATCTACCCGTTGTGGCTCAAATATTTTCGGCAGATACTCTACCGGCCATTTTCTAATGCCAGGAATTGATGAGCCGTCGGTAGGCTGACAACCCACAATCTGCACATCAGAATTCTGTTCTTTCAGGTAGCGCGACGTGCCCATAATGGTTCCTGTGGTGCCCATTGACGAAACGAAGTGCGTAATCTGCCCCGACGTATCCCGCCAGATTTCAGGGCCTGTAGTCCGGTAATGCGCCAGATAATTGTCGGGATTGGCGAACTGATTAAGCAGAAAATAGCCTCCTTTGCGAACCTGTGCCTCCGCAAAATCACGGGCACTTTCCATCGTTTCGGTTAGAATCACTTTTGCACCGAAAGCTTCCATCGTCAGAACCCGTTCACGAGTGGAGTTTTCCGGCATGATGAGTTCTATTGGGATGTCATATAAGCGGGCAATCATGGCTAAGGCAATCCCCGTGTTGCCACTGGTGGCTTCAATGAGGGTCATTCCTGGTTTTAGTTCGCCCCGGGCCAGAGCGCCCTGAATCATGCTGGTTGCAGCCCGGTCTTTTACGCTGCCGCCTGGGTTATTGCCTTCAAGTTTGCCGTATAATTTAACGTGAGGGTTGGGATTTAGGCGATTCAGTTCTACCAGGGGGGTATTACCGACTAAATCAAGCAAGGTTGCCATGCTAATTCTATGAAACTTGTTCTTTGAGATAGTCAAGGTTAAAGAGCCGTAATAAGTTCGCGTACGGTGTTATTCATGCCTGATTTACCCGTTGTCAGGAGGCTAAAATTATACAAGTATTTATTTGTAAATAAACCCGAGCGTCTTTGTAGGAATCTTTTTATACGTAGCTAATTGCTTGATAATGAAATTTGTGTAAACTTGCTATTGTAGAAACTTAGACGCATGGGTTTGTCAATCTAAACAACCCTCTACGTCACATTATTCACACCCTTTATTGATTAACTATGAAAGCAACTCTACTTGCTAAGCCTCTTACTGCTATTCACCTTGAGCAAATTGCCGGGCAACTGGGCATGTCAGATCTAACCCTTCCTTTTGTTGGACACCGCCGAAAAATGCCCATGCACCGTATTGTGCGGCTGGAAGGGGAGGGGAACTACACCGTTTTTCATTTTGCCGACGGAAGCCAGCTGATGGTTTCGTTGACGCTGAAAAAAATGGAAAGCCGCTTATCGCCGAAAGTATTTGCCCGACCTCACAAAAAAAATATTATCAACCTCCTGTATCTGGAAAGTATAGTGCCCGACCGGCAGCAGATGAGCGTAAGTCTGGTCAATGGCGATCGGGTTGATATCTCCCGCCGGAAGGCCAGCCGGTTTATCAAACAGGTGAAAGGTTTTCAGCAGGAACTTCTGACGCTCGACGGCAAGCCGACCGCTCCAGTTATTGTTGTAGCGTAATCGATAGGAGCGTATAACGTCCAGGTTTCATGTTCAGGAGAAATCCATTCTCGGAACATGAAACCTGGTATTTTATTTTTTGAGTTTTTCCATTTCCTCGTCCCGTAACGGACGACGAAGAATTTTGCCAACGTTTGATTTTGGCAACTCGCTACGGAACTCAATGATCCGGGGCACTTTATAAGGAGTCAGGTTTTCCCGACAGAATGCTTTAATGGTTTCAACAGTAAGCGCCGGGTCTTTTTTAACGACAAATATTTTGACAACTTCTGTCGATTTTTCGTCGGGAACGCCAATGCAGGCGACTTCTAATACGCCGGGGCACTGCGAGACAACATCCTCAATTTCATTTGGATAGACGTTGAATCCGGATACCAGAATCATGTCTTTCTTGCGATCGACGATTTTAAAGAAACCGTCATCATTCATTACGCCTACGTCGCCAGTTTTAAACCAGTCGCCCGTCATGGCCTTGGCTGTCTCTTCGGGCCGATTGTAATAGCCTTTAAAAACCTGAGGTCCTCTGGCTACAATTTCACCGGCTTCGCCAACAGGTGCATCCGTGCCATCTTCCCGAATGATTTTCATGTCGGTGCTCGGCCAGGGAATACCAATGGTTCCGACCCGAACCGTACCGTCGATTGGGTTTGAGCAAAGAACGGGAGAGGTTTCGGTTAGGCCGTATCCTTCGCAGGGTGTGTTTCCTGTGAGCTTGGCCCAGCGTTCCGCCACAGATGTTTGCAGCGCCATTCCGCCGGCTGAGGTAACTTTCAGATGGCTAAAGTCCACTTCCCCGATTCGCGGATGATTTAATAAGCCGTTATAGAGCGTATTCACGCCCGTAAAGGCTGTAATTTTATACTTTTTCAGATCGTCGATAAAAGCGTTCAGATCACGCGGATTTGTGATCAGCAGGTTCATGGAACCACTTTTTAATCCTGCCAGGGCATTTGTCGTCAGCGCGTAGACATGATAAAGGGGTAAGGCCGCCACAATAATGCCTTCGCCATCAGGAATATGAGCGGGCTGCATCCAGTAATTCTGCCCTTCTACATTGGCGATAATATTCCGATGCGTTAGCATGGCGCCCTTCGAGACGCCCGTGGTGCCACCCGTATACTGCACAAAGGCCAGATCGGTATTTTTTATGGATACGGGTCGGAAGGGTTGTGTACTTCCCCGGTTCAGTGCATCGTTGAATGAAATGGCGTTAGGCAGGCTATAGGCAGGAACCAGCTTTTTAACGTATTTGACAACAGCGTTAACAAGTTGCTTCTTCGGAAATCCCAGCAAGTCACCAAGTTGCGTAACAACTACGTGCTGAATATCCGTCCGGTCTATGATTTTTTCCAGATTACTCGCAAAATTGGCCAGTATTACAATGGCTTTCGACCCCAGTCCTTAAACTGGTGTTGCATTTCACGGGGCGTATACAGCGGATTTGTATTAACGACCGCCAGCCCAGCCCGTAATGCGCCAAACATAGCCACCGGATACTGCAACGTATTGGGCATTTGAATGGCAATTCGGTCGCCTTTCTGGAGTTTTAAATCATTTTGCAAAAATGATGCAAACTGTTCCGATAGCTTATCCAACTCGCCAAACGTAATCTGTTTGCCCATACACGCGTAGGCAGGACGGTCCTTGAATCGCTGGCATCCTTCTTCCAACAGCGACGCCAGTGATGGATATGCATCCGGGTTGATCTCGTCCGGTACCTCCTTCGGATAAAACCGTCGCCAGGGGTATGGATTTATAGTCTCTTTCGTCGCCATGTCAGGATTGAAGGGTTTAAAGCAAAAATAAAATAAAATCAAGAAAACCAGCGATGCTTACAATCAAAGTTAGATCAATCTATCATGAATTAATGCTTTGACTTGCCATCCTTTGACTTTCTTTCTGTTGAAAAATTCGTTCTTGTTCGATAAAAAAACGAAAGGCTGACGGGATTAAATTGCCTTTGTTCATTAAAAGACTTCGAACAGCTTTCGGAATCACCTCGCGGGTTCTGATGGGCTATAAACTAAACGCCACGCATACCGCTAAACGTTGCCTTAAATTTATGATTAGCCTGCTGCTTCAGTGTTCCCCCATGACCAAATACCGCTTGATCAAAGCTTAGTTCAGACAAGGCTAAAAGGCTTTTAACACCCAAAGCCAGATCTTCATAAACCGTACTTAAACCCAGACCGGCAATGTTGGCACAGGTGTCACCAGCTAGTAATACGCCTTCATTCTGTAGCAATAAGGCAATATGGCCGGTGCTATGGCCCGGTGTATGAAGAACCTGAAGTCCGCCCGCTACGGGAATCACATCGCCATGATTCAGGCGCTTATCAATTAGCACGGGATCAATGGCGCTGTTGCCTCGTTTGATAAACAGCTGGTAAATAATCCAGTTAATAACTCCAGGCGATAAATGAATGGGTGCACGTCCACTAAGACCTTCCTCGAGCAGAGATGCTTCCAGATGATGAGCCAGTATGGGAACGCCTAGCTCACGTTTGATATCGGCCGCACTACCGGCATGATCCGGATGCGCATGCGTCAAAATCACTTGCCTGATAGCATTTGGGTTTTCGCTCCCCTGCTCAAGTGCCGAAAAAATCTTATTCATGCTGCCTTTGTAACCCGTATCGATGAGCGTCAATCCATTGTCTTTTATAACAAAAACATTGACAGCACCCAGACTGATCTGATACAGGGATGGCGTTATGGATCTTAATGTTGACATGGTACTCCAGGCTAGGGCCGATGACTATAAACGAACAAATGCGGGTTATGCCTGTGGCAGATACACCGTAAAGGTTGCTCCCGCTCCCGGCTGACTGTGGGCCGTAATGAAACCACGGTGGTTTTCAACTACTTTTTTGACGATGGCCAACCCGATACCGGTACCAATGTACTCATTACGGCCATGCAACCGTTGGAACAGCTCAAAAATGCGTTCCTGATACGATTCACTGAATCCAATGCCTTTATCGATCACTTGAAGCGCTACCCACTGTTCCTGATTACCAGTGAGTCTGGGCTGAGGAAGTTGATCGCCCGAAATCAGGGAAGCCTCTACCCGTACTACGGGGGGCTGATCTGGTTTTGTAAACTTCAGAGCATTGGTAACTAAGTTCTGGAGTAGTTGCCTAAGCTGAGTTGCATTACCGGCAATTGTAGGTAACTGAGCTGTGGTAACCCGTGCTTTTGTCTCCAGAATGGTGGTTTCCAGGTCGCTTAAAACATCCTGGAGCAATAACTCCAGAGAAACCGGCTGGAAAGGAGGTTGCTGAGTGGAAAGTCGGGAGTAATCCAGCAAATCTTTAACCAGAATCTGCATACGTTGTGCTGCATTCTGCTGCCGTCGAAGCAAATCCTGACCCACAGCATCCAGATTGTCGGCATACTGGGTAAGCAGTATATCGCCAAAGGACTGAATTTTACGTAGCGGCTCCTGCAGATCATGGCTGGCTACATAGGCGAACTGCTGCAAATATTCATTTGATCGACTCAGGGCTATATTATTCGCTTCCAGCTGTTGCTGGTAAACGCGTAAGGGCGTAATATCGGTCGTAATCATCAATACGCCTTTACGAAACGGACGGATATCATACTCATACGTTAAACCCAGCTGAGGGTAATCTATCGACGTATGTATAGACTTTCCGGTATGCGAAACGGATGCCAGCGCTGGAAAAACAGCCCGTTCTCTAACCGTTGGGAATAGGGTAAGGATAGTTTGGTTCAGTAGGTCCTCCTGCGTAAAATCACGACCAACAAAATGGGAAAACAAACGTAATGTGGCCGGATTGGCTAGTGAAATCCGGAAATCAGAGATTTGTTCAGGCAAGTCGTACAAGGGGTCAAGCAGCAAAATACTGCTGGTAGAGCTGTTCAGGACTCCCGTTATCAGATCGGCCTGCCGTTGCAGATCCAACTGGGCCAGCTTGATGGCTGTGATGTCCATAAACGTAACAATAAGTCCATCGTCAATAGCCACCGTCGATAAATCGTACCAGATCGTACCCGCTTCGTTTGCCCACTCAAAACGCTGCGCTTGGCCCGTTCGTGAAACAGTTGCATAGCGGTCAAACAAACCATTAACCATCTGATGCGGCATAAGCTCAGACAGGGGCTTACCTTCCAGGTCCTGGAGTGAACGTCCAAGCAATTGTGCCAGTGTGGCATTAATCTTCTCAAGCGTAAAATCCACAAGCATCCCGGCCGGATTACGAACGGTCTTCAGCCAGGCAATACCTGTTAGGGAGTTATCGAGTACGGTTTGTAGTAAACTGGCCTGCTGTTGCTGGGCAAGCTGAGCTTCTTTTCGGGCGGTTATATCCAGCGTTGTCAACACAAAGCCGTTTCCGTGACGTACCGCTCTGCAATCAAACCAGACTACATGGTCACCCACCTGGCGAGACGTTTCAAAATGATCACTCTGGCCCGTTTGCACTACGGCTTTGTAGCGGTCGAAAAGCCCGTTTTCTCGTAGGTAAGGATATAACTCAAGGAGTCGCTTACCCGTGGTCGACTGAGTTGGTCGAAAAGGCCGGTAAGCGGGCAGTTCATTTCCGGTGCTGGTCATGAAGTCAATAATCTGACCCGACTCATCCCGAATCGACTCGTAATAGCGAACCGCGGCTGGTGAACTACTCATTACACTTTCGAGCAACAGAGCGCTCTTTTGCCCCAGCGTAACATCCTGAAAGGAAACCAGCAGACCATCGCCGTATTTCACCACAGATACGTCCAGCCAAATATCCTGGGGCGGTAGGTAGAGGAGCTGGTGATAAGGTTGATCTGTAGTAACAACGGCTACGTATCGATGGAATAATTCATAGGCTTCCATATTCGGGTAGCGTTCACTGATGGGTCGGGTCAGTATGTCATGGCGGCTCTGACGAGAAATAGCGGCTCCTGCCTGATTGCAGAAAATGGCCTGAAAGTCTATGATTTCATGCCTGGCGTTACGTAGTGCCTGAAACAGGGCCAGCCCAGTTGGCATCGTTTCCATCATCTGCTCAAGCGAACCCACCTTACCAAGCTCCTGCCCGACCTCTACCAGAGAAAGCACTACCAACCGCTCGTCCGCTTTCAGGAGTTGGCAATCATAAGTGGAAGAAAAGGTTATCGGTAAGCCCGAACGATGCAGCTGAAATTGGCTACTGATTCCTTGTTCGTAAATCAGATGAAGCTGCTTAAGCAGTTCAGGGGAGTTGAAGGGAAAAGGTAACTGATCGAGCAAAGCCCCAACAGGCGAAAACGGCAACTGACCGGCAAGCTCCATCGCTTCTGCGTTAGCCTGTCTGACCCTGAAAGAAGGAACCGGAATATCGGCTGAATCAAACTCAAGTATCAGCACGGCATTCTTGCTTGAACGGGTACGGGAGGCTGATGAAGCAGAATTTGGCGGAAATAACGTATTCACAAGGTTGAGGCAGGCAAGTTGGGTTAGCGCAAAAGAACGTATTCCTGTTAAAGATAATCTTTACATGAGCCAATAAAAAATAGCGCTACGTCCAGATACAGTTGGTTTCAAGACAGGATTGTGTCGTTTATTTCAACGGTACCTCTCCCCAAAGCAATTTTTCACTTTACCAAGAACCTAAACAGGCCTATCAGATACGTTTTATCGACACTTACTGCCAAAAAACGTGAAAATTTAACAGTTTATCGAATCGCAGGTATAGTAACTTACCGCACCTGTTAAATTTATATTAGCTAATTCGGAAGAGAGATGATCCGTGTAGCATATCCTTATTACTGAAAAATTTATTAAAAAGAAAACGTACGCATGATTACCTCTTCTAATGTACCATTGCCTGGTAGTTATCAATATCAATATCCAACTTTTGTTGATATTCCGCAGTACATTACTATCCATTTTCTGACTCCCAATCAAAAAGGAGCTTTCGTAAGCTACCCAAATCACCCAAACCAAAAAGCGCCCCAGATTATACCTATTGAATGGTTTGAATCGGTGATTATGAAACGACTCAAACCAAAGGCGCCAACCATAGAAGTAGAAGCTTTATCGAATTGCGGGTGGCTCTAGCTTCATGCATACAATTGTAGGAGGCTAAGGACAGAACGACTTTGCCTAGTTGATGCCGCTCTGTTGGAATTAGTCGGCATAACTACAGAAAGGTGGATTCAGGATTATTTTCGCTGACTTGTACTATGTTACATGCCGAAGGCATGGCATGTTTATAGAAATAAGTAGTTGCTCATCCATTAGCGTGCCGAAGGTATGCCATACTCACTGTGATGGCATACCTTCGGTACGCACGGCTTCCGGTAGAGCCTTTTTCTATAAATATGCGATCACTACGTGATCAGACTGGTCCAGTCCCAAATCCACGGTAAAGAAAGCCTTTTTGCTGGCTAATTGGATGGATTTTGCACGGATAAACTTTCGTACGTAGCAAGACGCCTTTAGCTTGCCTGCAACATTGGTAACCGGATAGTTACTGTTGTTGGTCCGGCTGACGGACTTTCAATGATCAGCTTGCCTTCGTTTAGCTGTACCAGACTTTTTACGATTGATAATCCCAGGCCAAATCCCTGTTGTTCGTATTGTTTACGGTCAAACTGTTTGTAAGGGGCAATCTGAGCAATATTCTCTGGCGTGAAAGGCTGCCCCGTATTGGTAATTGAAAAGCAATAATCCTCCTGGTCAATTGCTCCTCTCATATGCACTGTCTGGTTTACACTCGAAAATTTAAAGGCATTATCAATTAATTCTTCGATACAGATTCTAACATTTTCCTCCGACATTCTTACCTGAGCGGTGTTCACCTGACTACAGTAGTCAATCTTCTGACTTTGCCGGTATTCAACGGCTTGCGTAAGCTCTTCGACCAGTTCTGCCGTTACGAATGAACTTCCCTCCGAAAAATAGCTGTACAATGAGTTCGTTGATTGCAGATGCTGAAGCTCGTCCATTAGCTGAACATTATTCAGCGACCGTTTAAGGCGCTCTCCGCTCACCTTTATCATTTCTATAAAAGATAAAATCTCGTCTTTGTCGAGTGCCTGATATTGATCAACCAACAGGGTCGAAAAGCCAATAATCCCATTCAGGCACGTATTGTATTCATGAGCTGATAACGAAGTAAAGCGGTGCCTGTACTCTTCAATCTGCGAGTTGATGTCGGCCTTGCGAAGTGCTTCCCGCTGCAAACGACTGGTAATGGTTTGCAGTAAATTTTCGAATGTAAACGGCTTGGTTAGGTAATCATCCGCCCCTTTTATCATACCCTGGCGTATATCCCCTGGTTCTGTTTTGGCGGTCAGGAAAATAAAGGGTACACTGGCTAGCAAGCGGTTATTCCGAACGGCATCCAGTACCTGATAGCCATTCGCTTCGGGCATCATAATGTCGCAAAGGATCAAATCCGGTCGCTGTAACAAGGCCTGTCCAATTCCCTCCCGTCCGTTCGATGCGGTATCGACCTGATAGCCACATAAGGTTAAGAGTTCCTGCACATTTTCCCGGATTTGAACTTCGTCTTCTATAAGCAGAATTTGCGTGGACATGATACGTTATAAAATTAGTGATCTGCCAACAAGGCCAATCGCGGGTTGAGTGGATTATTATGTAATTTGGGTAAGGTGATTGTAAACATTGTCCCGGCATGTTCATCACTCTGCACATCGAGAAGGCCGTTGTGCAGTTCGACAAACTGCCGCGCAATGACTAAACCTAAGCCAGTTCCGGGAATACTGGTTGCGTTACTAGCACGTGAGAAAGCCTGGAAAAGGGTGGGGAGTTCTTTGGTGGGAATACCAATTCCTGTGTCGACTACCTGTATTATTACCGAATTGGTCTCAAAATTGAGATAGAGGTTGGGCGATTCTCTCGAGAATTTAAAGGCATTCGAGAGTAGGTTAACGATTACGTGACCAATCAGGATCTCATCTAGAAAAACTAGTTCAGACGTACCTTGTACCTGGACATTGACAGTTCGTCGATCATCCCGCTTACTGAAATGGGTGTTAATGGTGCGTTCACATAAGGTGGTTATATCCACCCATTTCGGATCGAATTTTACTTTACCGGCTTCAATACGGCCAATGGTGAGAATATCGGTTAGCAGTTCGCCAAACTTTTCTATTTCTTTCTGGATTACGCCTAAGTGATTTTTAATCAGCTGATTGATATTCGGCGATTGCAAATCCATGTAAAGCTTGATTAAATCGACGCTCGACTGGATGGTAGTTAAAGGAGTTCGGAACTCGTGTGAAGCCGTCGAAACAAATTGCGACTTGAGCTGATTCAGTTCCTGCTCCCGACGTAGCGATTCCTGCAAAACCAGTTCCTTTTCTTTTTGGCTGGTTATGTCATTGACAATCCCGATCTGACGGATGATTTTACCGGCTTCGTCGCGAATAATAAAGGTTCGAATTGACATCCAGAGCAACGCGTTGTCGCTTCCTTTCCGGCGGCATTGGATCTGCACATCTTTTCCGGCCATGTACTGATTCAGAGCCTCTGCGGCTGCGGGTTTGTCGTCGTCATAAATGGCCTCCATAAAGGAAAATGGATTGTCATAAAGACTCTGGCAACTGCGGTTCAGTAGCCGTTCATAGGCAGGATTTACGTACAACAGGCGAAACGGGTCGACCGAATTAATCCAATAAATTTCGTCAACGTTTTCAGCGATCTCACGGAACCGCTGTTCACTTTCCCGTAGTGCTTCCTCCGCCACTTTTCGTTCGGTTACGTCCCAAATCACACCGATAGTCCGAATAACTTCAGCCTGTTGGTTTCGAACCATCAGACCGATGAGTTCTAAATGACGTACTGCGCCGTCATTCTTTCGGATAATTCGGGCCGAATTAGAAATCTTATTGCCAGTTCCGGCAAAGTTTTGTCTGATACGCTCCAGATAGGCGGGCAAATCGTCAGGATGGACCTGACTGGTAAAAGCATCGAGGCTCCGTTCAGTTTGATGGGGATCTAGCCCCAGCAACTCGGCAAAATTTTCATTCCAGAAAACATTACCCGTCTCATTATCATGCTCCCAGATTCCCTGATACGTTGCCTGGGTAGCAAGTTCGAGACGCTGATTCAGGCTTCGTAGCTGATCTTCCGTTTCCTGGCGTTCGGTAATGTCGCGCGCTGATCCGTATACGACGTTATCAATCCCGATCGCATTCCACTCGATAATACGGTAGCTCCCATCTTTCCGGCGCATCCGGTTAATCTGATTGCGAACAGGCTGCCTGAGTATGTTTGTCAGTAAATTTCTGTAAACAGACTGCTGCTCAGCGGGATGAATCAAGTATAAGAACGGAATGGCCTTTAACTCAGCGGCTGAATACCCCAGTGTTTTCTGGAAAGCCCGGTTAACAGACGAAATATTGCCCTGACTGTCGGAGATGCAGTGCATGTCGAGGGCCCCCTCAAAAAAGGTATTCAACTCCTGATTCTTCCGCTGTAGATCTACTTCCGCCTTTTTTAGCGCTGAAATGTCTGTGGCAATGCCGACATACCCAATTACGGCCCCATTTTCGTCCTGCAAAACACTGGCTGCTAACAAAATAGGCGCTCGATACCCTGCCTTCGTAACTGCCACACACTCACAATAGAAGTAACCTTGCGAAGCGAATGCTTCAGCAAAAACATTGGCAATTGGGGCTGCATCGTCAGCCCATTGATAAACCAGCGTAGGTAGGGGGTCATCAGTGGAGCCTGGCTGGAGAAAAATTCGTCGCCCAATCAGTTCGTTGGCCTTATAGCCTAATAAATGTTCACAGGCCTGATTGGCAGTTTGAACAACTCCATAGATATCTGTCGACACAATGGCCTGCCCGGCATGTCGCAGAATTGCCTGATGCACAGTCGACAGCCGACTGATTTCCTGGGTACGTTCTTCTACCCGTTGCTCAAGATGTTCGGTATATTGCTTAAGTTGTTCGTCCAGCTGTTGCTGATACAAAACAATTGCTAACTGACTAGCTAATTCCTGAACAATTTGCAGATACTCTTCCGTAAAGAAATTAGGGCTTACCGACGAGAGCGTAAAGGCGCCAATGCACTCTTCCCGGCTGTATAGGGGAACCAGGACCTGTGAGCGAAATCCCTGTACATAAACCGCTAAATCGGCTGGTACGTTGTATGAGTCTGCCTCCAGATCAGGATAATAAATAAGTTGATCCGGTGTCTGGTTTCGCTGAAAAAGTTCGTGAAAATAATGGGCTGATAATGTAAAGATGGGGTTGGGGTCCAGTTCGCCTTCCATAACCCGGCACTTGGCCGTTGCCAAACCTGTAGTATCACTGATCTGAAATACTGTAATGCGATTGCAGGGTACCATGAAATGCATGTATTTCATGGCGATCAGCAGGGGCGACTGCTCGGCCATACGGTAGCTAAGTAAAGCCTGATCAATCGCAAAAAGCCCCTCCAGGCGTTGATTCGCCCGCTGTATGGCCGCTTCCTGCTGCAATCGTTGAAGGACATTCGCTACCAATGCACTAAACGTCTCCAGAAACGAAACATCATTTTGATTCCAGACCTGAGGTCTGTTTATGGTATAAAAACCGATAAACCCCTTTGTTTTCCGCTCCTCAACCAACGGAATGGCGATCATTGAATGAACGGAAATAAACTCGAAGAAGCCTTTCTCCTGAATCTGCTCTGGTGTTAGCTGATCAATTTGCAAGCGTATAATCTCACCATTTGACAATTTTGGCCACATCCAGTCGAAACACTGACGGGGTCTGGTCTGGATTTTATTCTTTCTGGGGCTGATTCCGGGGCGGACCATTCATGCTGGCAACGCCCTTCCTGATAATCCTCTGAATACAAAAATACCGATGCTCTCTCGGCGTCTATGTACTTACTAATGTGGCCCAGGGCTTCAACGATATACGTATCGACTTCATGCGCTTTTAGCGTTATAAACCGGCTCGAAATAGCTGAAATTGTAGACTCCATGGCCAGCCGCCGTTCAAGATCATGTTCCGATTTCTTTTGTTCATCGATAATCTGAACATTGACCAGTATCAGATCTTTGTCGGTAGTTCGGGTAAGCGTAGTACTTATCCAGATCCCAGTATCTTCCTGCATGTAATGCTCGTGGTAGTGGCATGGGTTGCTGGAAGAGATAGCGGCCAATGAGCGTTGGAGCAGTACACTGGCGCGAGCTGGTGAAAAAACCTCTTTGAGGCATCTTCCAGCTATCTCTTTCTGCGTTCGTTTATGAAGCTGGGCTAATGCTTTATTGATAAGCTGGTAGCGAAAATCCGTAATCTCCCCCTGGTCATTTCGAACAGGCTCCAGAATGGCGCCACCCTGCGGAGACGTATCAAACCAATGCTGCAATAAGTCTTTCAAAATCTAATTCGTTTACGGATGGGCACTGCTGGCAGTCGGGGTATTCGTTACTCGGTTCAATTATTGGGGTATTACAACGAGTTCGCACATGGGCGAATAGCCATGGCAGGGACAATCGTTTCAAACGCTTTCTTAACTGGAAAGCCACTCTTTAAAGGCCGTAAAACGTGCTTTTGGTAGAATCGCTTCCCGTATGTTGCCTTCGCATGACAAATACAGACAGTATTTTCCTTTATCCCAGTAGGCGTACTTCTGAAGGATTTTTCGATGAATGATCAGGTGACGGTTAATTCTGAAAAATTGTTTCGGATCTAATTCTACAGCCAGCTTTTCGATAGTCTGACTGATTTGAAATGTACCCAATGGATGTTCGGCGAAGTAGTCGCGGTCTTGCACCGAGAAGTAATAACAATCGTCCGTTTGCAACTGCATATACCCTTTAGGATCCCGGCCTCGGATCGTCTTCAGGTAAAGGCTGCTGTCTGATTCGAGCAAGCCCTGTTGCTGGCTTCGTTTCAGACGGCTTTCAATTGCTTTCAACAGGTCCGCTGCCAGAAAGGGCTTCGTCAGGTAATCGTCAGCACCCAGGCTCATTCCCCGACGCAGATCAACCATATCTGTTTTGGCCGTCAAAAATATAAATGGGATATGAGCGATTGCCGGGCAAGTCCGTATGGCTTCTAAAACCTGATAACCATCGAGTGTGGGCATCATGATATCGCACAGGATCAGATTGGGATGCCACTCTTTCGCTACCGAAACCCCTTCTTCTCCACAGGCAGCCGCTTTCACCTGATAACCTTTCAGGGCTAATAGTTCAGCTATATTATCTCGAATCGGGGTTATGTCTTCTATGATTAACACTTTAATCAGCATGTCAGTGTATGAGCAGCGAAATGTAAAAGTCAGGTTAGAACAGAAACACAGGAAGTATACTGACTACTAAACGTTTACCGCTATGTTGATGGTCCAGAGGATTTTATGGCTAAAGTACTATTCTAATGGTTATTTATATCATATAAACATAAATTCATTCAAAAGGCTATACTAAATTTTATCAGATACCTTTTTCTGTATGCTGTAATACGTATCAACCGTACCGGATCAAGTGTTTCCTAACAAGATTCGCCAGGGTTAACCTGATGGCTAATTCTTTCTTCGGAACCCGATTTGGTCGGCGATCATTGCCTGACAAATCCTTGTGATTTTTATAACTACGTATTCAACGCTGAGCTAATCACTGTAGATGAATGCATAGCTTCCTGTGAAACAGTATAGCAAAACTAATGATGAAATAATTTTAAGTACTGATCTAGGTTATATGTGTTTATGATAGTTGTCACATAGGTAAGATTTAGCCGGGAACGTTTGGCAGCTTTACGGAGTAACGAGCGGAGATGTACGACTCGCGATGAAGGCGTATAAAATCAAAAAAGGCCAATCAGTTGATTTTGAGTGTTGTTGACTCTAATCCTGATTAGCCTTTATATGTACTGTGTGCTCCCGAAGGGATTCGAACCCCTATCGATGGTACCGGAAACCATAATTCTATCCATTGAACTACGGGAGCGGTTGCCCTGATTTTGGGACTGCAAATATAGCGGATTGCTGTTCTTTATGCAAGCCTGTACTAAAATCAGAACGCGCTTTTCAACGACGGCTACGTCCCCCGCGTCGATTTTCACCTTTGGCCGCTGGTCCCTGTTTCCGTTCAGAGCTACTCGTTCGTCGGGACGATGAAGCCGATGAACCTCGTGAACCGCGGCTTTCGTTACGACGTGCTGATCGCCTAACATTCGATTCGCCACTGACTGAACTGCCTTCCGCTTTGTCGTTAGCTAGCACAAAATCCATGCTTCGGCGGGCAAGGTTGGTTTCTTTTAAACGTACTACTACCGGATCGCCAAAGGTGTACATCTTCTTGTGGCGATTACCAACAATTCGATAGTTGTCTTTATCGAATTCGTAATAATCGTCGGTAAGGTCCTGCATCCTGACCAATCCTTCGCAGCTGTTTTCAGTAATTTCGACAAAGAAGCCGAACTCGGTAACGCCCGAAATGACTCCCTCAAACTGCTGACCGGGGGCCATGCGGCTCATAAACTCGACCTGCTTGTATTTGATGCTGGCCCGTTCGGCTTCCGCAGCCATTCGCTCACGATCCGACGCATGTTTGCTCTTTTCTTCATACTCTTCCCGGTCAACGGGTTTGCCTTTGTCCAGGTAATGCTGAAGCAGACGGTGCGCCATCATATCAGGATATCGACGGATGGGTGACGTAAAATGCGAGTACCGGCGGAAGGCCAGACCAAAGTGGCCTAAATCTTCGGTTGTGTACCGCGCTTTCGACATCGTACGGACGGCTAACTGCTGCAGCATATTGGCTTCAGGTTTGCCTTCGATACTCGCCATAAACCGATTCATCGAGTTGGAAAGATGTTCATCGTCCACGTTGAGTTTATACCCGAGCCGCCGGGCAAAATCTGCGAAGCTACGTAGCTTGGCTTCGTCGGGACCTTCGTGCACCCGGTAAACCATTACGTTCTCTTCGTGGCCTTTGTTCTGCCTGGAGAGCGAATGCACAAACTCGGCCACGCGCTTATTCGCCAGCAACATAAATTCTTCAATCAGTTTGTTCGTATCCTGCCGAATTTTTGGGTAAACGGCCAGCGGCACACCATTTTCGTCGAGCCGGAAACGTACTTCAACCGTCTCGAAATTAATGGCACCGTGTTTGAATCGCTCGTCCCGCAGTTTGTAGGCCAGTTCATTCAGGAGCCGGAGTTCTTCCAGGTAATCGCCACTGTTGTTGTTCAGAATATCCTGCGCTTCTTCGTAGGCAAAGCGCCGGTTTGAGTGAATGATCGTTCGGCCAAACCATTCATTCACGATTTTGGCGTTGGCGTTCATCTCAAATACCGCCGAGAATGTCAGCTTGTCTTCATTGGGACGTAGTGAACAAAGACCGTTCGAGAGTTTTTCGGGGAGCATCGGCACAACACGGTCGACCAGATACACCGATGTCGCCCGTTTGTAGGCTTCCGCTTCCAGTTTTGAGCCGGGAAGAACGTAGTGCGTTACGTCGGCAATGTGTACTCCGATTTCGTAATTGCCATTATCGAGCAGTTGGACCGACAGGGCGTCATCGAAATCTTTGGCATCAATCGGGTCAATCGTGAAGGTGGTTGCCTCCCGCATATCCCGCCGTTTAGCCAGTTCTTTTTTCTGGATTTGGGTCGGAATGGCTTCAGCTTCCTGTTCAACATCTTCCGGAAAATGAATGGGTAAGCCAAATTCGGCCAGAATTGCGTGCATCTCGGTGTTGTTCTGCCCAGCCAGGCCAAGTACCGTAACAACCTCGCCTTCGAAATGCTGTTTACCGGTACTTGAATCCGGATATTTTGTCAGGCGAACCACAACTTTCTCATTGTCGTTGGCTCCGCCCAGTTTCTCTTTGGGAATAAAAATATCCTCATAGATCTTTTTACTGTCGGGGACAACAAAGCCGTACGTTGGCCAGACTTCGATACGTCCTACCAGTTCGGTGCGGCCTCGTTCGAGTACGCTGGCCACTTTACCTTCAATACGTCGGCCGCGGTTGCGCGAGTCGGTAAAACGAACGACCCGAACCCGATCCCCATCCACGGCACCGGCCAGGTCTTCGGTCGACACCCAGATATCGTCGTCACGATCGCCCCGAACCCCATTGGCAGTGCCAGGAATAACGAACGCAAACCTCGAGTTGACGTGATCGACAACGCCCTCAACGAGATTGGCGTTGGCATCGGCGCGGTAGCTACCGTCTGACTGGCGTACGATTGAGCCCTCATCGGTCAGTTCGCCAATCAGGCCATGCATGATGAGTTTCATGCGCCGGTCACTGGTGCCAAAATGGTCGAGTATCTGCTCCTGGGTAAAGGATTGCTCATCATTAATCTGAAAAAAGGCCAGCAGGTCGTTTTTCAGTTCATCCAAAAAGAGTCGGCCTGTTGGATTGGCCTTGTTGGGCCCGACTTCGTCTTGGCTGATTTTTCGATGCCCTTCTCACGCGGGCGGGTCGGGTGCGACTGTGCCGTGCCGGGTTTCGAATATTTAGTTTGTTTTGGTTTTCCGTTTCTCATGATACAGGTTCGGCTTCACAGCAGAACCAAAAAATAGTTGAACGTAGAAGTAAGCTGAGGATTCACCGAGAACACAGCCACTTGTTCGTTATTCACTTAATACAATATGCTCGTCGGCTACGAGTGGAGCCCCCACCATTTTTAAATAAACCTGCACCAGCATCACCATTGAGTCGCGGGCGTATTGCTCAATACGTGGCCAGTCATGTTCGCGGTAATACACTTCGCTGGTACGGTCGCCCGTCCATTCGAGTGGCCGAACGGCCAGATTCAGGACAGCCGCCAGCAGGTCAAGCGGGACAAAATGGCGTTTATCGCCAAACTGCCAATGTTCGAGGGTATCCTTATGGGGAATTTCCCAGGGTTTCTTTCCCGAAATCTGCAGGGCGGGCGGCAGGGGGAGGCCATTGACCATCAGGCGTCGGCACAGATATGGAAAGTCGAACTCCTTGCCATTGTGGGCACAGAGCGTCAGCTCGCCCGGTGGGTAACGGTTCACAATGGTCAGAAATTCTTCGAGCAACTGATGTTCATCGTCGTTACTCAGTAATTTTATTTTTAGGTGGGGTTTATCATCGTCATTGAAGAATAAGCCACCGACGCCTATACAAATAATTTTCCCGAATTCAGCGTAGTACGATGCCCGACGGTCGTACCAGCCAGCTGCTGAGAGATCATCGTCGTTTTTGAAAAATTTGCTTTTTTCTTCCCATTGCCGCTGCAAACGAGGTTCGACAGAGAGCAGTGATGGCTCACCGGCCACGGTTTTAAGGTCGATAAACAGAAAATTTTTAAGACGACGCTTCCAGGAGACAGCTTGAGGCATAGTTCGGTGTAACGCGGACTCCTGCCCGCTGTATGATTGCTAAATACGGACAGGGTGTCCGTACTACTTATTCATGCAAAATTCCTTCCAGCCCCAATGCCGGCACGGGTACAAGATTTTCATCGACAATGCTATCGGGTACGAAAATAAACTTCTTGTCGAAGATCTGATCCTCAATAAAATAACTCACCCAGTATTCATTGTTCAGATGAAATACGTCGGGCATAATCGTTTCTACGACCTCAAAGGCCCCCGGTTGCACTTCGACAAAGAAATGCCGTAAGGTAGAGGTTTTCTGTTCTTCATCGTTCTTCAGCCCGTATCCTTTCGACGTAACGAACACATTTTTTATCGGTACGTCATTCTGGTTAATCAGGAAAACCTGCCAATCATATTCGCCACTCTCGTTCTCCTTTCGGGCAATAACAATCTGAACACCTTCAACAGGCAAAAACTTAATATCTTTTTTCATTCGTAACACAGGCGGATATCCGCTAGCTATTCAATTGCACTATGGGTTTCAACTGGTATGACAGCCTCCCCTGTTAGTAACTCCATTCCAAATAAGTCGGCGATATGTTGCCGAACCCGAATCGCTACGTCTTCAAGTGGCACTTCATGGCCCAATTCGGCCGCCATTGACGTAACGGCTTTGTCGGTAATGCCACAGGGTACAATATGGTCAAAATATCGCAAATCTGTATTGACATTTAGCGCAAAACCGTGCATCGTTACCCAACGGCTCGCCTTTACGCCCATCGCACAGATTTTCCGGGCCGGACCGGCCTGCGGATTTGTTTCACTTTCATACCCGAGCCACACGCCGGTTAAGCCTTCAATTCGTCCCGCCTGTAAGCCATAATCCGCGAGTGTCAGGATAATACTTTCTTCTAATAACCGCATATAGCGATGAATGTCTGTAAAGAAATTATCCAGATCCAGAATTGGGTAACCTACCAGTTGGCCGGGACCGTGATACGTAATATCGCCCCCACGTCGAATCCTGAAAAACGTAGCACCCAGCTCGGTCGTCAATCGGGCTTCGTCCATCAGCAAATTTTCAGCATGGCCACTCGTACCAAGCGTATATACGGGCGGGTGTTCGCAGAAAAGCAGGTAATTGGGGGTAAGTTGCTGCTGCTCAGCCGGGCAGGTGCGATTGTGTAATTTCTGATCGACGATGGTAGTAAATAGGCGCTCCTGTTCGTCCCAGGCGGCTTTATACTCAATTAACCCTATATGCTGAACCTTAACTTGCTTATTAACACGACTATTCATTGCCTTTTGGAAGAACTGGCCTCCGTTAGCTAACTAACAACCAAGTGAATGAGTTTCGTTCGGATTATCGTTATTTGTAACCTTTATTGGAGAATAATGGCACAACACAACGAAACCGGAAAACATGGTGAAGAAGAGGCTGTTCGGTACCTGCTCGAAAAAGGCTACGAAATAATGGCCCGAAATTACCGCTATCAACACGCCGAAATTGATTTGATTGCAAAGAAGGAAAAACTGCTCGTGTTTGTCGAAGTTAAAGCGCGGACGAATCTGAGCTATGGCAATCCGGAGGAGTTTGTATCCTACACCAAAGCGAAGCTGGTAATGAAAGCGGCTGAGCATTATGTGTTTGCGCATAACTGGCTGCACGATCTTCGGTTTGATATTGTAGCTGTTACGTTGGCAGGCAATGAATTACGAATAAAGCATATCGAAGATGCGTTTTATTGACGGGCCTTAGTTCAGCTTATAAGTTGGGTGAAATCTACGAATTGCGTTACGCTGGCCTGCTATGAAAGCCACGTATTAGGCGGCAGGAAGCCGGATAGAGGTTGTAATATAACCGGGCAAATAGATAATAGTAAAATTGCATTATTTTACACCAAGTGTTGTTCTAATAGGTGATTTTGACATTTAATAATGTAACTTTAGGAACAGCAAGCAACCGTCATTATGTACGAAAAGAATATAGGTACCAAGCAGAAGGCGCTACGCATTAATCTTGACCGCCGTATTTACGGGTCTTTTGCTGAAATTGGAGCAGGCCAGGAAACTGCCGCTATGTTTTTTAAAGCGGGTGGTTCGTCGGGCACGATTGCCAAAACCATGTCGGCCTACGACATGACGTTTAGTGATTCAATCTACGGCGTCGAAGAAAGCGGTCGCTACGTTGTAGAGTCCCGGCTGGTTAAAATGCTTAGTAAAGAATATAGCCTGCTCGAGAAACGATTAGCCGAAAAACGTGGTCCGGATACTACGTTTTTTTCATTTGCCAATACCGTTTCAGCGCTTAATTACCAGAAAACCAACGATGCGCACGGCTGGATTGGCTGTCGGTTTCAACTGAATCCACAGTCGGGCTTTAATGATGTAATTATTCACGTCAGGATGCTCGACAATGAGAATGTACTGCAGCAGCAGGCCTTGGGAGTCATTGGCGTAAATCTTATTTATGGCTGTTATTTCTACGCTAAATCGCCTGAAACGCTGGTCTTGTCGTTGATGGACGATCTGGCACCGGAGCGGATTCAGATTGATATGATTCGGTTCAATGGACCGGACTTTGCGGATGTCGACAATCGATTGATGAGCCTGCACCTGGTGAAGAATGGTTTTACGGATGCTGCGTTGTTTGGCCCCGATGGCCAGGTGTTGCAACCGTCGGAAGCGCTCTACAAAAAGCATATCATGGTGATGCGTGGTCGGTTACGTCCGCTCACGAATGTCCAGCTGGATATGATCGAAAACGGCCTGAAGCAGTTTAAAGATGAGCCCGATGTTGACGCAAACCGAGTCGTGTCGATGGCCGAATTGACCCTGCATAATCTGAAAGCCAACGAGCAGGGGATCGACGAAAAAGATTTTCTGGACCGGGTCGATATTCTATGTTCGATGGGCCAGACGGTAATGATTTCCAACTATCTGGAATACTACAAACTGGTTGCGTATCTGGCCCGGTTGACGCGGCTTAAAATAGGCCTGATTGTCGGGATTCCGAACCTGGAATATATTTTTGAAGAAGGCCACTACGAGTTTTTGCCGGGCGGTATTCTGGAGTCATTTGCCACCCTGTTCAGCCGGAAGGTCAAGCTATTTGTGTATCCAACGCTCAAGGAAGGTGCCATATATACCTGCAATGAATTCAAACTGCCGCCGACCTTAGAGCCTCTGTTTCAGTATCTTGTCCGCAACGATAAGATTGAAGATATTACGGATTACAACGAGCAGAATCTGCACATCTCTACCGACCGTGTGCTGGAAATGATTCAGCTGGGTGAAGATGGCTGGGAAAGCCTCGTACCCGAACGGGTAGCCGAACAGATAAAAGCGAACTGTTTATTCGGTTATCCGTGTGAAGTAGAATACATCCCCATTGGTCAGCAGGTTCGTCAACAGCAGCAGGAGGAAATCCAACAGTCGGTACCGCAATAGACGCCCGTAGCATACACTTCCGCCAGCCAATTATAAAACATCAGCCAGCATACAGGGGTTTTGAGGGAGCATTACGTTCAACTTACTCCTGTACAATGGAAACGCTTTATAATTGGCTTCTTCAAAATACCGGGAATGCCGGAAATTTCTATACGATTCTGAACACTGAGCGCGATAAAGCCGGTTTGCTTGAAGTGATGGCGAGGTCGTCGGATTTCAAGATTATGAACCTGTTTATTTACGATGGGCAGACCGCAGAATCAGCCGAAAACCGGTTACACGCAATACCTGATGAATCGCCAACGAGCAATTACGTATTTGGTAGTGAACAACAGGTGATTGATTTCCTTGCCGAGGGGAAAGCCTCTGAGTCAGAAAGTTCTGGTACGGCTACAAGTATTCATGTCGTCCTGGCTGAGCCAACCAGCGAGACAGGTACGGTTACGTTTCCGCCAGAGCAGGCTTAACCGAGACAACTAGCCAATAGATAGCCGTTGCGATTATAGTCTGAAATGTAGCTTAGCTGAATCGTACTGTACATCCAGTTGCACAATGTGCCCAATCGGTAAAGCCAGATTATACGTAACGTGTCCGGCCGGGAAATCGAACAAAACCGGGAAATCGTATCCAGAAACGATTTCGGCAATTATGTGAAACGAATCCTGCCCGAACGGTAGCGACAGGTTGTCGCGCATATCGGTAAACTGCCCGACTACCAATCCCGCCAGATTAGCCAGCCGACCGGCTCTTTGGAGTTGCCGCATCATACGGTCGAGGGAGAAAAGCGTTTCGTCAATGTCTTCGATGAATAAAATTTTTCCACTGAAATCCACATCGGTTGGCGTATCGAGGGAATTAATTAACATAGTCAGGTTTCCTCCGATGAGCGGCCCTGTGGCACGTCCCCGCCGATTAAGGGCGTGGGTTGGTACGGTATATTGCGCCGGGAAGTCGCCAAAGAGCCACTGCCGCACCGATTCCAGCGATTCGGCCCGGTCAGGATCGCCAAACTGACGGGGCATCAGCCCATGCAGGCTAACAATATCATGTCTTTGCAGCAAACTAAGCAGCACGGTAACATCGCTAAAGCCGACCAACCATTTTGGATGAATACGTAGCGCTGTCAGGTCTAGACCATCAGCTATGCGATAGCAACCGTAGCCACCACGGGCTGCAAATACGGCTCGAACGGTCGAGTCATCGAAGAATCGTTGCAAATCGGCCCGACGGAGATTATCGGAACCCGCAAATGGCCCATCCATTGCGTGAAGGCTTTGCCCTTCCACAACATTAAGCTTCCAGATATTGCGCAGAATATGCAGTCCTTCGGCCAACTCATCATAAGCAAACCAACTGGCTGGCGAAACAATCCCTACGGTATCGCCGGGACGCAGAAAAGGAGGGAAAATCACTTGTAGTACGTATGGTTTATGGTAGTTGGTTCAGGCAATCCGTCGTTACGTTGCGGTTATCGGCCCGGCATTGAACTAACGGATTGCCCTTATCAATTCAATTCGGCTTCTACAACGTCGTCGAGTCTGTCTAGATCGAGGGTAACTGTGCTGGTCTGCGTGCCATCAAACATAGGCTGGAATTTATAGCCCCACAAAATTTCATCATACCGATACGAATAGCGGGTATGAACAGCCTGAGCAAACGTATCATCGGTTGCCTGTATTGACACTAAAAATTCAGCGTCGGATGCTTCGAGGTCCTGAGGAGTACAACCGAACAATGGACTCTCAGACGTAATAGGATGAACCAGTGTCCAGTTGGTTGGGAAAAAATTTACCTTATTCCGTTCCAGAGAAAGGCCATAGTATTTCCGAGTAAGCGTACTGTCGGATTGTGATTTGGGTTCTATTCGAGATAGCGATACGCTTACCTGCAGGTTAATAAGCTGATTGTCACGGGTATTTATAATGCGGAACATCCAGCCATTGACGTCCAGATACGGGGCCATTACCGCGTTTTTCGAGAATCGGGTATGGGCTATTGGCCGCGAAAACCGGGCGTAGAGCAAGCCCGTTGCCAGCGCAAAAGCCAGCAGCCCGAGCATCGACTCAAAAGCGGCAATACAGCTCGTCAGGAAGCTATTCGGTGAAATATGTCCGTAACCAACAGTGGTGAGTGTCTGCGAGCTAAAGAAGAAGCATTTCCAGAAGGGACCGTTCAGAACCCGGTCGTCGACTCCTATAAGCGTATCCGATCCTGCCAGCATATAAATACCCGCAAACAGGGTGTTGGCCAGCAGATACCCAGTCAGCAACCAACTGAAAAACGGTACCCATCCCATGACGATGAGCCGGTTGTAGATGTTGAGCCGATCCCACAGGGTGCCATTAACGCGGACAATGTTGAACGTACCATCTTTGTTGACAAGCCGTGAATGCGAGTCGGTAATCTTTGTACCAAAACCAATGTCAGCACGTCGTTCTTCCTGCTCCACTAACTGGCTGTTGGCGGAACTTTGCGTAGAAGGCCGGCGGTTTGATGGATTCATAAGCGATAAATTTGGGCGAGGCAGTCTGATTAGGTAGGTCTGTTAACAAAGTTATGGCAAATTTGTCCCTTCCTTCATCGGTTAACCCGAATCATCACCCATTCTGTTCACTCAATGCATCCAATTGAAACAGTAACTGGTTTACTCGGCGTTACGACCCTCCTGGCAGTAGTAGCCCGGCGGCTGCGTATATCCTATCCGATTCTTTTAGTTATCACGGGCTTGTTTATTGGCTGGATACCTGGCCTTCCCCATGTTGAGCTATCGCCCGATGCGGTTTTTCTGGTTTTTCTGCCCCCTTTGCTCTACGCAGCGGCCTGGCAGATTGATAATCTGGAACTGAAGCTTTATAGCCGGTCTGTTGCCTTGCTGGCGGTTGGCCTGGTCCTGTTTACGTCAACGGCCGTTGCCCTTGTGGCCCATGCCTTCATTCCGGGATTCTCGCTGGCGCAGGGCTATCTTCTTGGCGCTATAGTTGCTCCTCCCGATGCCGTAGCGGCTACGTCGGTAACCCAAGGGCTGAACGTACCGAAACGTATTACAACCGTATTGGAAGGGGAAAGTCTGGTTAATGATGCCAGCAGTTTGGTTATTTATCGCTACGGGTTAGCCGCCATCATAACGGGACAATTTGTGTTGTGGCAGGCGAGCCTTCGGTTTGTAGGTATTGGTCTGGCTAGCGTAGCCGTTGGGTGGGCTATTGGCTGGTGTATGAAATGGGTACATCGGCTCATCACAAAAGATACGGTCACCAGCACTGTTCTGACTCTTCTGACTCCTTATGGCTCTTATCTGATTGCTGAAGAGATGCACATTTCGGGTGTTTTGGCAGTTGTGACAACGGGGCTTTTTCTATCGACACGAACCACAGAAATATTTAGTAATCAGGCACGTCTGCAGACCAACGCCGTCTGGGAGATTGTTGTTTTCCTGCTAAACGGACTGGTGTTTATCCTGATTGGCCTGCAACTCCCATCCATCGTATCCGAATTAAATGGGTACACACTGCCTGAGGCTGTCAATTATGGCCTGCTAATTAGCGCTGTGGCTGTGGTTTCACGAATCCTTTGGGTATTTCCGGGCGCTTACCTTCCTCGCTGGCTCAGTAAGGGTATACGAAAACGGGAAGTTAAGCCTACCTGGCAGCAGATTAGCGTCGTCAGCTGGGCGGGTATGCGGGGCGTGGTTTCCTTAGCGGGTGCATTAGCGCTTCCGAACGTATTGCCCAACGGCCAGCCTTTTCCGGGCCGCGATTTGATCCTGTTCATTACGTTCATTGTGATTCTCTGTACGCTGGTCGTTCAGGGATTGACCCTACCTGTGCTGATTGATACGTTGAACGTTCGGGAGGCAATTGATGAAAAACGTGAGGAGCGTAAACTGCGTCGAAAGATGGCTCAGGAGGCCATTACGCATCTGGAAGCCAATCATTCCGCCGGCTCGGTGCATGATGATGTACTGAGTTATGTAAAAAACACGTATGAGCTACGCATCAATGAACTGAACGGAATGCTTCGCGCAGCGAATTTGTCAGATCGGCCGACAGAACTTTACCAACAGGCTGTCCAGCTCCAGCTAGAGCTAATTTCAGTTGAACGAGCTGTTCTGAATAACCAGCGGACAGGAAGTTTGCTGGATGGAGAGATCTTTCGAAAAATGGAGCAGGAGCTAGACCTTGAAGCCGCCCGGCTTTCTTTAGTACAACCAATTGATTAAGAATAGTTTCTGAACAACTGATTTCGAACAATATGGATCATATGAGAAGTATTTCGATAGTCAATCTATAAGTTACCTATTTTTCAAACAAATTTTTCTTTGAGTAGTAGAAAAACGTTAAGTATATATACTTACTTTAGCAAAAGTTTTCCGCACACCGCTACGTAACTGTTCTTAACGATAAGTCTGCTCATGAAGTCTTTTCCTGGTATGATTAGTCTGATTGTACCCGCATTTAACGAGGAAGAAAACCTACCCGTACTGGTTCACAGGCTAATGGCCATTATGGAATCATACGATTCGTATGAAATTCTGATTATAGACGATGGCAGTTCTGATCAGACCCGCTACGTTTTAAGACAGTTAAGCAATGCCTATCCCGTAGTTCGGTTTCTTTCCTTCTCCCGGAATTTTGGCCATCAGATGGCTTTAAGAGCCGGTTATGACAACGCACGTGGCGAAGCGGTTATCTGTCTGGATGCCGATCTGCAACATCCGCCTGAGCTGATTCCGACATTGATTGCCAAATGGCGGCAAGGCTATGAAGTGGTTTATACCGTTCGGCAGGCTGACCCGAAACTATCCTGGTTTAAACAGACTACCTCGAAATATTTTTACCGCTTACTACGTACCGTCTCTAACCTCAATATTGAGGACGGAGCCGCTGACTTTCGGCTGCTGGATCGGAAAGTGGTGAATACGATTCGGCAGTTTAAAGAGAATGACCTTTTTCTGCGCGGTGCTATTTCATGGGTAGGTTTCCGGCAGTGCCGTATCCTGTATGAGCCGGCCGCCCGTTATGCTGGCCGCTCGAAATACTCGTTCCGTAAAATGCTCAAGCTGGCGGCAATGGGTATTACGTCCTTTTCAACGCGTCCGCTGTATCTGTCGGTATTGCTTGGTTTCCTGATGTTTATGCTTGCCAGTTTGTTTGGCGCGGAAGCCCTTTACGAGCACTATTACACCAATGCTACGGTATCGGGATGGACAACGCTGGTGTTGCTGCTGGTGCTGATTGGTGGCGTACAGTTCATCATGATCGGTATTATCGGTGTATATTTGGGCAAAACGTTTGTGGAGGTGAAAGGGCGGCCCGCCTATATCATCAGTGACACAAGCGAGATCGAGGAGACGGAAACAACATGGCAAGCCCCAACCGAAGACAGCGAGATATTCTATTCACCGTTGACGTAGAAGAGTTTGATACTGCCGTTGAGTTCGGCCATAATATTCCCCTGAGCGAACAGGTGGCCGTCTCAACAGCCGGATTAACCTTGTTAGCCGAGCGTTTTGAGGCCGTTGGCGCCCGTACTACGTTGTTTACAACGGCTAATTATGCCCTTCATGAGTCCGCACTGATTCGGAATCTGGCGCAAAAACACGAGATTGCTTCTCACGGATATTACCATACTACCTTTGAGCCTGCCGACCTGCTTAAGTCCCGGCTAGCTCTGGAAAAACTACTGAACCAACCTATTTTGGGATTCAGGCGAGCCCGTATGGGTTTTGTTGATCCCAACGATGTGCATCAGGCTGGTTATCAGTACAATTCATCGTTACATCCTACGTGGTTACCTGGTCGGTATAACCACTGGGGCGAACCGCGACATCCGTTTCGGGAAATGGGGGTCTGGCAAATTCCAGCCTCAGTAACACCTACGTTACGTTTGCCGTTGTTCTGGCTGAGTCTGAAAAACTTCCCATTCGCTCTTTACCGGCAATTCTGCCGTCAAACGCTCGAAGCGGATGGTTTTCTGAACTTATATGTTCATCCATGGGAGTTCACAGACCTATCGGGCTATGAAAAAATTCCAGCCTATGTGCGCCGATACTCTCGTGATACCTTACTCGACCGGGTTGAAGCTCTGTTACGGTACTTAAAACCAATGGGTGAATTCAGCACAATGGGGGAGTTTACCCAGCGGTTAAATCAACGTAGCCAGTCAGCAAAAGCCATTTAATGAGCTGCTTAACTATAAACAAAGAAGGGAATCGTACATGGCGATTCCCTTCTTTGTTTATGCAGGAAATTTTTGTGTCAGATAAATATAACATCGTCAATTACATCCGCGCCCATGTCCTTGTTGACCAGTTGAATGAGTTTTTGTTTGGCGTTGACAAGTTCATTGCGAAGGGGAGCCGAGGCAATTTCAATGTGAAGTTTTCGATCCCGAACATACAGTCGGTTTGTTCGGGAGGCAATAGCCGTGCCCATCATACGCCCCCAGAACGCTTCAAGATAGGTTTCGTTGAAGCGGGTCTGTAGCTGATACGCTTTTAATAGCTGACCAATGGCATCTTTTACGGTCGTAGTGCCAGCTGTTCGAGTGGCAGCGTCGCGGTTATAGCGGTACGTAGGGTTCATGGGGAGGTGTCTTGCCACAAAAGTAAACAATGAATTGACTTAACGCATAATAGAGAGCATCTGAACGCCAAAAAATACCCGTTCACATAGAAAAAACCGGGAGTGTTTGGATTCACCCCGTTTGGCTGTTATACTTGCGTCATCAAGTCAATTGTTCCGCGTCAATTGCACACGTACCGGCGCGCGTTGATTTATAAAGAAGCGGGGAGAGATCAGGCTCTGCGAACCGCTGGCAACCTACCACACGGCAAGGTGCTAACTCCTGCCTAAAGCTATTTTAGGGACTATAAATCGGAAACTCACATGATCTACAGTCAGCGATGTATGCCCGTAAGGGCTTGCTAGCATTCTTCTCGCAACTTGCTACTGAAAACCGGGAGTGGTTTTCGGGATGTGTCCTTACGTTCACAGTAATCCAACTGCTCTTAGTTAGTGCTGATTGATTCTAACCCCAAATACATAACCTCATCGCTCATGGCACAACTCCATTTTGATACGCTCCAGTTACACGCTGGACAGGAACCCGATTCAGCTACCAATGCTCGGGCGGTACCTATTTATCAGACAACTTCCTACGTATTTAACGATTCCGCGCATGGCGCCGACCTATTCGCCTTAAAAGCGTTTGGGAATATTTATACGCGGATCATGAATCCAACCTCCGACGTATTTGAGAAACGAATGGCGGCTCTTGAGGGCGGAGTAGCGGCCTTGGCGGTGGCGTCCGGACAGGCCGCTCAGTTTATAGCCCTCAACAACATCTTAAGCGCAGGCGACAATTTTGTGACAACCTCTTACCTCTATGGAGGAACCTACAATCAGTTTAAGGTTTCGTTCAAACGGCTGGGTGTCGATGCCCGCTTTGCCGAAGGAAACAGCCCAGAAGCATTTGCGAAACTGATTGATGGCAAGACGAAGGCCATTTATCTTGAAACGATTGGCAATCCCGAATTTAACGTCCCTGATTTCGATGCCTTTGCTGCGCTCGCCAAAGAGCATGACTTACCATTGATTGTCGATAATACGTTCGGCGCAGGCGGGTACCTGTTCCGCCCGATCGAGCACGGAGCCGCCGTAGTGGTTGAGTCGGCAACCAAATGGATTGGCGGTCATGGTACAAGCATTGGTGGGGTAATTGTCGATGGTGGTAACTATAACTGGGGTAACGGCAAATTCCCGCAGTTCAGCGAGCCAGCGGAAGGGTATCATGGACTGGTGTTCAGCGATGTCTTTGGCGTTGGTGGCCCGTTTGGGAACATCCAGTTCATCATTCGCGCCCGCGTTGAAGGTCTGCGCGATTGGGGACCGGCTATCAGTCCGTTTAACTCATTTCTGCTGTTGCAGGGCCTGGAAACCTTGTCGCTACGTGTCGACCGAACGGTACAGAATGCGCTGGCGCTGGCTCAATGGCTCGAACAGCACGAACAGGTTGAACGAGTTAATTATCCGGGACTGCTTACCAGTCCCTATCATGACCTTGCCAACAAATACCTGAAACGGGGCTTTGGTGGGGTGTTTACGTTCAAGGTAAAAGGTGATAAAGACGCGGCTGACCGGTTTGTAAACAGCCTGAAATTAGTGAGTCATCTAGCCAACGTGGGTGATTCCAAAACGCTCATTATTCACCCGGCGGCTACTACCCATCAGCAACTTAGCGAACAGGACCAGGCCAGCGCCGGTGTTGAACTGGGTCTGCTACGTGTTTCGGCGGGTACTGAACACTTTGATGATATTAAAGCCGACTTTGAACAGGCGTTTGCCCAAATCGCAGAGCCGGTATTGACGTAGTTTTGGTTTGGTTTAGGCTTGCTGTTTTACTAGATGTATTAAACAGTAAGCCCTAAACCGTAAACTTTTTTCAATTGAGCCTCCAGTATTTCGATTATAAATATTCGTTCCCGCTTGAATCGGGCGAGAGCCTGCCGAGCTTCCGGCTGGCTTACACCACACGCGGCACCCTCAATCCAGATCAATCGAATGTGGTTTGGGTATGTCATGCCCTAACGGGAAACGCTGATGCAGGTGACTGGTGGGGCGGTATGGTTGGCCCGGGCAAGTATTTCGATCCCGAACAGTATTTTATTGTTTGTGTAAACGTGCTTGGTTCCTGCTACGGCTCAACGGGGCCGCTGTCAATAAGTCCAGTATCCAGGCAGCCGTTTTACCATGACTTCCCGGCACTTACCATTCGCGATATTGTTGGTACGCTGGATTTGTTACGTCAGGAACTGGGCATCGAAACCATTCACACCTGTATTGGCGGATCAGTGGGGGGCGAACAGGCCGTTGAGTGGGCTATTCTCCAGCCCAATCTGATTCGTAATCTGGTGCTGATTGCTGCCAGTGCTGTAGCGTCGCCCTGGTGTATTGCCTTCAACGAAGCACAGCGAATGGCTATTGAAGCCGACCCCACCTGGACTGAACGACGGGACGATGCCGGGCAGGCGGGCATGAAAGCCGCCCGGGCCATGGCGATGATTTCGTACCGGAACTATGATACGTATGGGTTTACGCAGGCGCTGGACAACAACGAGCAGTTGGATGGTTATAAGGCCGCTGGGTATCAGCGTTATCAAGGCGAAAAACTGGCGGATCGTTTCAATGCCTTTACGTATTGGACGCTCACCAAGGTGATGGATTCGCACAATGTGGGCCGAAATCGGGGGAGTATTCTGAATGCACTAGGTCAGATTAAAGCTCGTACACTGGTAGTGGGCATTCGCTCGGATTTGTTGTTTCCGCCCTCCGAACAGCAGTTTCTGGCGCGTCATATTCCGGATGCTGTTTATGAAGAAATCGATTCTCTGTATGGACACGACGGTTTTCTGATTGAATTCCGGCCACTGGCTAATATTATCCGTAAATGGATGACAAGTGCGGGAATAACTACTGAAATAAAAACAACATCTACAATCCGTTTAAGCCAGTAAGGTTAGTTAGCGTATGGTTTGGTATGAAGCCGAAGTGCGGCAATTGGAAAGTAAACTGGCTTCGCTGCCACCGGCTACAGATCGAGTTGTTTTCTATGGTAGTTCCTCTGTTCGACTTTGGGCGTCACTGGCGCGAGATTTTCCGCAGATAAATACGGTCAATTTAGGATTCGGCGGGTCAACGCTGGCAGCTTGTGCCTGGTTTTTCGAGCGGTTACTCGTACCCGCCATGCCTAAATCCGTCGTGTTTTATGCGGGGGATAACGATCTGGGCGACGGCCGCCATGCCGAAGAAGTCTATCTGTTTTTTTGTGCCTTTGCCGAAAAAATGAACAAATGGATGCCCGACGTATCTGTTTCCTTTCTGTCCATAAAGATCAGCCCCGTACGCTGGGGAATCGCCAGTCAGATTCGGTACGCTAATGAACTGATTCAAAAAGAGATTGAGCAAAAAGCAAATTATCAGTACGTGGATATGACAACGCCCCTGCTGGGGCCCAACGGGCAGCCCCGTCCGGAATTCTTCGAAAAAGATGGTTTACATCTAAGTCCGGCAGGCTATCAGGCATGGCAAAATGCGTTGCATCAAGTCCCGAAATTTTAACAATTTCTTCACTCATTCTCTGCTATAATTTGCGGTAAATGTTGCAATTTCACGAGCACTTAAAGTTACCGATATGCTTCGTGAGTACCATAAATGGTACAGTCCCAATCTAAATCGTGACATGGAAATGCTCATTTTTGGGCATGCTGGTGCGCGTGTACTTGTTTTCCCAACGCGTCGCGGCCGATTTCATGAATATGAAGATCTGGGCCTAGTTCAGGCTCTGGCTGAACAGCTGGAAAACGGATGGCTGCAACTGTTTTGTGTCGATAGTGTTGATCGGGAGAGCGTTTATAATCGGTACGCTTCCCCCTCCGACCGCATCCGACGGCATGGGCAGTACGAGCAGTACATTCTGAACGAAATATTACCTTTCTCCCGGCTTAAAAATCCTCAGCCTTTTATGATTTCGCATGGCTGTAGCCTGGGCGCTTACCATGCTGTGAATATAGCCCTCCGGCATCCGCAGTGGTTTGGCAAAATTGTTGCTTTCAGCGGGCGGTACAGTCTGTCGGAGCCCGTAGCCGAGTTTCGCGGGTTATTCGACGATTATTACGATGAGGAGATTTATTTCCACAGCCCGAATCACTTTCTGCCCAATCTGACCGACGATACCGTTCTGGACCATTTACGTCGAATGAATATTGTGCTTACCATCGGTGTAGAGGACCCATTTATGCACAGTAATCTTACCCTGAGCGAAACGCTTTGGAATAAAAATATAAACCACGACTTATTTATGTGGGATGGCCGGGCGCATCAGGCCGAAGATTGGCAAAAGATGGTGCAATTGTATCTATAGAATTGATACTCTGCCAAGGGCGCTCCACCTTCCCGACGAATACTTTATTTATCAGGCAACTTCTCGGCCAGGTTCAGATAAGGCGGATGAAAATGGTGAATAAAAATATTCTCCTTGCTGTCGGGGTATTTCTGAAAGTAAGCGCTGTCGGCTAAAAGCACAATTGTATTACCGGTTCTGACGTAGTCGTTGCTATTGTAATATTCGGGCGGTACGTACCCGTTTAAATTCTTTCTGACCGTACTGGAGGCTATTTTACCCAGATACTTCTGGTAGTTTTTCTGCGCTTTCAGTGATGGCTTGCTCAGGCTGTTATAAGCATACTTCAGGGCAATTCGCTTAATCAACTTCTGTTTTTTTATCATGGCAGGCGCGCCCGCAAACGGGTTAGTCGGATTAAAATCATTGACGGTCTGTACGGTCAGCGGTACTTCGGGCACCCAGTCGGCAGAGTTTACCACATTGTACGCCCAGCCGCTTTGGGTAGCGGCTTCGTATTCATAAGCGAAATACAGGTTGCCGGGCTTGGGTCCTGCGCTGCAATACGTCTTAAACTGAATATCGGCCGGAAGCTTGGCCTGCTTTTGTAAGCTTTTCAGGTAAGCAGTCAATAAAAAAGCAATAGCTCCGCCCTGACTGTGTCCCATGATAATCACATCTTTAATTCCTTTTTTGTAACAGGAGTCCAGCCTGGGGAGAATATCTCTTGCCAGAAATGCGGTACTGATTAGCCAGCCTACATGCACAGCTGCCTGCGGGTGCGAAGCCAGATCGTACGTAAATTTGTCCGTTTCGCTAAGCTGTAACTCGCCCTTAGCCGGTACCATAGCGGCATACATATTCGCAAGCCAGCTTACGCTATTGGCCGTTGTACCGCGAAGGCTGAGAACGGCAACGCCCTGATTATTAGCCCATAAATCCCACATGTTTTCCAGCCCAACAATTGGAGATCGGTAAACAAACTCATACTGCTGAGGTTTCGGAAAAGCACTGATGTAGGAAGGGCCACCGAATTGCGCCGATACTTTGAGAAGTTCGATGTACTCTGCCTTATCAAAACCAGGTTTAAGTTTCTGGCCAAACAGCGTAGCTGATAAGGCAAAAAGCAGAAGAAACGTAGTGAGTGATTTCATAAAAAAGAGGAAGGTGGTTGATGGATTAACAGCGTAGCGATTGTGGCCCTTAAAACGATTCAACGCGTAGACGAGCCACTACATTCCTGTCATTTTTCAGCAGTAATTCCTTTCCGGAAATGCCATAGGAATTGGTTGCTTCCAGAGCTTTCAAAAAAGCAGTTTCCGTACTCATATCCGGACATGCCATTCGGGTGGAACCGATGCCACTAAACTGAATTTTTTCGTTACCGGATAGCGTATACGTACCAAACATTCGGTTACAGCTAGTTGAGCCAGTAAGTTTATTGCCTTCGGGTGCGAGCTGAAGAGAAGCCTCTTTGTTTAAACCCGCATGGATTACGGGCTGGCCATTTACTTCGACCAGAATCCAGTGTGTGTTTGTCAATGAAATGCCCGCCGTCTTTGCTGACTTGCACGCCACCGTAAGCAGACATAGGATTGACAGGCAGGTAATAACGAGTTGTAATTTCATGATCTACACCGTTTTGACAGAAGTAGCGTTTAAATAAAATTCAGAGTAAAAGCCATTCGCGTTAATAACTCAAGTATAGCAGATTTTACGGTCACAATACTGATCTTTTGACAATCTGTTACGCTCGTCAACTCCCGGTCGACTGCACGCTGATTATTTCGTAATTCTGCCAGCATGTCATCCGGCGTATCAAATGCTACAAATTCAAAAGTGGATCTGTTTCGAAAGATACATCTTTTAGGCGCATTTGTGTCTGTATCAAAGCGTTAGCATACGGTTCATACAAAACCCGACCGGGCGGATTCATGGATAAATCAGCATCCCAAAGCCCCGAACGGTGCCAGTGATCGAGGTGATCCCAGTCGGGACGGTCAACAATTGGGTAGATACAGGCACCCCAGAGAGGTACGCCTGCCTTGACAACCGCTGCACATTCCCGCCCGATCATATCAATCCAGACAGGCCGATCAATACCCGGATGGCTGGTTTCAGTCAGCGCAATAGGCCGGTTGTAGCGCCGATATCCTTTTGTGAGCAAATGCCGAAGAGGAAGCCAGCGTGGGTCCGGAATAGCATCATTCCAGCCCAGAAACGTACCTGTTCCTTCAATCCACTGGTTGTTGTAGTAATAATTAAAACCGATAATATCGAGGTAATCGGGCGAGCCACCTAATTCGGGAGCTATATAACCAGCGAGCATATCGACCGACTGAAATTGATTTTCGTCGGAAATAGCAGCTTTGATAAGCTGTTGTTCAGTAGCGTTTAAAGGCGGTACCATCTGCACCAAAGGTTCCGTTGTCAGGATACGAACAGTCGGGTCGATTTCCCGCATGGCCGCAACCCCTTCAATGTACGCCCGCATCAGCCCCAGCTTTACTTCCCATCCCTGCTTTGTGCAGTAAGGCGACGTACCGCGCACATCACCCCCAGCCACGACATAAAACTCACTTCGTTGATGGGGGTTATGATCAATGTTTCGTCGGGATAACGGTCGCGATAAAAGCGGATGAACGCTCGGCAAAGAGCCGCAAAACGCCGGGCAAACATGGGGTGAAGGGGTGTCAGGTCGTCGGGATAGCCGAAATGACAAAGGTCCCAAACCTGCTGAATTCCCTGCCGATGACCTACCGTCAGCATTTGTTCAATTACGCTCCAGTCGTATTGATATGCTCTTTTTTCGACCTGACTCCATTGAATACCTTCCCGTACGGTACGTATTCGGAAGGCGTCGAGCCGTTCGTAATCTTCCTGAAGTAGTTGCAGATGCCCCGTTTGACGGAGTAAATCAACGCGGTTACCAAAGCAGTTAAGTTGGTCTGTACACTCGAAGCCCGCCCACCAGAAAGATCGAAAAGGGTTGGACGTTGTTGATGATAAGGTGTTAACTAGCAAAACAAAGGGGTTTGTGGTCCTTAACTATAAAGAAAGCTTTTCTAATGGCAATGCTTTCTTCTACTTATGAGAACGAGGAATACGCTGTACTGTTTACATCCCCGGTTTTCATTAAGCTGATGTCAGAGTCGAAATTACCCGGCATTTCTGTGTTCAGAAAGCTTTACAACGCTTTCACAATGGCAATCACTACGTTGGCGGAGTTCCGGGCGGCTGTGGGATAAAACTTGTCGTACGCAATATGGGCTTCGGCGTCGGCTCGGTCGCTCAGGCTGCGAATGATGAGGTGGGGCACCTGAAGCTGATAGCAGACCTGCGCTACGGCCGCTCCTTCCATCTCGGTTGCATCGGCTTTAAAATCAGCTCGTAAGCTTTTTCCTTTTTCGGGCGAAGCGACGAATACATCGCCTGTTACGACCGTACCCGTTATTACCTTGACGGGGCGATCCGATACACCGCCCGACGCCAGCGGAATGCCTTCCAGCTTTACCGTTTTTACTACGTTCTCGGCTAAATGCATCAGCATCGAATCGGCCGGGAAATATACGGGGTTAAACTGTTTGGTAATCGCGTTGCGCGTTTGCCTCGTTGGCGTGTTCTTATCAGTAATCGAGCCGTAGTCGTGATGCGCCGTTTGGCCGGCAATGACAATATCACCGGGTTGCAGATCGGGGTTTGTGCCCCCCGCAATGCCCGTAAACAAAATCTGCTTAGGCCGGAAATGATCGAGCATGAGCGTTGTGGTCATGGCGGCATTAACTTTCCCAATGCCCGTTTCGGCCACAACGATACGTTGTTTGCCGATACGTCCGCAAGTAAACGTAACGCCATCAACTACAATCGTTTTGGGCTTTTTTAGTGTTTCCTTCACCAGAGCGACTTCAGCGCCGAACGCACCTAATAAACCCGTAATAGGCTTAGGCTTGTAGCGTTGGGCAAAACCGGAAGAGGAATAAATAAGGGAAAAGATGAAAAGAAATGTCGGGATCGAAAGCCGTTTATTCATATACTCCTGATAAAGCGTTAAACTAATGTCCGGCGGTCAAGGCCAGCACGCAAAAAATATCGATAATCCATAAGCCGAGTGGTACTTGGGTACGTTTGCCCACAGCAACTTTGATGATCGTCCAGGTCAGAAACCCCCAAATTAACCCCTGCGTGATCGAATAGCTGAACGGAATCAGAACGAGAGCCAGAAAAGCGGGCAGGGCATCATCTAATTGTGTCCAGTTGATACGGGTAACGGGCTTCATCATGAATGCGCCAACCAATACCAGCGCGGGGGCCGTAGCTATCGAGGGAATAATCGACAACAACGGCGATAGAAACAGAAACGGCAGAAAGCAGCAGCCGGCAACAATGGCTGTCAGCCCGGTTCGACCACCCTGCGCAATGCCTACTGCCGATTCGATATAGGCTGTGCCAGGACTTGTGCCGAGCAAACCAGCCAGGGTTGTTGCTACGGCATCGGTCAGAAGTGATTGATTCAGGTTTCGTGGCTGACCGTCAGGACCTTCCAGATTGCCCGCTTCGGCTACGCCCACAAAGGTGGAAAGACTGTCGAATAGATCGGTAAAGGCAAAGGCAAAAATAACCGGCCAGAGCGACCAGGATAATGAACCGATCAGATCTAATTTCCCAATCAGTGAAAAATCGGGAGCGGCCAGAATACCCTGAAAATTGACCAGTGTTTTCTGACCGAAATTAACTGCCGACGCATCGCCCCAGAAACGCCCGATGGGCCAGGCCGCTACGGTAGTCAGCACAATACCGATGATGATAGCGCCCGGTACGTCGCGGACAACGAGTACGCCCGTGAGCAGTAATCCAAACACAAATGTCAGGATAATGGGGTCATTGAAATGGGCAATGCTGACCAATGTTGCTGGATTTGCTACGATGAACTTAGCGTTTTCAAAGCCGATCAACGTAATAAACAAACCGATGCCAGCCGAAACCGCGTACCGGATGGGCTGTGGAATAATTCTGACAATGGCAGACCTGACATTTAATACAGACAGAAGCAAAAATAAGGTACCGGCCCAAAAAACGGCACCTAAGGCAACTTCCGGGCGAATACCCAGGCTTTTTACGGCGGTGAACGTAAAGAATGCATTCATCCCCATGCCCGGCGCAACCACAATCGGGTTGCGGGCATAGAGCCCCATCATTAAGCTGCAAAAAAAAGACAGCAGTACCGTAGCGGTTACTACGCCACTAAACGGCAAACCCGACTGACTCAAAATAGCCGGATTCACAACGATGATGTACATCGTGGCCAGAAACGTTGAGATACCGGCCAGAATTTCCGTTCGACGGGAAGCAGGGGCTTGTAGAGAGATAGACGTAGTAGGCAAACAGGTTGACGGTTTATGTTTCAGGTTGATAATTCATGGGTTCAGGCGCGTTACGTTAATCCTGAAATCGGCCCGTGAACCTTAAACTACAAACTTCAACCCATAAAGCCTACATTCAAAGCAAACTTCCGGCGGCTTCGTCTATCCAGACCTGCGCGTTGGGCTGATTTTGCAGAATACTGGCCGGAAGCTGTTCGCTGACTGGCCCTTTTAGAGCATCACGCAGAGTAGGGGCTTTTTTAGCCCCGCTCACCATCAAAATGACCTCGTGGGCTTGGGTCAGGTGCCGTAAGCCGAGGGTGATACCTTGCGTAAGCGTTGTTTCCTGAGTAAAATATTTCTGACCTACGGTTTTGGTGCTTTCGGCCAATTCAACGACATGACAACCCAAATTGAAGAGAGTTCCCGGCTCATTCAGCGCAATGTGGCCGTTCATACCCATCCCCACAAGCAATAAATCCAACCCACCCCGTGCGTCAATCAACGCGTCAATACGGGCGCATTCAGCCGCAAGATTATCGGCTTTTGCGTTAAAAACATGAATCTGATCGGCACGCAGCTTCAGCGGAGTGAACAGATCACGAAACACGTAAAACGAACAGCTTCCGGCATCGTCGGGGCCAAAGCCAACCCATTCGTCAAGACCCACAAACGTACAGCGGCTTACATCGACGCGTTCATCCTGAGCCAATGCCACAAACCGATGATACGTTTCGATAGGTGTATCGCCCGAAGCCAGGCACAGCAACGCATCGGGCTTCCGATTGATGAGAGCCGCTATGTGTTCGGCTGTATATTGTGATAGCGTATCGTGGTCAGGAAATGCCTGTATAGTCATGAATAATAAGGAGTTGGATTAGTGAAGTTATATGAATATGGTCAACGACTGCTTAAGAAGACCATGGCCAACCGCATAACTACTCATTTTAATTCGCTGGCGCGTAGATCACGGCTCCAGCGTTCGGTGCCTTTCTGGTCTAAAACCTTGATGTTCAGCACCCGGTCGTTACTCGGACCGCTGACACTCAACAGCCCAAAATTTCGCTCTGTAACCAACGTACCGTCAACATAAGTCGGCTGCTTGAGTTCGTCAGCGCGGGGCTGTGCAACAGAAGAGGTCAGGGGTGAAACGGTCAGGTCATAAAGCGGATACGTACCCGAGCGGTCCAGCTTATGCAAAATGGAATGGTGACGGTCGCCGGTGATAAACAAAATCCCCGGAATTTTTGATTCGCTAATGGCTTTAAAAAGACGGTCACGTTCGGTGCCGTAAGTAGAATAATTTTCGAAAGCTTTAGTTGGATTTACAATCTGACCGCCCGTCACGATAAACTTAAACGTAGCGTGGCTGAATGTCAGCGCATCGAGTAGCCATTGCATTTGTTTCTCGCCAAAATAATCTTTGGCGGGGCCGTCTGGCATATCGTTTGGCGCCCGGAATGTGCGGTCGTCAAGCAGAAAAAACTGGCAGTCGTTCCAGAAAAACGTACCCGCGCATCCTTCCGAAAAAACGTAGTTCGGGTTCGTCCAGAACAGTTTAAAGGCTTCGAGCGTAACGGGTTTGAGCCAATATGAGCGATCGGCATCGTTTGGGCCAAAGTCATGATCATCCCAGGTTGCGTAATTGTGCGTACTGGCTAGCAGCGGCTGCATTTCAGGCAATGAGCGGGTGTGGGTATAGCGCCTTAATACGCCCGAGCGGGTGTTCCAGTCCACTTCACGCGTGTACGTATTGTCGCCGGTCCAGATCATGAAGTCTGGTTTTTGAGCAGTCATTGCCGAAAAAATTTCATAACCACCGCCATAGGGCTTGCCGGGCCGGTCGACGTCAGGTTCGTTGACGTATGTGCAGCTTCCGACGGCGAACCGAAACGCCGGTGGGTCGGTCCGCCACTGCCATAGATTTTGGGTCTGAAACTGGGTCGGGTAGGGCAGGCTCACCTTCTGGCCCTCTATCAACAGGTCGTATTCGTACTTTTTGCCGGGTTCCACCAGGTCGGCGAGCAGGTGGGCGGTAAAAACCGTTTGCCGGTTGGTTTGAACTTCGTTGGTCAGATGCACAGGCGTCTGTTTACCAGTTTCGTGGTAACGTATCTGCACACGAGCTGCTTTTTTGGTTTGTACCCAAAGCATTACCTCACGCATTTCCGAGTACCCGACCATCGGTCCCGATTGCAGATTGATGGATTTGGCAGCCGCATTTGAGGCAATTCGGGCAGCGGCAGGCTTCTTTACCGATGCCTGTTGCCCAAACAGATTGAAGGGAACTGATAACGTGAGTAATAACAGTAGCAGATGAATTTTGTACATGCTGGAAGATGGCGTAATTTTGCGGCTCGTTTACTGAAAATATGCAACTCTCAAACCAACGATACACAATTCAGGGGGTCGACGTACTGACAATCGCCGAGGAGTTCGGTTTACCTCTGTACGTTTATGACGCTGACAAAATTATTGAAAAAATTGGCTTGCTCCGGTCCGCTTTTACCGGTGTTAATCTACGGATAAAATACGCAGCGAAAGCACTCACGAACGTATCGATTCTAAAATTAATGCGGCAGCAGGGCGTTGAAATGGATTCGGTTTCGGTCAATGAAGCCCGAATGGGGATGCTAGCCGGATTTGAGCCGGGGCAGATCATGTTTACACCCAGTGGTGTATCCTTCGACGAAATTCGGGAAGCCATTGAGCTAGGGTTGCAACTGAACGTCGACAGCCTGCCGCTGCTCGAATGGGTTGGTGAGCAGTACGGGAGTCAGGTGCCGGTTAGCATTCGGATTAACCCACACATCAGCGAAGGTGGCAACATTAAAATTTCGACAGGCCACGCCGATTCTAAATTTGGCATTTCCATTCTGCAACGGCCTACCATGCGCGCCATTGTGGAAAAATATCAGATACGGGTAGCTGGCTTACATATTCACACGGGTTCTGACTTCAAAAACGCGAATGCCTTTTTGAAAGGCGCCGACGTATTATTCGACCTTGCCAGCGACTATCCTGACCTGACATTCATTGATTTTGGCAGTGGATTCAAAGTAGCTTACAAAGAAGGCGATCATATTACGGACGTGGCTGAATTAGGCCGTCAGGTATCGGCTGCTTTTCAGAAGTTTTGCCAGCAATACGGGCGTAACCTGGAGCTATGGTTTGAGCCGGGTAAATTTCTGGTGAGCGAAAGCGGTCATCTACTGGTTCGAACCAACATTGTCAAGGAAAACCCAACCCGTACGTTTGTAGCGGTAGATTCGGGATTGAACCACCTGATCCGACCAATGATGTACGATGCGTACCACGACATCAAAAATATTTCAAACCCGGCGGGCGACCCCAAAATGTACACTGTGGTCGGCTACATCTGCGAAACGGATACGTTCGCAACAGACCGCACCTTGCCCGAAGTTCGGCCGGGGGATGTTCTGTCGTTTGAGAATGCCGGAGCCTATGGGTTCAGCATGTCATCCAATTATAATGCTCGTCTGCGTCCGGCTGAAGTGCTGGTATACGAAGGAGCGGCCTATCTTATTCGTCAGCGCGAAACCTTTGAGGATTTGCTACGTGGTCAGGTAGATATTTCAGTATTGAATTCAGAAGTTATTGAGCAACAAGTATAGGGGCTTGGTATTTGGTTTATATAAACGGTCGTGCAGACACTGACTTGCCGTCAACTATAAACCGGATATTGGATACCGAAAATCGTAAAAACAATGGGAAGAGCGTTTGAATATCGGAAGGCGCGCAAAATGAAGCGGTGGGGGCAAATGGCCAAGACCTTCACCCGAATTGGTAAAGATATTGTCATGGCTGTCAAAAGTGGCGGTCCTGACCCTGACTCAAATGGCCGTCTGCGGGCGGTGATCCAGAACGCTAAAGCGGCTAACATGCCGAAAGAAAACGTGGATCGTGCCATCAAAAAGGCTTCATCGAAAGAGCAGGAAGATTATAAGGAAATCGTATATGAAGCGTATGCGCCACACGGCATTGCACTCGTCATCGAAACGGCTACCGACAACCACAACCGTACGGTCGCTAATGTTCGGAGCTATCTAAACAAGCTCGGCGGTAGCCTGGGGACGCAGGGCATGCTGGACTTTATGTTCGAACGTAAGTCGGTCTTTCGGATTCCGGCAGAAGGCGTCAATCAGGAAGAGCTTGAATTCGAATTGATTGATGTTGGGGGTGATGAAATTGAGTATGATGAAGACACTGACCAGCTAATCATCTACGGTGAGTTCACCGCTTTTGGCAGCATTCAGAAATTTCTGGAAGAAAAAGGCTTCGACATCAAGCAGGCTGAATTTGAACGAATTCCGAACGACTATAAAGAGTTGACGGATGACGAAGCCGCCGACGTAGAAAAACTTATTGAGCGAATCGAAGAGGACGACGATGTTCAGACAGTTTATCACAATATGAAATAACAGAGAAGGCCGGTTCAAAACCGGCCTTCTCTCGTTTATCGGATCGTAACGTTTTCTCTGAGAATCTGTACCCAGCCTTTGAGCACCTGAGGAGGGGCGTTGCGGTCCACCAGGGCGTAGTGTACCGTGGCCTGATAGTAGTACAGACCACTGGGCAGCTCCACCCCCTCCTTGCTGCGACCATCCCAGGCCAGACTCGCACTCGTCACCTCATAGACCTTGGCCCCCCACCGGTTAAAGACCACAAACTCGATCTGCTCCACGAATCGGGGACACTTGAAGGGTACAAACTGATCATTCCTGCCATCCCCGTTGGGGGTGAACACATTGGGCAACACCAGACTGGGACAGGCATCATTGCAGACCTTGTTGGAAGGACCACTCTCCAGCCCCCGCTTGCTCACCGCCGTTACGTAGTAACAACCCGATACAGTCGTCAGGCTCCCATGCTCAAACGTAAGCGTGGGGGCATTGACACTGGTCAGGGCACTGAGCGTATCCTGCCGGTAGCGACCATAATAAATCTTGTAGCTGGCAATGTTGGCATCGCAGGTAGGACCCGTAGTGGGCCGCCAGCTCAGCTTGTTGGTGAAACTGGTCTGATCACAGAAGCTTTCGGGGCTCAGACTGGCGCAGTTGAGTGAATCCAGGCTAAGCACCGGTGGGCAGGGTTTGGTCGTGTCACCAGGAGAAGCACAGAAAATCTGGCTGTAATTGGTCAGGATGCCCAGTCGGGTGAGTTGGGTGTCGGTATAGCGGCCTCGGGTCATAACCCGGTAGCAGTAGCTCGAATCGGCCGAAAGCACCCGGCTGGTGTTGCCGTCGGCCAGGAAGGTATCGCTGCCATCGTCATTGAAGGTGTAGGTGGGGGTGGTGACCTGCACTTCCCGGATTTTGTTAAAGGGCCCATTGGGTCCGCTGCGGCTGCGGTAGATGTCGTGGGTCTGGTTATCGTTGCTCCAGGGGGTGTTGGCCTGCCAGGTGAGGGTGATCTGGCGGTTGGCGGGCGCGGCTGCCAGGCGGACGGACGAGGCCGGGTCGGTCACGTCGAGCCGGGTCAGCTGACCATTGCTCGTATAGTAAAACTCCAGCCGGTAGCGATAAGCATTGGTCTCGGTATTCAGAGCGGTTGTCGAGCTGCCCCGGTCAACATAGACCGTATCGGCCACTCCAGCCTGTAGCGACGTATTGATGGTCGCGATGGGCGTGAAGTCGGTACCCGCCAACCCGGTAGCGCGCTGAAGCCGATACTGATAGGGGCCCTGCAAATCCCCCGGATTCAAGCCCAGGGGCCGTGTCCAGCGTACGGTGATCTGACCCCGCTGAGCTGACGTACTGTCAACCGTCACCTGGGTCAGTACGGGTGCCAGCAGGGGTAATTCCAGACAAGCCTGCTGGGAGGCAATACTGGCGCCCCCATTGAAGCCTCCGTTCACATCCGGATAGAAAGCCACAACCCGGTAGGAATAGCTAACACCCCGGCGCAAACTGCTGGTGTCGGTATAGGTCGTTGCCGTCGAAGGCACTTCCGCGATTTTTGTGTAACCCGCTGGCGGTCCTGTCGTACAGGCAGGGATGGTGATCGGCTCGCAACCCTCTTTGCGGTAGATGCTAATGGTAGTGCCCGGTGATCCACAGGTATACGCATCCCAGCTTAGCTGGATGGCTCGCCCGCTGGTAGTGGCGGTGGCTCTGGCTGTCAGGTTCTTGATCGAAGGACCCACCAGCCGAATCCGGAACGTCTGGAAAGAAACCAGCGAAGGCGTACCTCTGGCTGGTACGTCGGTGACTTTAAAGGTGACATCGTAAGGCTGGTCCCGCAACTGAGTGCAGTTGGTTTGCCAGCGGAAAACAGCCGTAGCAGGTTGATTCTGGGTCAATCCCCCATTGGTTAGCTGGGCGTAGGCAGGCTGAATCAGCTCGGCAGGCGCCAGCGGTGCCCCATCGGGCCCGACATTGAATACGCCCCCAAAGCCGTTGATGATAACCCGGTTACCATCTGGGTCAGTAGCCGTAACGGGCTGGTTGATGAGCGTACCGGCCTCTACACAAAGGTCGGGAATGGGATTGATTAAGGGTCGCTTGTTAGGCGAGTCAGTGACGATGATCTGCATGTCGCGGGTGATCTCGCCAATCAACACCCCATTTCGCCATTCTTCAACGATGAAGGCGAAGTTGTACTGACCTTCCCGGCCGGGGGCATCCCAGCAGAGTTCACCCGTGGAGGGGTTGATCAAAAAGGTAGGTGCCCCACCGGCTTCGCTGGACGTACTAAATTGAGTAGGGTCCTGGTATGCAGGTATTGCCCGACCGCTACATCCGTTGTCAGTCAGGCTTGTTGCTGGAACGCTAAGCCGGAAAGCCAGGCTATCACCGTCGGCATCAAAAGCGGCTGGATTGTGGCAGAACTTCTGGCCCACCCGTCCCGAATCCAGAGGAGGATTGAGCATAACGGGTGTTGAGTTGGTCAGCAGAGCCGCATTGATATAAATGGTAGACGAGACAAAGAAACGAATCTGATCAGAGTTGCCTGGTGGCGGTAAGTTCTGCGTGTCTTTATTTCGGTTAGGTACGGTGATACCGATGGTATAGGCGCCTGGCCCTGGGTACGTATGAACGATCTTATAGACGTTGATCGAGGAGGTACGGCCATTAATATACGTACGAGGTTCCCGGCGTTTAACAACCGCGGTTGTCCCGTCGCCAAAACACATTGTGTATTCAGTAGCCTGATCCGCTGCCTGCTTTCCTTTTACCTCGTCATAATAGGCTGTAAATGTAATCTCATAGGTAAGCGAAGTTTGAGAAATTCGTTTCGTGGTAATCTCCCCCGCTCGTACGTGTGTAGCCCGACTAAGCGTAGGCCAAAGCACTACCCCCAGAAACAGGCCCCAAAGTCCAATAGTATAAACCAACCGCATAGAAATCTTTATTTTTATCTACAACGATTTATGCGGTAAAAAGTGTATTCAAAATGCGGAAGTCTGTTCGGTATAATGCCGTGTATTCGTGCCATTCAAATTAACCATTTACGACTCTAAACTGAATAGACTTACGGCTGCTTAATATAATACCCATGTATCTTTACCGCCACCGCCCTGCGACGAATTAACAACGAGCGACCCTTTGCGAAGAGCAACCCGAGTCAAACCACCAGGAATCACGTTGACCCCATCTCCATAAAGAATGTAAGGCCGCAAATCTACGTGTCTTCCTTCGGCATGATCGCCCACGAGGCAAGGCACTCTCGACAGCGAAATAGTTGGCTGAGCGATGTAGTTACGCGGATTTTCCTGAATTTTTTTACGGAACAGCTCATGGTCTTCAGGCGTCGCTTTAGGCCCGATCAACATTCCGTAGCCGCCGGCTTCATTGGCTTCTTTCACAACCAGTTGCTCAATGTTCTCTAATACGTATTTGCAATCTTCCTCTTCACGGCAGATATAAGTACGCACGTTGGGAATGATTGGCTCTTCGTTCAGATAATACTTGATGATACGTGGTACGTAGGCATAAATCACTTTATCATCGGCTACACCCGTACCGGGTGCATTTGCCAGGGCTACCCGCCCTTTTTTATAAACATCAAAAATACCCGGCACCCCAATCATCGAATCCGGATTGAATGCCTGCGGGTCAAGGAACGTATCGTCAATACGTCGATAAATAACATCCACAATCTGAAACCCTTTTGTGGTTCGCATTTTAACGTACCCGCCCGAAACAACCAGATCGCGGGCTTCGACCAGTTCGACGCCCATCTGCTGAGCCAGGTAAGAATGTTCAAAATAGGCGGAATTGTAAATGCCGGGCGTCAGTACCACCACGGTAGGGTTGGGCCGATCGGCAATAAACTGAAGCATTTGAAGCAGCCGTGTCGGATAATCAGAAACAGGTCGAACGCCCGTTTTAACCAGCACTTCAGGGAATGTCTGTTTGATAAGCTCCCGATTCTCAAGCATATACGAAACGCCCGACGGACAGCGAAGGTTGTCTTCCAATACCATAAACTGTCCATCTTCTCCCCGTATAAGGTCGGTTCCGGTAATATGACACCAGATTCCTTTAGGCGGTCTTACGCCCAGGCAAGGCGTTAAAAACGATTTGCTGGATTCAATCAGATCGCGGGGGACAATGCCTTCGTTCAGAATGTTCTGCTCGTTATACACATCATCCAGAAACATGTTCAACGCTTTAATCCGCTGAATGAGGCCCTCTTCGAGCCGGTTCCATTCGGCCGATTCAATCACGCGCGGAATGATGTCAATGGGCATAATACGTTCCGTTCCTTCGCCTTCAGAATAGACGTTGAACGTAATGCCCATACTCATTAAAGCCCGTTCGGCTGCGTGCTGACGCCCAATCAGATCTTCCCGTGTCAGTTGCTCAACGCGTTCGCGGAAAGGCAGATAGCCAGATCGCACCTGCGTTTCAGTGGCAAACATTTCATCAAAAAAGTTCTCAGTCTGGTAATCGGTAAAAGAAAAGTTGGCAGAAAGCTGACCCTGCGATTGGGTCATCCCATTAAGTGTCTGCGACTGAGACTGATTGGTTTTTTGCTTTTTCATGAAACAATGTATTTTCTAAGGGCACACTAGCCAAATATAATACCGGGTGGAGGGTTACTTTGCAAATAAAACGCTGTAAACTCAGAATACATAACATACTGCCTAATTATTCGTTGACAGCAGTTGATCTGAAAAGCAGAGATAAGTGCCTAATCTGTTAAAGAGATCCTTGGTTACCTATCTACTTTTTAATCTCTTTTCAGGAGGATAGCCCCCATTTACGCGATTTTGCCGGTTTTGTCATCTTTTTTTCAGGAAATGCAACAGTATTAATACTCATGGCGTACGGAGGATTAGGTTGATGAACAAAGCCATCGGGGCTTTCTCCTATTTCATTATTTAACAACAATAACCATTAGTTTTATGAAAACACTCTTTGTGTTCAGTTGCATGGTGGCTTTGGTCGTGGGGATAAATGCCTGTAACAACAATGCGGTTGATCCGACTACGACCGACGGATCGGCGCGGTCGAGTTCAGTGACGAGCGGAACCGTTACCGGGCCGCATAACCTAACCACCGTAGATGTTTCGACTTTGCCTGCCGCCGTTACGTCGTACATCAGCACAAATTATGCTGGAGCCACTATCAAGGATGCCAGAAAAGACGACCAGGGCCGCTATCTGGTCGCAATCACTGTCAGTAGCGTTGTAAAGCTACTGGTATTTAATGCAGATGGTACGTTTGTGAAAGAAGTAAGCGGCAGACCGAAGCATATGCCTGGCGATTCTGCTCATCACGTACCTGGCGACTCAACGCATCATCACCCACCCAGGGATTCGACTCATTTTCACGCGCCTGGCGACACGACGCATCATATCACACCTGGTGATTCAACGCGTCGGCCAAGACGTGGTCCCGGCGGACATGGTCATTGATCTGCTGGTTCAGGTCTATCGATTCGTGTTCTGGTAGCCGTAGTAAGGATTAAGTTTACGATAGCTAAAACAAAAAAAGACCCGCTCCTGGCTGGGTCTTTTTTTGTTATTATTCAGTGAATTACTATAAACTATTGGCTATTTCATAGAGTTGTGGTTATACTAACTCAACTAAATGATAACAATGAAGAAGGCGTTGTTGATATCTGCGTTTGTATTGATTGCCTTATCAACCGTAATGGCGCAAACGGAAAAAGGCAGACGTTTGGCTGGTGTACAGGTCGGCAATATTGTTATTCCAACCTCGGGTGGATCAGGTACAATTATTGGCCTTCAGCCAGCATACGGCTGGTTTGTAAGCGACGGCCTGGTAGTAGGAGCCGGAATACCAATCTTTTATGTCGGCTCAGGTGGCACCAACATTACGCAGATCGGTATATCGCCCTTTTTACGGTACTATATCGGTTCGTCTCAGATAAAACCGTTTTTTGGTGGATCAGTCGGTGTAATCAATACGTCCGTATCGAGCAATAACTCATCCAGCTCTAGTGCAGATGCGCTTTATGGACTAACAGGTGGGGTCGCTTTTTTCATAAACAGGTCGGTAAGTTTTGATTTTGCACTGACCTACACGGGTGGAAACACGGGAGTAGTCAATTCACTCGTGGCAGGCAGTACGAATGCCTTGACGCCCAACATTCCTAAAGCCCTGAATATAAGTCTGGGCTTTCAGGTCTATTTTGGAAAATAACTTCTTCCATAGAAAATCCGACTCTTATTCATCAGTATGTCCTGTCTGTGAAGTCAGGTTCTCAAACCTGACTTCACAGACAGGACATACTGAGCCGCTATCTATTCAAACCGATTCGTAGGCTTTTTGGTCTATTTTGGAAACTGAACACTTACCATAAATAATGAACTGGGTTTTTGATCCGTTCATCGTAGATACGTTTCACCGCATCCATCTGTTCAGAAGCCAATGCGGGGCGCTGAGTTGCTTCCAGATTGGAGGGTAGCTGATCAGGTTTGGAAGCACCCGGAATAATGCAGCTTACGGCATCAAACATTAAAATCCAACGTAGTGCATCGGGCGCTAAATTACCGTCGTTTGAAAACACAGACCGCAGTTCGTCAACGGCGGCTAAGCCCGTTTCGTAGTTTACGCCCGAGAACGTTTCACCTTTGTCGAAAGCGGCTCCTTCGCGGTTGAAGTTGCGGTGGTCTTCTGCCGAAAAAGCGGTGTCTGCTTTAAATTTCCCCGTCAATAAACCACTTGCCAGCGGCACCCGAACGATAATACCGATGTCGCGACGTTGTGCTTCGGTGAAAAACAGCTCAGCCGGGCGTTGCCGAAACATATTAAAGATAATCTGGACCGTCGTTACGTTCGGAAACTCAATGGCTTTCAGACCTTCCTCCACTTTTTCTACGCTTACGCCCAGGTTTAGAATCTTTCCTTCATCTTTCAGGCGATCAAATTCCTCAAAAATTTCTGGTCGGTAATACACATCCGTAGGCGGGCAGTGCAGTTGAATCAAATCAAGTGTTTCCAGACCCATATTCCGAAGGCTATCCTCCACAAAAGCACGTAATACGGCAGGCTGATACGCTTCGTTGGTGTGTGGCCGAAGGCGACGGCCGCATTTTGTCGCTACGTAAATTCGCTCGGTTCGGGAACGCACGAGTCGCCCGACGGCTTTTTCGCTTTCGCCATCACCATACACATCGGCCGTATCGATAAAATTAATTCCGGCATCAACTGCTTCGTTGAGAATGCGGTCGGCATTGCTATGGCTAAACGGATCGCCCCATTTGCCCCCCACCTGCCAGGTACCCAAACTGATTTCGGAAATGGTAAACCCTGTTTTGCCAAGTTTTCGATAATTCATTTATAAGCCGTATTAAGTGATACGAACCGTAGTCCGCCTAATTAGAAACTAACTAATTGACTGGAAGTTTGCATTACAGGGTTACGCCAAACCGCTCGCCCAACTCATTCAGACTTTTTATAACGGGCTCTACCACCGGGATTCCAGTGGCTAACCGTTCTGCTTCCATTTCGCGCTCTGGATCACCGGGAATCAGCACCCGCTGCCCCTCAACGGCCTTAGCCTGCCGGAACCGCTGAATCCACGTATCCATATGAATTTTGAACTCACCGGCCGGACGAAACGCGTCGATACGCATAGCCCCGAAAAAATGCCCCGTTCCAATACCCACGCCTTCATTCGCCTGCATAAACCCAGCTGTCGCAAAAGGCGGGACCCAGGGGCCATAGTTTGCTCCCGACAGTACGCCCGAAAAAATATCGACCACCGCGCCTAACCCATAGCCTTTGTGGGAGCCGTGTTCGCGGTCGGTGCCGAGTGGAAGCAGTGCCCCACCGTTACGTATGGCATTTGCATCGGTGGTAGGTTGTCCATCCGCATTTTGTGCCCAGCCGAGCGGAATGTCCTGCCCTTTACGCTGAAGTATTTCAAGCTTTCCGTAAGCGACGGCCGTAGAGGCAAAATCAGCCAGAAACGTAGGTTCGGTGGCGGCCGGAATCGCTACAGCTATCGGGTTGGTTCCCAGTAATTTATCCAGCGAAAATGTGGGGGCTACGAGTGGGGCTGCGTGAGTCATGGCCTGTCCGATCATATCCTGCTCTGCCGCCAGCAAGGCGTGGTAACCCGCTATGCCAAAATGATTGGAATTGCGTACAGCCACCCAACCCGTGCCAGCGATACGGGCTTTCTCGATAGCCACCTTCATCGCCCACGGGCCAACCACCAGCCCCAGGCCACGGTCGCCATCAACAACCGCCGTGGATGGCGTTTCGTGTACCACTTTTATATGCGGCTGCGGATTCAAACGGCCAATATCATAAAGCCGGACGTAACCCGGCAGCCGGGCAACGCCATGTGAGTCGACGCCCCGCAGATCGGCGCTAACGAGTACGTCAGCCGCCAGGCGGGCATCCGTTTCGGAACAGCCGATGGCTATAAAAATTTGTTCTGTAAATGTTCTGAGTCGGTTTGCTGTAATCATGTCCGCAAAGGTAGATAAGAGATCATTTGTTAAATGTTGTTTAAAATGGTGATTTTAGCGGACAGGTATCCAAACAAAGCTCATCGTTTATGATTTATAACCTAAGTAAACCTACCTGCCGTATGGTATCTACTTCCCACCTAATTTTTCCTTTTTTTCTGTTCACAACGGTCGTCTGTGCACAGCCGCAGGATACGCTTACGACCGAACAACTCCTGCAACGTAGAGGAACGGCTTATACCGCCCTGTTAAGACCGTCGCGGTATCTGGCTCTGGATGTAAACCATACGCTTGGCGGGTTTCGCCGATACCGGTTTTTCGTTGGTGACGAAATGCATTTTAAAGCGCGGGGTGAAAAATACCGTGAGGAACTGTATGATGTAACCGACAGTACGTTCAGCGTATTAATGGCCAATGAAGTGATGAATCGCGATGAACCCGTTACGTTTCGTTTCGATGAAGTAAAAACTGTTTATCTTCATCGTCGAATTCCGTTCATAACGGCAGCCGGTACGCTCTTTCCCATTGCCGGCGGAGTGTACTTGCTGGCCGACGTTGTGAACAATCGTGGAATTTATAGCAATACGTTTCCAGTGGTTGGGGCGCTGGTTCTGAGCGGTGCCCTGTTTCACATTATTAGTAATCCACACATCCGTCTGAATAAAAATCACCGGCTAAAGGTGCTTCGAACGTACTAGGTGCGGTGCATAAGCGAATAGCCAGGACGTTTCCTTATTTTTATTATCCACACACCGACTGACGGTAAAGAATTTGGTTGTTGGGTAAGGTTTTGCCCTTATCAGGGTGGTCGAAGAAGATGTGTTTGGTTTTGTGAAATGGGTTTACATTTGCCCTATGTCAACGTCTATCACTGATCTACAAGACAAATGGTATCAACAATACCTGGCCCATACTGAAGCTTATCAGATGGGCCGTCAATCGTTTATTGCCGGGTTATTGCCACAGGATGCCGTGCGGTTTTCTGTTTATCAGACGCTGGATATTCTCCATAAACGACTGGGTAATGATACGTTGCGGCATGCCTTGAACCCGGCGGAAACCATCCCCAGCCCGGTAAGAAATTATGAGGATGGGTCGTGGCTCAAACGGAGCAATATGGTAGGCATTAACGTCCGGACCATAGGCTCGTTCTGGAATGTGATTGATTACGTGCTGACTCTACCTGCCAGCCACGATAGTATTCACTTATTACCTATTTGGGAACCGGGCGTTGTGGGGAGTCTGTACGGCATGGTAAGCTGGCAGATCAATCCTGAGTTTTTCGATGTAGAACTGGCTCGTTACGTTCCGGCGCTCGATTCGGTTGAAAAACAGCTTAAAGTAGTCGTCAATCTGCTGCACGCCATGGGTCGCACGGTGGGCATGGATGTTATTCCGCATACGGACCGTTTTTCGGAAATGGTACTGGCTTGCCCTAACCTGTTCGAATGGGTGCAACGGGATGAAAAAGCAGGGAAACCAGCCAATCTGGCCGATCATTCCAGTCTGGTATATCGTTACGTTGAAGAAGCCATCTGGCAGTTTCTGAAATTTCGTGGCTCAGCAGACGGTACGCCCTTAACCTGTGGAAAAGACATCTTTTTTCGACAGATATGGCGATTCTGACCGACGACAAGCGCCTGCGAATCTTGTTCGGTCAGCCGCATGATTACATTGGGCGACTGAACCGCCGGGTTGCCTTGATCCGGCATCTCACGGCCCAGGGTTTCGAAACGTTACCGATGACGATGGCCCCGCCCTACCGCGGCTTGCATATTGACGAAAACGATTATACCGTTGACGACTTCGGGCAAGTCTGGTATCAGTACGCTTTCGATAAACCTGAAGCGATGTCGAGGGTATTTGGTCCGCTGGCGCGGTATCGGTTCTATGAATCGAAAGACAACAACCAGAACTGGGAGCTTGATTTTAACCGGCCCAATTTACCCGCCTGGGAATACATTTGCCGGAAAGTGGCTGATTGCCAGCGAGCTTATAATTTCGATTTCATGCGGGGCGACATGGCTCACGTACAAATGCGACCGGAGGGCGTACCAACCGTCATTGATGAGTATTATGATCCGCTACGAGCGATCAAAAAATACGTACAGCGGCATGGAGTACCTTACTTTGCGTTTTTTGCCGAGACGTTCCTGGCTCCGCCCAATACCATGGGATACGGCGACGAATGTGACCATCTGGAAGCCATAGAAGCCGACTCGACGCTGGGTGATTTGCAATCGATGGTGGTGGGCTCCACGGAATTTAAGCGTCAGTTTGCGGATTACTATTCGCATCTGAAAACGCGCCGGTTTGCCCCGAACTTTACCGTAATAACCGCCGATAAAGATGATCCCCGCTTTGATGAGTTTTATCGAACGGGCAATCTGTTCCGGTATTTCACGGCCTTGTTTTTGACCGATATGCCAAGCTACGTTGGGTTAGGCTTTGAGGTACGTAATCTGCACGAAAAACGAGGAGCTAATGAAGAATATAGCAAGCTTTACGTTTTTCGGATAGAAGACGACCGGCAGCCCGACAAAGTGACTCACGAACCATTCGTATGGGGGAGAATGCCGATCAGTTTGCCGCTATTGGCCGAATACGGGCATTTGCCGAACAGATCTGGCCTGGAATTGCTGGCAAAGAAACGAAATGGCTGGTTGCTCCCGATGCCGGAACGAACTACATTGCCTGGAGGCATAGCGAATCTACGCCGGACACGTCTACGCCGGGCTACGCTTTTGCTGCCAGTATGACAGGTAAGTTATCCAGCGTTATTCCGGAAATACCTGCCGGAGAAATTGTTTTTGACGAAGATGAGTGCCGCATCTGGAAGCTGACGAAGCCCTGAGCGAACCTTGCTTACCTGTCTGCCAGCATCATTGTCCGTATTCTGAAAAACGTGTTTCCTGAGCACTTTCGGATGTACCTTTGTAAACATGAATCGTAACGTAGCCGATGGCCTTAATTTTGCGTCGAAACTGACGCCTAAACGCGTAGCTAATGCGCTGAAGGTGTTGTCGAGTTATTACGTTGCCAGACAAACCGGTCGACCTGCACAGCGAGGCTTGCCAATGTCTGTATCTTTTGAGCCAACAACGTCCTGTAATTTACGCTGCCCCGAATGCCCCAGTGGCTTACGTTCGTTTACCCGCCCGACCGGGATGCTGGGCGAAGAACTTTACAAACGTACTATCGACGAACTTCACGAAACGCTCCTGTATCTGATCTTTTATTTTCAGGGAGAGCCTTATCTGCATCCGCAATTTCTGGATCTGGTACGGTACGCTACTGATCGGAACATTTATACGGCCACCAGCACCAATGCCCATTATCTGACAGATGCAAATGCCCGCAAAACGGTAGAATCTGGGCTTGACCGCTTGATCATTTCCATTGATGGTACCACTCAGGAAGTCTATCAGCAGTATCGGGTAGGGGGAAAGCTGGAGAAGGTACTGGAAGGCACGAAAAATATTCTGCGCTGGAAAAAGGAACTGAAATCCCGGACGCCCCATGTTGTGTTTCAGTTTCTGGTCGTAAAACCCAATGAGCATCAGATTGCTGAAGTAAGAAAACTGGCCCGCGAGTTAGGAGTCGATGAAGTAGGTCTGAAAACGGCCCAGATTTATGATTACGAACACGGTTCTGATCTGATGCCAACCATAGACCAGTATAGTCGGTATGCCACCCAGTCTGACGGTACGTATCGGATCAAAAATGGCTTCGGTGATCACTGCTGGAAAATGTGGCACTCCTGCGTTATTACCTGGGATGGCCTTGTGGTTCCCTGCTGTTTCGATAAGGACGCCCATCATCGAATGGGCGATCTGCAAACACAATCCTTTGCTGATCTCTGGCAGGGCGCTGCTTATCAAAACTTTCGGCAAACCTTACTACGCTCTCGCTCCGAAATCGAAATGTGCCGCAACTGCACAGAAGGCACCAAAGTTTGGGCGTAACTAGTCAAGTCGGGTTTCGTGGTGTCGGTTTCTCAAAACCGACACGGATTGCTGCCGCCAAATGTCGGTTTTGAGAAACCGACACCACACGCCCAAACCAACACTCTCATAACAGGTTGAGCCAACGTCAGTAGAGACCATTTGTGTTCCGAATCCAACGGGTTGGTAAACAGTCCACACAATACGGGTACGAGAACCCAATATCATGCGCACGTTAGTTAGCTATTTAGCTAATGGTGAATGACCAACGACAGCGAAGCGAAATGACTAATTCCTACTGACTAATGGTAACAAAAGGTAGGTCGACAAAAGGATGAGATGTAGCCGGTTGATCCTTTCGGGTTATATCCCGGTCGAACAGGCGGTTGAGGTTATTACCCGCTACGTCTTCCAGTCGACTTTCAATACGTAACGTGTATTGGCCGGGCTGCCAGCTGGCAGTAGGTTTAAACCAGGCTCGGTTTTCGTTCTCTCCAATCTGCCACGTTCCCGAAACCAATTTTTTATCAGCCTGAATGACGTGTAACGTTTCGGTAAGTAATACGTAATCAAGAGCTTCACCAAACGATACCCCCATCGGTTGTATGCTGCCGGATTGCGGTCTGTGGATTGACCAGCGTTTCGGATTAGGGGACAGGCTATCCCGTTGAAACGTTACAAACGATTTGGAAATTGGCTTACCTAACGTAGCGCCCTGCTCATCGGGCCAGTCGGCAGAAACGACAAGTTGATAACGATTGCCTCCCTGCAAAGGCGTTCCTAATTGTTTGTTCGGTTGCAAATCGCGTTTAATACGTCCGGGGTCCAGCCACAGAGTTAGTGTAGTTCGGTCGGCATTCCAGAGTTCGGGCTGAAGGTTGAGAAATACACCCGGCAACGTATCCGTATTGTTTTTAAGTAAGGCAACGTACTTCAGCGATTGGCCTTCCCGCATGGGCCGCGAAAAATGCAGGTAGATTTTCAGCAAATTGTCGGGCAGCGAATCCTGCGTAGGGTAAACAGCCAGCAGTTCAGGTTTGTCATTCGTCGCTAAAGCTGGCGCCATGACTTCACCCAATTGCTTGTTTTTCAGCCACACTACGTAATGTAGTCCCCGCGTCAACGGAATTAAGGGCTCAAAAACAACGTCATCGCCTATCAGTTGATACTGACCGGCAATGGCGGTCTTCTGATTGGCCAAACGTACCGACAGTAGTTTGTCCAGCGAATCGGCAGCAATGGATTGGACTAACTCACTGGGTATAGAAATGCCAGTTGCTCGTTTGCCGTCCCAGCGTATCAGGATGTCGGAGTTCTTTTCGGGCTGACGACAGGCGGTAAATAGACTGGCAATAAAAAAAATCAGGCTACACAACGCGCATAGCCTGACAAGTATCTGACGGTGAAGTTTATAAATACCGATCACTGGACGTCCAAAGATCAAGGTTACCATCGGAGCGACGCTGAAGCAGAATCATACGCGTATCATCCAGTTTATCGAGCTGGATGACGTTTGTCAGGGGTAACGACACGAAATCTACGCCAGCCGTCGCGAAATTTTCGGCAACGGGCATTGTCAACGAACCCTGGTAAGCCTCCAGATTTTTGTGCCGTACTTTAAACACAGGCCGGTTTGAATTGGCCATAACCAGAAACGATTCATTGCCTTTCTTCAGCGTAATGATGTCCAGCGGCTGGTTGCCGCTTCCCATTTCCGCTACGGTACGTCCTTTTACATGATGTCCGGCTTTTAATTCGTCCATCGGAAACAGCACCAGTGGTGTGCAGGTATAGCTAGCCAGCAGGTACTTCTTGCCTTTTATTTCAGTCGTCGTAAACGTCTTGATAGGGGCCATGGTTTCGTATTTGGCGTGGGCGGCATGATAGATTTCAAGCGAAGCCTGGTCCTGCGCGTTGGTAAACGGAAATGGAATGCTACGGAACGTAGAGCCAAATTCCTGATTGGATAATCCACTAACCAGCACCTTGCCATCGGCATAACCCATATCCGAAATGGCCGCAATACGTAACGATTCACCCCGCCGGTCTTTGGCATCTTCGGAAGGAACGTTTGTCAACGCCATTATAGAGAAGGGGACCTCTTTCAGCGACACAGGGCTGATTTTGTCGCCTTCAATTTTCAGCAGAACCGGCGTGCCGTCGCTGTGCTGTACGGCACAATACACGTTTTTCGATTTTGGATTGACGGCAATATCCTGAATAGTGATATTCTTAACGTCGGTGCCTAAAAGAGCGGCAATTTTCTGATCAACGTTCTTAATTTCAACCGCATTCGGCTTGTCAACCGATTCAGCATCTTTCGTGTCAACCGCAAAAACAGATGCGCTTCTGCCATCACCAATAAACAGTACGCCGTCGGGACCGAATGTCAGCGCATTAATCGATTTGATGGTTGGCGTACCAATCACAAGTCCGTACTGATTTTGGACCGGGCGGGTGGTCGTGGCGAGCAGAAGAAGTCCGGCAAAGCCCACGGCCAGTACAGCATACAGTTTTTTCATGATTGTAGAGGTTGGTTTTAAAATGCGCTGATTATCAGATTGAATGTAGCTACATCGATAGAGATTTCAAAATACATTCAGGCTAAAATCCAATATATGCTGCCGAACGGTATCTGAACTAAGCCCGCTACGGTCCGGTTCTACTTACTGCCCTGTTTTTTCCAGCTCGTCGAGCGTCCAGGGTGTGGTACGTTGCGCAGTTTCCTGGCGGAGTTTAGCTACTTCTTCGGGTTTAATAATGGGCTGGAACCGGCGGAATCCACCACCCCCTGCCGGTCGTGCAGGGGCACTGGCCGAATTGCCCGTTGCTGTCTGGCTGGTTGGACGGCTTGGCGGTGGCGGGAAAACGGGAACCGCAAATTCGTAACGGATATAACTGGCGATGGATGCGATCCAGTCGTCGTTGTTATCCGACATGGATGGCATAATGGTTGGGTAGGTTTTCCCCTCTACCGGTCCCGACAGTCCCTGCAATAAAATCTTAAGCACCATCTCATTGTCGGCCAGATGTTTCGAACCAGCTATTGGTGGAGCTACCTGACTGGCCAATCCCTTTCCGTCTGTACCATGGCAGGAGGAACAGAGTGATTTGAAAATTTCGGCTCCTTTCAAAATAGAACTCCGCTCAACGGCGGCAAACCGACCGAGTTTACTGCCATAAAGTTTGAAATCGTTGTTTTTCTGAATACTGGCTTCTACGGCGGTGATCATCGGATTGGATGTGTTCTGAGCCAATAACTGCTGCACTACGGCCTTCGCTTTGTCCGACGTACTGGTATGAAGCGTTTCCAGCAACTGTACCCGCACATCGATACTCGGATCATTTTGCAGAGCAGCTATCTGGCTGATTACGGCCTCATCGTTTTTCTTCACAGCAGGTTCGCTGATCCAGATCGCTGTCCGGCGTACCTGAGGGTCTTCATCCTTAAGCGCCTGCGTAATTGTCGCAGCATCAATAGCGTTTAAGCCTTCCAGTGTCCAGAGGGCGTGAATACGTGCCAGAGCGCCCGGTTTTTTTAATAAAGAAGCCTGTTGACCCGCTGCAATTTGTTTCAGCGTCGGTATAACCGATTTGTCATTTAAAACAATCAATTGTTTTTGCGCATTGTCGCGCCACCAGCCATTAGAATGGTCCAGATACGTAACGAGTTTGCTGGCTGGCTCATCGAGTAGCTGCGGTTTTGGACCAGGTTTTGCTCCGTCCTGAACCAATCGCCAGATACGTCCGTGCTGGATGTGCTTATCCAGACCGAGTCGTTCGATCTGCGGACGTATCCAACTGCCTTTTGGCGTCCACTGCGATTCCTGAATGATGCCGCGGTTCATGTCTACGATGTACAGATTCCCATCTGGCCCCGTATACGTATTGACCGGTCGAAAATTGAAGTCCGACGAGGCAATGAATTCCTGTTCTTTATACGCGTTTTCGAGCTGCGTTTTTCCCTGATTGTTTACCACATGGGCGCGTCGGACAATGCGGGCCACCGGTTCACAGATCAGGTAATCGCCGACCAGATCGGCCGGGAGTTTGTCGCCCCGATAAATCGACTGCCCGCAGCCTGCCGTAAAGTGGTTCAGCGTACTGTCAGGACGTAAGCGCTTGGGGCCTCCCTGGGCATCTGGATTGGCAATGATAGACCAGACCGGGCTAAAGGTCGCTTCGTCGTAGGCATCAGCGAATTCCAGGGCGCCATATTTCGGATTGATCTGGAAGCCCGATCCCGCATTTTCGCCACCCCCGCGACTGAAGAATAAGCGTCCGTAATTATCGTGGGTCAGGCCCCACTGGCCGTTAGAACCGCTTGGCAGCGAATCCACCTGAATTGTTCCGTTGGTATACCGAAAACGTACCGGGTCAACGGTCACATAAATCCAGTTGTCCAGATTCCAGTCCAGGCCGCTACGTTGGTGTTCCAGATTACCGGGTGCTTTCCGATCAACGTGGTAGATTCGTTTTTTATCATCAGCTACGCCATCGCCATTGGTATCTTTGTAACTCCACAGGTCGTACGTATCGGTTTCATTAACAATAAGTTCGTGGTTTACGCAGAGGATCATTCGGGGTAGCATCAGCTTATCGATAAAGACCGAACTTTTATCCATTTTCCCGTCGCCATTGGTATCCTCCAGAAGCATGACGCGGCTGACAGGCTCGTGCTCACCCGTTGCATCGGCATCCTGCATATACGTATCCATTTCCGTTACATACATGCGGGCGTTTCCATCCCAGGCAATGGCAACCGGTTCGTGAATCATGGGTTCGCTGGCCACCAGTTCCATATGATAGCCTTTCGGCACCCGAAATGACCGCAGGCTTTGCTCCGGTGTTAATTGGACTGGATTAGCTACAGGGTTTACAGCAGGTTTTGTGGTATAATCGACTCCCGTCGACGTTGCCGTCTGGTCGGTTTGGGTCGTTTGCTGATGGATTGTTTTCGAGGCCGTACACGTAACGACCAGCGCTGAAATCGTGAGTAAGCTTCCGATCCAGAGATTTCTTTTCATAAGACAGCAGGTAAAAGGCTTGGTCGACTTAACAGATATTGGTGAGGTATAAAGCAATTCCCAGGCTACTGATACTGAGTTATCGGGTACGAAAATTCATGCATTTCTCAAAAGCATTTACGGCTGGACAATTCGCGTTTCAGGCTTGCCTATTTATGGCCTAATGAGGAGTTTATAATGTACACTGCCTTTTGTACACTCAATCATTATAACCGTCATGCTCGTCAAAGTAGCTGCTTTTGTTTCACTCGTTTGTTTTAGCTGCGCCGACCTACAGGCTCAGGCACTTAATACTTTATCGGCTCAGGAAAAGAAAGAAGGCTGGAAGCTGCTGTTTGATGGTCATGATCTGAATGGCTGGCACAAATACAACGGTAAAGGCGTACCCTCGTCCTGGAAAGTGGAGCAGGGGGTGCTGCATCTGGACGTACCTAAAACGGCCACCGACAAACCACGCGACAGTGGTGATTTAATCACGGATGCCGTTGTTTCCGGCGATTTTGAGTTTAAAGCCGAGTTTAAAATTGAAAAATACACCAACAGTGGTTTCTTTTTCTTTGCTCAGGAAGCCCCCCAATACCAGAAAATTTACAACACAGCAATGGAAGTTCAGGTGGGCGACGATGTGCTGTACCAGAAGGAAGTTGAACATCCGCACAGTTCGGGCGATCTGTTTGGTATTGCCGATGTGCGTATGCAGGAACCTCAGCCCCTCGGAAGCTGGAACAAGCTGGATGTCATGCTGAAGAAAAATAAGCTGACCGTTACGCTGAACGGTTACGTCGTTCAGGAGCATGACTTGACCAGTGCCGACTGGAAGCAGCGTGTAGCTGGCAGTAAGCTGAAAGATACACCGTTTGGCAAGGGCAAGTACAGCGGACGGATTGGTTTACAGGATTGGAATACCAGTGTCTGGTTCCGCAATATTAAACTACGTACGCTTTAGAAACAGCTTGTTAAACCCGTTAATAATCATGAAAAACCAGCATACACGTCGTCAGTTTTTGGGGGCCACCACCGCTTTAGTTGCGGGGGCCGTGGTCGGTAGCAATAAATTATTTGGTGCGCCTACTCTTGTTCGAAGCTTGGGTGAAAAGCCAAATTCACTGGTTAAAGGTGTACAGATCGGTGTTATTACATATTCATTCCGGGATATGCCCGACCAAAGCGCCGAGGCTACCTTGCAGTACGTGCTGGATAGTGGTATCAATGCGATTGAATTAATGGGCGGCCCTGCCGAAACCTTTGCGGGTGCTCCTAAGAATTCGGTTGATATGCGGGCGATGTTTCCGCTGATGAGAAAGCGACGCGAAAACCAGACCCTGACCGATGATGAGCAGAAACAACTGGCCGATATGGAAGCACAGATGAAGGCGTACCGGGAGGAGGTAGCCAAATGGCGGCAATCGGCATCCATGACGAAGTTTGAGCAGGTACGTAAAATGTATAACCAGGCGGGCGTAACGATCTACGGATTCAAACCGGACGCGTTCGGGATGCAAAACTCTGACGCTGAAATTGACTATGGCATGCGGGCGGCCAAAACATTAGGCGCCAATCAGGTTACGCTTGAGCATCCAGCCAACGACGCGCATACACTTAAATTAGGCAAGATGGCCGAAAAGCATGGGATACGTGTTGGGTATCATGGGCATGAACAGCAAACGCCTACGTTCTGGGATACCGCTCTGGCGCAATCGCCGGGGAATGCCATGAATTTTGATTTAGGTCACTATGTTGCGGCTGGTCAGCCCGATCCGCTTGGGTTGATCCGACAGAAACACACCCGTATCGCCAGTATGCACATTAAAGACCGGCAGACGCCGGCGCACGGAAAAGGAAATCTGCCGTGGGGACAGGGTGATACGCCCCTGACCGACGTACTGACGCTGATGCGGGAACAGAAATATACCTTTCCGGCTACGGTTGAACTGGAATATCAGGTTCCGGCCGGTTCCAGCTCCGTTGCTGAAGTGAAAAAATGCCTGAACTTTTGCCGGAACATTTTGGCATAAACTACCCCTAAATACAAAGAGACGTTGCTTAAGTGAAGCAACGTCTCTTTGTATTTAGGGGTGAACGAGCCTTTAAACTATTCTTTCGCCTTAGCGACTTCCTTGACTTTATCCATGAATTTTATCGTCGACAAACTCATCAGAGGCTGAATTGATTTAGCATCGCTGTTTTTAAAGACGAAATACACATCGTGCCTCCCTTCGGTCGGTTTCAGATTCAGGAATACCGGCGGCCGGGCGAACGGATTACGTGGGGCAGGGGGCGGAGTCGGTTTAGTATCAGAAGTACCTGCTGATTGTCCACCCGCTGAGTTCGCAGCATTACCGGCTGGTTTTGCGCCAGATTCCATCTGCGCCATCAGCTTTGCCATGTCGACTTCGGGGGCTAATTCAACCATTGATTCCCCAATAACCGGACCCGTAGGCGAATCGATATGCACTTCAATCATACCACCCGCAGCGCCTTCCCGACGTTGGGCGGCAGCCGTTAGTTCGAGTTGTTTGATTCCCGTCAGGTCCAGCTTCCGAAAACCGATGTACGTATTGGTATAAGGAATCACATTTTCACCTTTCCCCATACCTTTTGCCTTCACGTCAGCGCCGTGGATGATCTGTGCTGAGGATGCTTCCAGCTGAGGGCTACGTAGTATCAACAATTGTTCAGATGTCTGCGCCGGTACTTTTGCTGCTCCCTGATCCGTATAGGCGGCTCGTACCAATACCGATCCTTTGCCGTTGTCACCTTCAGGAAGTTTGACCGTGTATGTTCCCTGCAAGGGCAGGCTGCTCAGCGTTTTATCGTTGATGTGAAGAATATACTGAACCAGATTGCCGGCATCAGCTACCGACATCGCCGGATGGCCGGGCATCGCTACGTCGCCCCATACGCCAACGCCACCCTGGCGTATTTTGGCGACCAGCCGGTCATGCGCTCCGGCGTCACCGTTATATTTTGTCGCAATGGCTGTAAAAGCCGGCCCTACCGATTTGGTGCTGATCTGATGACATACTTTGCAGTCACTCTGGTTGATAATTGACTGAGCCACGGCGTATTGCGTGGAGGCATCGACACTACGTTGCCCCTGAACGACTTCGGCATAATCAAATCCTTCTGATGTATAATCGATGCTCATGGCTACCCGCGCCGGGTTGATCTTCTTCGTTGCCAGACTGCCATCTTCCTGATCGTCAACCTGAACCGCATACTGGATGGGCTGATTCGGGAAGAAGAACGTCTGGTTGCTGGTCAGATTGATGGTAACGGCGGGGGGCGCGTTGCCAGCGATAATTTTCAACGACTGACTGTTCGATGCTCCTTTGGGATCAGTAACGGTTAATGTCGCCGTGTAAACGCCTGCTTTGTCGAACGTAACGGATGGATTTGCGGTCGTAAACACGCGCGGAGATACGCCCGGCGAGGTAACTTTCCACTGATACGTTAGCTTGTCGCCGTCGTTGTCTTTACTCCCATCCGCCAATAAAGAAAGCTGTAGCGGAACGGTTCCGCCCTGTTTGCTGGCCGAAGCCTGCACAATCGGTTTCCGGTTTCCGCCGTTGTACTCAATCCGCACCAGTTTGGCGTTATCGCTTTTGCGGAACCAGTTGCTGCCATATTCGAGTACGTAGAGATCGCCATCGGGGCCGAATTTCATATCGATGGGTTCAACAGGGTGGTACCCCGGCAGGAACCGCTCCATCGATTTGTAATTCCCATTGGCATCCATACTGATTGCCATAATCCAGCCGCGTGAAAAATCAGTAGCGAGCCACTTGCCTTCAAAATAAACGGGCCAGGGGCGCTTCGCACCTTTGAAGTCAGCCTGACGGAAGATGGGGCCACCCGTTGCCGACCGGGAACCCGTACCAACCAATGGAAACTCTTCCGAAACGGCGTAGGGGTAATAGATAAACGAAGGAGCGACCGGAGGCAAATCGGTCAGTCCGGTATTGTTGGGAGAGTTATTGGCCGGATGTTTCGGGTCTTTCTTGTCCAGCGGCTTTTGGTTGGCGTAATCGAAAACAGGGAAAGCCTGTTCATTGCCCACAAACCACGGCCAGCCAAAATTACCGGGTTTACGCCCCTGATTCAGCTCATCATAACCACGCGGACCAATCTCCGAATCTTTCGTTGCATCGGGTCCAACTTCGCCCCAATACAGAAAACCCGTCTGGCTGTCCATGGAGATCCGCCAGGGATTCCGGTGCCCCATCGAATAAATTTCAGGACGGGTTTTTTCGGTGCCTTTCGGAAACAGGTTTCCGTCGGGAATGGTATACGTACCGTTGGCTTCGGGATGAATGCGAAGGATTTTTCCCCGCAGGTCGTTGGTATTTCCGGCATGGCCCTGATCGTCCCAGCTGCTACGGCCGGGTCGCTCGTCAGTTTGGGCCGCCTGCTGATTACCCGTATTGTTACCGACGGTCAGGTACAGATTTCCAACTTTATCCCAAACCATTCCACCACCGGTGTGACAACAAACCTCGCGTTGCGTCGGCACTTCAAGCATTACTTTTTCGCTCTGAAGCTTGCTGTCGCGTAGTTCCCAGCGAGTTAGAATGTGTTTTTTCTCGGTTGGGTGGGCGTAATACAAGTAAATCCAGTGATTCTGGTCAAACTTGGGGTCAAGTGATAGACCCATCAGGCCTTCTTCCGCTTCCGACACGCGCCCTTCGGCTGAAGTGTATTTGGTATTCACCGGAATGGTCGCAATCAGATCGACCGTTTTGGTTGTCGGATCACATTTTTCAATGTGCCTTTTCGCTCAATGATAAACGCTGAACCGTCTTTTAGTACTTCAAACGCCATCGGCTCATCGAGATCTTCGGCCACAACGACGGGCGTAAAGCGCGTTTCATCAGGCTTGGTCGGATTGTCCTGTACCACAAAGGACGCCAATCCCAACAGGACAATAGTGTGCAGACACAGCGTAAGCGGCTGCGGTAGAAATTTAGACCACATAATCAGTAGGGGAGAAAGATACGTACCAACAACCCCGAGACTGTTGGTTCATGAAAGGCTAAGCCAGTATTTTATTGAGATTTGAATAGCTCGTCGTGATGCTGTCGATGCCTCCTGGAGCCATATCCTGTTCTACGAAAAAGTACTTTAGCCCAGCTGTCTTAGCCGCTGCGAAAGCCCGTCTGAAATCGACTACGCCGTTGCCGACTTCGGTTATTGAGTTTTTATCGGCCTTGATATCTTTAATGTGCCAGAGTGGGAACCGACCCGGATGCTGCTTGAACAATTCGACCGGGTCTTTGCCCGCTTTGGTTGCCCAGGCTAAATCCAGCTCCATCTTGACCAGATCTTTGTCGGTTTGCGATAAGATGAGTTCATAAGGTGTTTTGCCTCCTTCTACTGGGTCGAATTCGGTTGAGTGATTGTGATAGGCAAAACCGATTCCGGCTTTTTTGGCCGCTTCGCCCGTTTTCTGAAATACCTCAATCGATTTGTTGATTTCGTCTACCGTAGCGACCGGCGTACTGGAGCAAACTAAATACGAAAGTCCGCCTTCTACAGCATCATCAACGAGTTGCTGATAATTGTCGCGCAGGTTCAGCATAGGCGGCATTTTTGAGAAATCCATTGGCGGACGTTGCGGTGGGGCTTGCCCACCCGCGGGTTGACCGCCAGCAGCAGGAGCACCGGTGGCGGCAGGACGTGGAGCCGCAGCGCGCGGGCGGAAAGGGGCACCACCGGCATGGTGAGCGCGCCAGGTCATGCCCAGCCCCGATACCAGCGCTTTGAATTCTTTGGCGGTGTATCCATAATAATTACCCCGTAAACTGAAAGCGGACTCCACTTCTTTGTAGCCAACCGCAGCAACTTTTTCCAGCGTACTTTTTGGGTCTTCGTTCATCAATCCGAAAAGCGTGAAAAGCTGAATGCCAATGGGTGGAGTAGCAACGGCTGAAAACAAATTAGTCGCCTGAGTAAGCTGGGGTACGACCAGACTGCCAAGGGTAAGTGCACTGGTGTTCCGGAGAAACTGTCTTCTGGAGTTCATCATAGATTGGGAAGAAATCGGACGAGTTGTATTCTTTAGATTCTGTAGGATCAATAGACTATTAAACTGGTACGTACTAAAAAGGCAGATTTAGATTCTATGGCTGGACCCTGGACTCGTTAAGTCAATCAAAATCCATAGACGCTAAATCTGCCCAATGTTATGTCTGTTATTTTTTGGCGTCGGCGGTAGCGGCAGCCTGTTTGGTGAACTCGCCGTTTGCCTTAAGCTCAACCTCTTCACTAACAACAGCCACAGGGATGGTGCCTACGTTAAAATCCGAGCGTTTCAGGGTGCCCGTCATTTTGAAACCCACTTTATCCTGCTTGCCGCGCGGACTATCACTTGTTATTGGGCCGTTCATCACTACGTCCATTGTAACGGGCTTCGTCACACCGTGCATGGTCAGATCGCCGGTTACTTTATACTTTTTGTCGGCAGCTTTTTGGAACGATGTGCTTTTGAATGTCAGAGTTGGATATTTAGCTGCATCGAAGAATTTATCACTTTTCAGATCACCATCGCGCCGTTCGTTGCCCGTATCAATGCTGTTGACATCGCCCGTAAATTCAAAGACAGCATCAGAAAGATCAGGCTTGTTCGAGGTGATTTTAGCGTCGAATGTTCTGAACAGACCATCCACTTCCGATAGCATCATGTGCGTAACGGTAAAGCCAACTTTAGAGTGGGCCTTGTCGACCGCCCAGGTGCCTTGGGCGTAAGTAGCTGAAGCAGTAAATAGGGTAGCAACGACAAATACGAA